>JAJDDE010000171.1 GCA_029260475.1 Phycisphaerales bacterium | reverse complement strand
CGCATCGACAACGACGCCGTCGGCTTCTATTGCGGCTACGAGTCCCGCCCCTGCACCCACCGCACCTGGCTCGTCGGCGTCGTGCCCGACCTCCGCCGCGGCGGTGTCGCGAGCCAACTCATGGACGCCGCGGAGGACTGGGCGCGGACCGAGGGGTACAAGAACCTCCGCTTCGAGTGCTCTAACCGCGTGCGCCCGATGATGCACATGGGCATCGAACACGACTACGACATCGTCGGCCTCCGCTTCGACGCGGAGCTGATGACCAACCTCGTGATGTTCGAGAAGCGCCTCAACGAGGCGGCGGACTAACACCCGCCCTGATCATCATGGAACCCCGGGCGGCAGCCCGGGGGTGCGAACACCGAAACCCCCACGCTTCCGCGTGGGGTTCTTTTAGGTGCCGCCGCACTCCGGGCAGGGAGCCGCTTCATCCGTGCGGCGCAGGTCGTACCCGCAGGTCCAGCATTGCCAGTCCTTGCGGTACAGCGAACGCCACGGCGTGGTGATCCACGCCTCGCGTGCGCACAGGATGAGCCATGCGAGTCCGAGCAACGCCAGCGCGTTCTCGGCGTAGCCCCACCACAGCACCCTCTCGGCGAAGACAGCGTTCTCTGCCTTCCATGCGAGCGAAAAGTCGTGATCGGGCACGCCCGGTTTCGAGGAGAAACGGATGTACGTCAGAAGAACGCCCGGAGCCGCTTGACGGAGTTCGCGGTGCGATCTGAGATAGCCGTCAAGTGCGTGAACGACGTCCTCGAACTGAGCGCGTGAGTTGCCGAAGACGGTTCCGGGCACATTGGACGTGTAGCCAGCTTCGACCCTGACACCCGCACGGGTTGGGGACCAAAGCCCTGTGGGCCCTTCGATAACCGCGAGATGAAGTCCGCCGATCGGGGTGTAATTCAAGAGGGGGTTCACTTGCCTGTTCGACTCGAACAGAACCACAACCCCACCGCCATTAGTGCCGGGCTTCAGATCACCGTAGTAGTAGGGAGCACCATCGAACGGCGCGGTTCCCATCGGTCCGGTCATCCACTCAACGAGCGTGAGAGTACAACCGGGTGCTCTCGCCCTTCCGGCCATAAGCATTAGATAAACAAGGGAGCTTGAAAGGAGTACCATGCCGACCACTGGGTGCAGTAGCCTGCGCTGGAATTTTGAATTCTGAGTCCTCGCTTTCATCACGAACTCGAGCGCCCACACTCCGGGCAGGGTTCACGCGAATCCAGACTCCGCAGGTCGTACCCGCACCCCCAGCACTCCCACTCCCTCCGCACCAACCCACGCCAGGGCGTGGTGATCCACGCCTCGCGGGCGCACAGGATGAGCCACACCAGCCCGAGCAGCACGAGGGCGTTCTCGGCGTAGCCCCACCACAGCACCCGCGTCTCCAGCACCGCGCCGCGGGTGGACCACTGTTGCGAGAAGTCGTGCAGTGGGACGCCGGGCGTGCCGGTGGTGTGGATGTAGCCGATCAACCCGCCCGGCACTGTGCGCCCGAGGACCGGGTGCGCGCGGAGGTGTTCGTCGATCGATGCGATGACGCCCTGGAACTCCGCGAGTGAGTTGCCCTGTGGCGTCGCGGGGTAGCGGGGTGTGAACTGGGCGTCGATGTGTACGCTGCCGCGCGTCGGAGCCCATAGGCCCGTGCGTGCCTCCCGAGCTGACGCGCTGACGGATCCGAGGCGCACTTCGGGCGGGAGTCCCGTTTGGTGCGTCCTGGTTCGATGCAATATCGCAGTTACGCCATCCGGACCACGGACGACGTTGCCTACGGAGCCCGTGTGCGAGCGACGCGATACGGGTGTTGGCGTGAACTCGATCCATTCCGCCAGCAGCAGGTCGTTGCCCTGCACGTGCGCACGCCGACCCACGAAGGGCACATAGAACCCCGCCGCGATGAGCAGCGCCACGCCAACAAAGGGGTGCAGCACCACCCGCGTCCATCGCGGACGCTGCGGCCGACGCGCTGCGGGGTGGTGCGTGGTCATGACACGAGGCTATACGAAGGGGGCTGGCGTCCGGGTGCCGTGGTCTGGAGCGCAGCGCAAGGCCGCTCGGCGGGGGCTACGGCTCGCTGCCGCACTGGGGGCAGGGGGAGGTGTCGGTGATGCCGCGGGCGGTATTCGCAAGGCGGCTCGTGCGCCCAGGTCGCTTTATTCATGCGACAGGATTGCGGAATGGAACTGATTTCTACATACTGGGGCTCTAACCCTTCAGAAAGGGGTGACCTTTTGGCTGACTCCAAGATTGGTGCTGCGGCAGGAAAATTTGTTAGTTTCTGCATTAAGGTGGCCGTAATCACAACGATCGTTGTCGTTGCACTATTTTGGTATACCAAACATTCGAAGAGAACAGATCAAGAAGGTGTCAAAGAAGTATTGGTTGCCACCGATCGGATTGGCGAGCAATTTGATGTGATTGAGGCTAGTGGCGTCGAGCATGATTCGGCGACTGCTCAGATCGCGTTGATCCGAGCATTCGCTGAGTACTTATCTGATTTACAATCGATAGAAGAAGACCAGATTCCGCGTGAACTGATCGGAGAGTTTCGCGCTCTACGGTCCTCTGTCGAAGCAGTTATATCTACCGCAAAACGGTTTGCTGCGGCTTCGGGTCGTGAGAGCTCAGCATCTCTTGTCGAGAACCTAGATGCGGGAAACTATGGTCAGCTTCTCCTGGGCTTGTCGGGTGCTGAGCGAGAGGAACTTGATGGCGAATTACTAAGGGCGATGGAGTTCCACGACGAGGCGTTTTATCGTTTTCTTGAAGAGGCGGATCGGATCAATGTAGTAAGGGTGACTTGGTACAATGGTAGGGAGCAGTACAAAATAAGTTATTGATAGAAATTAAAAAGCCTTTAGGGATTGGAGTCCTTCGCCACGCTCGTCGTCAACTCCACCGTCGCCGCCTTCTCCCCATCCGCCGTCTGCGCGTGCAGACGCTTGGCGCGGTGCTGGCTCCAGTCCGTCACCAGCCGGTCAGGCGACTGCGCCGAGTCGTGGACGCGGAGGATGTCGTAGACGTTGTCGCGCTGCGCCGGCGTGAAGCCCGCGTCGCGGATCAGGCGGCAGAGCACCGGCTCGTCGAGGCAGTACGTCGTGCCGGCCGACGACACCACGTTCTCCTCCATCATCACCGAGCCCATGTCGTTCGCGCCGTACTGCAGTGCCACCTGCCCGATGTGCGGGCCCATGGTCACCCAGCTCGCGCCGATGGAGTAGACGTTGTCGAGCACGAGCCGTGAGAGCGCCTGCGTGCGCAGGTAGTCGGTGCTGCCGCTCATGCGCAGGCGGCGCCCGAACTCGGGGTGGTCGGCTTTGGTGCCGGTGCCTTCGAGGTTGGCGACGACGTCGCCGGGGAAGGTCATGCTCAGCTCGGCGAGGTCCTTCTGGCCCCACTCGGGCAGGCGTCCCAAGGGCGTGTTCTCGCGCTGGAAGGGCCACGAGATAAACGCCTTGTAATGCCCCAGCGGCTGGCCCAGTTGGGCGGCCTCGCGGAGGACCCGGTCCTGACGCTCGCGCACGCTGAGCATGTGGTGTACGCGGTCGGCGACGCCCTCGATGTGCCCGAACATCATCGTGGCGCTGGTGAACATGCCGAGTTCGTGGGCGACCTCCATGCAGTCGAGCCATGCGCTGGCGGTGCACTTACCGAGCCCGATCTTGTCGCGGACCGCGTGCGCGAAGATCTCGCCGCCACCGCCCGGCAGCGAGTCGAGCCCCGCCTCCTTGAGCCGCACCATCACCCAGCGGATCTTGTCCTTGATCGATGCGCCGGGCGGGTCGAAGAAGTTCACGAATTCGATGAACTCGGGTGGGCTGAAGGCGTGGACGTGGATATGCGGGTACGTGCGCTTGATCGTGGACAACAGCTCGAGGTACCACTCCAGGGGCAGGTCTGGGTTCATGCCGCCCTGCATGAGGATCTGCGTGCCACCAATGGCCGAGAGCTCGCCGATCTTCTTGAGGATCTCGTCGTGCTCGAGCGTGTAGGCATCGGCCTCGTGCCCGCTGCGCCGGAAGGCGCAGAAGGTGCACTTGGCGGTGCAGACGTTGGTGTAGTTGATGTTGCGATCGATGACGTAGGTGCGGAGGGTGTCGCCGTGCAGGTTGCGGGCGCGGGCGTCTGCGTAGCGACCGAGCGTCGTCAGCGGCGCAGTGCGGAAGAGCTTGAGCGCCTGCTCGCCCGAGAGGCGTGCGGCCCCCTGCGAGACGTCGCGCAGGAAGCCGGGGTCCAGCGCATCGGCGTTCGGGAATGTCGGGGGTGTGGCGTAGGGGGCAGCGCTCATCGTGGGCTCCTTGCAGGGCGGCAGTCTACGCTCTAGCCGTTTGATTTTCAATTGTTTCTGAAAGCTAAGCGGGCGTTTCGGGGTCATGGCTAGGGTCTGCGTTTGACAGTGGGGGGCGCATCGGGGAGAAGGGCGGTGTCTTTACGGGTCGCCGCACGCCCTGTGAAGGAAGGAACCGCCGATGGAGGCGTTGCCAATCGTTCTGCTGGTGATGGCCGGGTACCTGGCGATCGGCGCTCTCGCGTCGCTGTGGTTCTTGCTGTCTGGCGTGAAACGGGTGGACGCGAACCCGCTGACTTGGGGCGCACGCATCGTGCTCTTCCCCGGATGCTGCGCGGTGTGGCCTGTGCTGGTTGCCAAGGCGGTGCGGGCGTGAGCCGGTTTCAACGCCGTCTGCACCTCGCGCTGTGGCTGCTGGTCGGGCCGGCGTGCCTCGTGCTGCTGTGGCTGGCGCTTGGCGCGCAGCCGGTCGGTGAGGCGTCGTTCACGATCACCGAACACGGCGGGGTGACCGAATGAGCGTCGCCTACCAAGCGGTCCAGTGGAACCGTCACAAGAAGGTGTACGACCTGTGCGCCGGGGGCGCGCTGTTGGTGTTTATCGTCGCGTTCGTCGCGGTCGGTGTGCTGCTTCACCCCGCGCCGGGCGAGGTGGCGGTACCGATCCTCGTGATGCGCGCGCTCGGCGTCTGCGCTCTCGTACTGCTGCACGTGATCCTCGCGATCGGCCCGCTCCACCGCCTGGACGCCCGTTTCGCGCCGCTGCTCTACAACCGGCGTCACCTGGGCGTGCTCTTCTTCTTTGTCTGCCTGCTCCACGCCTTCATCGCCATCGGTTTCTACGGCGGGTTCGGCGTCCAGAACCCGCTGATCGCTCTGCTGGGAGGCTACGGCTCGGAGACGCTCACCGGGATCCCCTTCGAGCTCTTCGGTTTCGGGGCGCTTGCGATTTTCTTCCTGATGGCCTCTACGAGTCACGATTTCTTCACGAGGAACCTGACGCCGCGCTGGTGGAAGTTGCTGCACTCGCTGGTGTATGTCGCGTACGCGCTGATCGTTGCGCACGTGGTCTTCGGCGTGCTACAGACCGAGAAGAGCCTGCTCTTGCCGACGCTGATCGGTGTGGGCGTGATGGGCCTGACGGCGCTGCACCTCGCGGCGGGCGTGCGCGAGAACAGCCGATCGCCCGCTCAGGGCGCGGCGGACGGATGGGTTGAGGTCGGACCCGCTAGCGAGATCCCCGAGGGGCGCGCTCGGGTGATCGGTCTCGAGAACGGCGATCGCGTCGCGGTCTACCGCGATGGCGACACGGTCCGGGCGATCACCAACGTGTGCCCGCACCAGGGCGGGCCGCTGGGGGAGGGCGCGGTCGTGGATGGCTGCGTGACCTGCCCGTGGCACGGGTACCAGTTCAACCTGGAGGACGGCACGAGCCCGCCGCCCTACACCGAGAGGATCCCGACCTACGACGTGCGCACGGATGCCGGTGTGGTCTTCGTGAAGGCGGACGCGAACGAGCCGGGCACGCCCACGCAGGGCGTCACGATCGAGCGAGGCGGTGCGTTATGAGCGAGCTGTACGTTGGCTATCTCAAGACCCCCGCGGCGCACATGCGTGTGATCCGCGTGATCGTGCCGCTGCTGGCGATCGGCTTCGCGATGCTCGCGGCGGTCGTCGCGGGGTCGATGCGCGAGCCGGGCGAGGCGGTGTGGAACACCGGTGCCTCGCAACAGTGGACCGGTCGGTTGATCGATGACCCGTACCCCATGCTGCTGACGGATGCCGGTGAAACGCTGTTGATCGTGGAGATCAGCAAGGTCGGCGCGCACGAGCGGCTGCGCCTGCTGGCGGGCCAGCGTGTAACGCTGGAGGGCTTCCCGCTGGAGCGCGACGGGAGGAAGATGATCGAGTTGCTCACGGGCGACGCCGCATTCGTCGTGACCGATGGTGTCGCGGGCGAGGGCTTCGCACACGCCGAGAGGCGCACGGACGTGGATGTTGTCGGCGAGATCGTGGACGGCAAGTGCTTCTTCGGAGCGATGAAGCCGGGCGACGGCAAGGGGCACAAGGCGTGCGCTGTGCTGTGCATCCGGGGTGGGCTCCCGCCGATGGTGCGCACGAGGGACCTCACCGGCGAGTGGGTGTACCCGCTGCTGCTCGTGGACGGCTCGTCGGTCCTGCCCGAAGAGGTGCTGGACCTCGTCGCGGAGCCGGTGCGGATCGAGGGCACGCTGGGGCGGATCGGCGACCTGTGGGTGCTCGAGTGCGACGGGGCGTGCGTCAGGCCTTATCCGGACTGAGCGGATGATCGGGAACCGGTTGCGAGGGCGTGGGTAGACTCGGGTGGAGAGATCGCCGATCCGTGTGATTGCACGGGCGCTCGGCGATCCGTGTTCTCACCTGAGGGGTGCCATGCGACTCGATTTCTTGCGCTCGATTGCCTGTCTCTTCGCTGTGGTCTTGCTGATCGGTACGCCCGCTCTCGCGGGTCCGCCCGGCCCGACACCCGAAGGCCCGCTCCCTCCGCTCCGTGTCGAACCGCCCGTCTTCGACGCCGGGTTCATCGAGCCCGAGGACCTGATCAACGCGACCTTCCGGATCGTGAACCCCACGCGTGAGCCCATGATCATCGACGGCTTCACGACGAGTTGTAAGTGCACCGCGCCGATCATCAACGAGCGTGTGATCCCCGTGGGCGGCTTTGTCGAGGTGAGCGCGAACGTGGACCTACGCGGCACCATCGGGCAGATACGCAAGAGTTTTACGCTCAAGATCCGCGGCTGGGATCGTCCGATCACTTGTGTGATCGAAGGCTTCATGACCACGAAGGTGCGTGTCGAGCCCAAGCGGCTGGATCGTACGTCCGGGCGCCTGCGCCTGACGGCAACCGATGCGCGCCCCTTCGCGCCGATCGCGATCCACAACGAGGGTGCGGAGTTTGAGTTCGTTGCCGTCAGCCCACGCGGGGCTCGCAAGGCGACGGTGTGGGATGTTGTGTATCGCTTGCCATCGAATTCGGCTGATACGTCTCTACTGATCGAGACGGACCACAAGAAGTCGCCCGTCGTCGCGCCGCGTTTGTACACGGCCGCCGCGAGCCGGCTCGAGTTGGAGTACTTCATGCAGCGCAACGAGGTCTACACGGTGCGCACGCACGCCATCATCGGCGTGCTGGATCACGGGGAGAGCTACGAGTTCGATTGTCAGATCAAGCGGGATGATCATTCGACGCCGCTGGAGCTGCGGACGGAGACCCCGGGCCTGGACGCGGAGGTGCTCGGTCACACCGAGATCTTCGGCGAAGACACGACCAGGATGTACACCATCCGCCTGACCAACAACGGGGTCCCTGCCGGCGGCATCATGACTCCCCTCTACTTCAAGACCGACGCGATCGAGAAGAAGACCGGCGAGCCGGGCACGTTCGAGACGCGCATCTGGCTGCTCGGCGTGGTGCGCGAGGGCGCGCCGGCTCAGGACAACACAGAACACGAAGCGGTCACCGAGTCGGCTGCAGAGGGCGAAGAATGAGCGAGGGATCATCGATCGAGAAGAAGCGCCCCGGCGGCGCGTACGTCCTGTTCGCCACGGCGCTTGCGTTCCTGGTCTGTCTCGTGCTGCAGTTCAGCGCCGCCGGCAAGCTGCTGGGGCCGAACCCGAACCTGCTGCTCATCGAGAAGGGCGCCGAGGGCTGGCCCGAGGGGCTGCTGCGCGACCACGTGGTCGCGGGCATCGAGCTGCTGATCGTCGTGCTGCTCGCGTTCTTGTTCCGCTGGAAATACGCGTGGTCGCTCGTCGCGATCTTCTTCGCGGGGCTGCTGGGGTACTCCGGCTACGCGCTCGTCACCGGGCTGGATTGCGGCTGCTTCGGCAATCTCTGGACGCCCCCCAAGGGGTTCACCGTCGGCCTGAACGGCGTGTTCATCCTCGGGTCGTTCGCGCTGCTGCTCATGGCGCGCACGAACAAGGTGGTGCTCGGGCTGACCGCGCTGCTGTGCGTCGGCGGTGCCGGCTTCGGCTACTACCAGGCGGGTGTGGACCGGCCCGACCCGAAGTCGATCGTCGCGAAGGAGGGCAACCCCCTCTCCGGGGGCGCGTCTACAGCGGTTGAGCCCGACGAGCCGGTGACCGATACGTCCGGCGGTGCCGTCGCCTCTCGTCCGAAGAGCATCCTGGCGATCCCTGAACTCGTTTCGATCATGTCCGCGCCCAAAGGGCAGCAACTCGGGTACGTGTTCCTCCACGAGGAAGGATGCAGCACCTGCGAGCAGTTCAAGCCGCTGATCGAACTCGAGCGCGACGACTTCGCCCAGCAGGGACAGCCCATCGAAGTGGTGATGCTGGAGATCAACGAGCTCGAAGAGACGTACGGCATCAACAAGTACATCTGGTTCACCACGCCGACGCTGATCGCCATCGATGGGGGCGAGATCGTGTACTACGACCGCGGTGAAGACATCAAACTCCCTTCGGAACTGATGGACCTCTGGCTCACGGGCGAGGACCTTGGCGGGCGCGATCAGGCCGAGGACTTCGGGGGCTAGGCCCCGCGCACCGTGGGTCGGATGACCTACCTTCTCCGCATGAAGATCTCACTCCTCTCGCTCCTATGCCTCGCCTCCCTGTCCTACGGGCAGATCAATTCGGAGTACGAGGCGCCCGTCCAGCGTGCCGTCACCATCGAGCTGGACGAGCTTGATGTGCCGCGGATCGTCGCGGGCTCGCGGGAAGACGCGGCGTACGCGCTGGGCTTCTTGCACGGGCGCGAACGGTTCTTCCAGATGGACCTCTCGCGGCGCAACGCATCGGGCCGGCTCTCCGAGCTCGCGGGCGAAGCGACGCTCGGGCAGGACCAAGCGATGCGCCGGTGGAACTTCGACGCCGTCGCCGACGAGGTGATGGCGTCGTTCACGGAGACCGAGCGCACGATCGGTGAGGCGTACACGCTCGGCGTGAACGACGGGCTGGCCTCGCTGCCGTCGAGGCCCCCCGAGTACTTCTTCGTGAACGCGGAGCCCGAACCCTGGACGCTGAAGTCGTCGGTGCTCGTCACGTTCACGCTCGTGGATCAGCTCTCGCACGGCGGTAGGGACGAACGATGGAACGGTGCGGCCCGTGCGACGTTCTCCGAAGAGGTCTTCGGGTTTCTTCATCCGCGCGGGGGACGGCTGGATGCCCCGATGGTGGGCGGCCCAGCACCGCGAGCGCCCATCCCGAGCGCGGATGAGCTGGATCTCCGCGGTGCTCTAGAAGGGTGGCCCGCCAGCGACGACCAGCGGGGTGCCGCGCCGACGCTCGCGCCGGGCTTCGTGACGCGCGGATCGAACAACTGGGCGATCGGCGGCGCGCGGACCGGGCTCGGCGCCGCGATGCTGGCGACCGACCCGCACCTGGGTCTCCAACTCCCCAACGTGTGGTACCGCGCGCAGCTGGAGTGGGAGGCCGATGGCGAGCGGCACATGGCGGTCGGCATCACGCTGCCCGGGTTCCCCGTGGTCATCATGGGCAGCAACGGGCACCTCGCGTGGGGCATGACCAACGTACACGGCGACTTCGAGGACCGCGTCGTGCTGCCCGTTGACTACGAGCCCGTCCGGCGCATCGAGACGATCATCGTCCGCGGTCGCGCCGAGCCCGTCGAGTACACCGTCCTGGACTCCGAGTGGGGGCCCGTCGTCGAGACGAACGACTACAACGAGACGCGCCTCGCGTCGCGTTGGACGGGCGCGATGCCCGAGGCCAACAACTTCGCGATCTTCTCGATGCACGAAGCGCGCACGCTCGAAGAAGGGCTCGACATCGCGGCGGCGTGGAAGAGCGCGCCGCAGAACGTGGTGATTGCCAGCGCCGACGGGCGCACGGGATGGACGATGAGCGGCTACCTGCCGAAGCGCACCGGCTTCGACGGCACCGAGCCGAAAGAGTGGAAAACGGGCAGCGTCGGCTGGGACGGCGAACTGCCCGCCGCCATGAGGCCTCGGGTGATCCGCGACGCCGCCGGGTACGTCTTTACCGCAAACAACCGTGTCGGCTCGCTCGAGCAGGTCGCGCCCATCGGGACCTGGTTCCCCAGCGGCGACCGGGCCCACCGCATCCGGGAAGTGATCGAAGAGAGTCCTCGTATGGACGAGGGGGACATGCTCGCGCTCCAGCTCGACACGCGCACGCGCCGGCACGACGCCTGGCGTGACCTGGTGCTCGCGACCATCCCGCAGGACACAGAAGATGAGCTGCTGCGCAAGGCGAGAGCGGTCGTCACCGAGTGGTCCGGACGCGCGGACCTCGATGACACGTCGCACGTTCTCGTCCGCTCGATCGAGCGTGCGGTGAGCAGCCGTGTGTGGGCACCGTTCCAAGAGCTCGTCCGCCGGGCAGATCCGGGGGCGAGCCGGTGGGCGCGATACGCCGCGGACGTCGCGCTGCGTCTTCTCGAGGAGCGCCCCGAGCACCTGCTCTCGCCGGCCTTCCCGTCGTGGGACGCTTTGGTGATCGACGCGGTGCGTGAGGTGGCGACGAACACGGAGGCGCACTACGTCGGCGGCATGCGGGCGGCGTGGGCGGAGGCGAACGAGGCGAGCATCAAACACCCGATCGCGCTCATCGCGGGGAACCTGATGCCCGGGCTGAGCGCGCCGGAGGACCCGCTGCCGGGCGATTGGCCCGCGGTGCGCGTCGCGGGGTCAAACTTCGGGGCCTCGGTGCGCATCGTGGTGGCGCCGGGTCACGAGGAGCGGGGGCTGTGCCACATGCCGGGCGGTCAGGCGGGGAACCCGACGGACCCGGACTTCCTCTCGGGGCACGCTTCGTGGGTGAAGGGCGAGCCGACGCCGCTGCTCCCGGGCGAGCCCGTGGAGATCATCACGCTCACACCCCGCGCAGATGGCCCTGACGGCGGCTGAGCGGTCGAAGGCGGTGGTGCCGTCCGCTTGCCTTCGCAGCCCAACCCGCTATCGTTGGGGCCTCGCTCGTGGGGCCCCGATGGGGCTTGGCGGACGAAAACGGGCGTATGGCGCAGTTGGCTAGCGCGCGTCGTTGACATCGACGAGGTCACAGGTTCGAGTCCTGTTACGCCCACTCCCACAGACGCCCCGGCACACCGTCGGGGCGTCGTCGTGTAGGCCCCGCGACGTGCGCGAGCACGCAGGCGGACGCCGCTGTAGCTCAATTGGCAGAGCGCGTGATTTGTAATCTCGAGGTTGCCGGTTCGATTCCGGCCAGCGGCTCCATGCGCCGAACACGCGCGGCGCTCACGCCATGTCGCGCGTGAAGTAGAGCCCGGCGCCGCAGGCGCCCGTGAGGCCCCAGATCAGCAGCATCGAGTGCGCAAAGAAGGGGATCACGCTCAGCGCGATGCCCGCCGCGAGGTAACGCACGTCCGGCTCCTTGCGCCCGTACATGAACATCACGAAGCCGAGCATGCCGATGATGATGCTCGAGAAGAGGACGGCGGGGTTATCGAAGCTCATGGAGCCCATCCTTCGGTCACAAAAATAGCGCGTGCCCGAACGGACATCGGCTGGATCGTGCAGCCCGGATTCCGGGATGACCCGCCGGCTCGCGATTCAGCCCGCGAGCAGTTTCTCTAACCGTTCCAGATGCGCCGTCCACGCCTCGGGTTCGGGCACCCCGTCGAGGCTCTCGAGCGATCGGGGGTTGTTCGTACGCGCCGTGCGGACGTGTTCGAGCAGCTCGAGCTGACGCGGGCTGAGGTAGACGTCCGGGTCTACGCGCAGGCGTATCGCGCTGTTCACCTTCGTGCGCTGAGCCAGCGTCATGGGGACGTAGCGGTACTCGGTGCGCCGCAGCGCGAAGGTCTGGTCGCTCGCCTTGGCGTCACGCACGTTCTCGGTCGGCACGGTCACCACGCTGCATTCGCTGCGATCGGCGACGGTGTACAGCGCCTTCTCGTCGATGACCGTCGGGTTGTAGGTCACGCTCACGACCTCCGCGCCATTCGCCCATCCCGAGCGTGTGGTCACGACGCCCCGGATCGCGCCGAGCGCCGCCTCGCCCTCCCAGTAGCAGTGCATCTGGAAGGTCGCCTGCGCGTGCGCACGATCGCTGTGCTCGAGCGCGAAGAGGCGGAGGTACTCGGGCACCTCGGCGTCCCGCTGCTCGAGCGCCTCGATCATCCGGGCCGACAGCGCGCCGTTGGAGTACACCCGGTCCTTGCGCTCGATCACGTCGATGGCGTCGGCATCAAGGAAACGCACCACGGGGTAGTTCAGATACGGCTCCTCAAATCGCGCGAGGAGTTCCTTGTCCTTCGCAGTGTTGCCTCGGTTGTTCACCGAGACGGGCACGAAGAGCGTCTCGATCGCCTCGACGAGCAGCGGGTGCTCCAGCGGGCCCGAGCCGAACTCCTGGCAGCCCTGACAGCCCGGCACCTCCTGGAAGAGCACGAAGACCGGGCGACCCGTCTCCGCGGAGACCTCCTGAGCGGCGCTCAGGTCGGTCGTCCACTCGACGGCACCGAGTTCAACGGGGTTCTCGGCGTGGGCGGCGGTCGCGCAGAGCGCGAGGGCGAGGAGTGTGCGCATGGGGGCCTCCAGGGGTTCGGGGCGGGGCTCGGGACAGGCCCGTTCCACGAAGGGTATTCCATTTTGCAGGGGGTCCAAGGGCGATCACCCGAGATTGGCGCTCGCAGTCCGCTTCAGTCGGTGAGGAAATCGTCCGTATCGATCGCCTGAGGGGGGTGGCCGACGACCAGCGGGTCGGGGCCGTGGACGACGTGCGTGTCCTTGCCCGGGTAGTCCAGTTGCGAGAGGAAGTGCTGCATGCAGTTGAGGCGGGCGCGTTTCTTGTCGTCGGCCTTGATGATCGTCCACGGGGCATCGGCGGTGTCGGTGTAGAAGTACATCGCCTCTTTCGCCTTGGTGTACTCGTCCCACTTGTTGCGCGATGCGGTGTCGATGGGGCTGAGCTTCCACTGCTTGAGCGGGTCGCGTTCGCGCGCATCGAAGCGGCGCTCCTGCTCCTGGCGCGTCACGCTGAACCAGTACTTGAACAGGCGGATGCCCGAGCGCACCAGCATGCGCTCGAACTCGGGGGCCTGGCGCATGAACTCGAGGTACTGCAGCGAGTCGCAGAAGCCCATCACGCGCTCCACGCCGGCGCGGTTGTACCAGGAGCGATCGAAGAAGACCATCTCGCCCCGCGTGGGCAGGTGCTTCACGTACCGCTGGAAGTACCACTGCCCGAGCTCCTGCTCCGTGGGCTTCTCCAGAGCCACGACGCGCGCACCACGCGGGTTCAGGTGCTCCATGAACCGCTTGATCGTCCCCCCCTTGCCCGCGGCGTCGCGCCCCTCGAACAGCACCACGATCCGCTGGCCCGACTGCTTCACCCAGTTCTGCACCTTCAGCAGCTCGACCTGCAGCTCACGCTTGTGGTCGTCGTACACGCTGGACTTGATGCGGGTCTTGTAGGGGAACTCGCCGTTGCGGAAGAGCTCGCGGACCTGCTCGGGGTCGTGCCGGAGCTCCGCCAGCGCGTGCAGCGGGTTGGACCTGGTGGGCGTCTTCTTTGCTTCTGTCTTGGCCTGCACGCCGGGCTCGGGCGTGTGGCGCAGGGCCTCGTCGTGATGCGTCTTCTGGGCTTGGGGGTCAGACATGCCGGCGAGCTCCGGTGTGGGCGGTGCGACTGGCTCACTCTATCGCCCAGAAGTGCCGGGGCTACGCCTATTTCTCGTGGGCCTCGACCGCCTCCATGAAGGCGTCCAGGCGCTCCCGGACGTCCACGAGGTCGAAGGTCGCTTCTCGAGGCGCGCCGGACCCGATCGTCACGGTCGGGAGGGCCTCGTACGCGAGGGCGAGGTCGCGCGGGTGGGGCGAGCGCTTCGCGTATCGGCGTAGTGCATCGGCGAAGCGCAGGTGCTGCTCGGACTGCGTGTGCACGCCGCCTCGCGTGTTGGTGGGGACCGGGGGCTGCAGGACGATGGAATACACACCGTCGGGTGCGCTCATCGACACACGGCATTCGCTCTGACGTTGACGCGCCTGATCGATCCAGGGCGATGGGGCTCCGAGGTGGTGCGGGGCGTCATCAACGGGGACGAGCGCGAGCACGACCTGGTTCGTGGTGCCGGCCGCCGGGAGATCGAGGCCCGTGATGGTGATGCCGATCTCGTTGGGTGCATCACCGGCTGCAGGCGCACCGACCGTGACATCGCCCAAGTCGAGAACGCCTCGCGTGGCACACGCGCCCGGATCGTCGGGGAGCTCGATGCGCGTCCACTCCGCGAGGTCGGGCGTCAGGAAGAGCGCCTCCTTCGAGTCGGCGAGCACGTGGATGCTGAAGGTGCCGTCTGGCGCGTTCCGGGTGGCGGGGTAGCCGTTGTACGCCCTTGGGCTGACGGGGACGGGCGATCCCGAGGGATCAACCGCGCGCCCGCGGACCTCGATCGAATCGCGAAGCGTGAGGGTGTACGCCGCGCCCTCCTCACCGCCTCGCACCGGCACGATGACTCCGGTGTTCGCGGGGAGCATGCCGCTCGCGAGGAGTTCGTCCACGCCCTCGATCGTTGGCCCGAACTCAACGGCGAACACACCCTCGTCCGGGCGCGGCAGGTACACGCGCACGCTGCTGAAACCGTCGAACGCCGAGGCGTCGGCGTGGAGCACGCCCTCGCCCTCGAGCGTGGCGTAGGCGCGCAGCGAGCCGGTCACGGGGTCCACGATGTGGACCCGCCCGCTGATCGAGGCATCGCTACCGTCGGGCGTCACAAACCGGAAGGTCACCCCGCCCTGGCTGGCGGTGCCGGTGACGAAGAGCAGGGCAGCGAGTGCCAGGGCGTGTCGGAGCATCGACGGCCTCCTGTGTGACCTCCAAGGGCGCTGGGTTGCGCGGCGGTGGACACTTGGCATGTACACGTCTGGCTCGCGACGGTTGCCCGGGGCGGGGGAGGTCAGGCTCGGGTGTCGCAGGTTCCGGGAGCTGCTGCGGCAGCAGTTCCCGGCCACCCGGGGTGGGTTTGGTTTGGGTGGAAAGGGGAGAGGTGGTGCCAACGTGGTTGGGTGCCACTGGTGGTTTATCCACCAGTGTGTTGGGCGTCCGCGATTTGGCACAGGTGGGCAAGCCACCAGTGGCATCCGAAACCCGGCGATAGGCGAGTTCGAGTCCGGCAGACGACACTTCCCCTAATAGAGTTGTCAGAGGCAGCCTAGTAATCTCCAAGTAGTGAATACAGCAAAATTATTGATCCTTGTGGGCTTGAAGCGCCGTTTTCACCTTGTGCCGTGATGTCGATTACAGTATTAAATCTAATGTCAAGGGAAATTCGATTCCCGGTCATGGTTGTGGCGAAATCCTCACTGAATTCAAATAATGGAACGCCATTGTCGAGCAGTGACACTCTTCGGTCCATTGTAGAGCCAGTGCCTGAACTGCGCGGTGCATAAATGATCTGGTGGATGATTCCAGGGCCAGTAATCAAGCTTCCACCGCCACCGCCTGGAAGGTCTAATTCTAGAGAACGAAAACCACCCGGAGGAGGGCAGTCGTAACAAAGGCCAGCCTCACTCGACATCATGGAGAGGCTTCCATTGATTGACTGAACCTGGGAAGAAAGATCTCCTAGGGAGGGTGACGTCTCTTGGACCGGGCCGGGGGGTGGGTTCAGTTGTGCGACTGTTACGGCTGTTCCTGCGACTAACACGAGAACGCCCGTCAATATCCAGTTGCCATTCGTTAAACGTGACATCTCATTTCTCCGCAACTATTTATTACTAATCCCATACCAGATCGGCCAATTCTAATTGTACCCTACCGCATCGACACGACAATGTCCATGATGATCTGAGCAAATACAGATAAATGCATGCCGTGTGACGGATTGGCCGCAACTGACTTCCTGCCAAATGAATCGTTCATCATTGTGGAGTTGTCAGGCACTCACCACCGTCCCCACATCCTCCCCCCGCACCGCTCGCGCCACATTCCCCGGCTCCCTGACACCAAACACCACCACCGGCACGCCGTTCTCCATGCCCATCCTCAGTGCTGGGCACCCGGCGATACCATCTTTCCCATGCCGGTCACCACAGAACTCACCGAGGCCTGGGACGCGAATTGTCGTATCAACCATCTCGTGCTCGAGGCCGTGGGCACCGAGGGCTGGCACTGCACGCTCTCGAAACGCGGCGGGCGCGGGGTTGCTGGCGAGTTTGCGCACGTCCACAACCTGCGCCTTGCGCACTTGGAGAAGCGTGCCAAGGACCTCGCGGAGGGCATCGAGAAGCTCGATCCCGGCGCACAGCCGAGCAAGGTGGTCGTTCGGAAGGCACTCAAGGCTTCAGACGCCGCCATCCGATCCATGCTGCTGGGTATCCAAGCGGGTGAACCGAAGCGGCGTGGGTTCAAGAGGGGGCTGTTCACAACACTGAGCTACTTCGTCGCTCATGAAGCGCATCACCGAGGGCGCGTCTTGCTCACGCTGAAAGTGAGCGGTCACACGCTCGATCGAACCACCGCGATGCAGATATGGGCGTGGGATCAGGTCTGAGCGGAGCTTGAAAGACGGTGCGCCGTGTCAGACGCTCACCACAGTCCCCACATCCTCACCCCTGACCGCCCGCGCCACGTTCCCCGGCTCCCGGAAATCGAAGACCACCACCGGGACGTTGTTCTCCTCGCACATGGTGAGGGCGGTGAGGTCCATGACGCCGAGCTTCTGGTCCACCGCTTCTTTGAAGGTCAGGAGGTCGTAGCGGGTGGCGGTGGGGTCTTTTTTGGGGTCGGCGGTGTAGACGCCGTCCACCTTGGTGGCTTTGAGGATGGCGTCGCACTCG
>JAJDDE010000170.1 GCA_029260475.1 Phycisphaerales bacterium | reverse complement strand
CGCGGCGGTGTAGGCGGGCTGCACCATGTGGAGCTTGGCGAGCGTGCGGAGGCGCTCGGTGGTCGCACGTGATGAGGGCATGATGAGACTCCTTGAGGATCCGCGGACACGCCCCGGGCGTGTGGCGGACCAGTGTATCCGCGGGCGACCCTCGCACGGCGTCGGGGCGAGCACTACTCGTCAGGACGCATCAGCAGCGGGAAGGGCAGGATCTCGCCCAGTTCGAGCCACCCCCCGGGGAGCGGGCCCTCGATCGTGCGGGGCCCGTTCGGGAGGCCCGCGCCGGGCCACTGATCGCTGGTGAGCTCGCTCCCCGGTGATTGGTCGATGCCCGGGAATTCGCCCAGCATGCCGCGCGCGTTGAGGACGCTCTCGGGGACCTCCAGGCCCGCGGACTGGAGCAGCGCCCGCATCGCGGCGTTGGAGTTCGAGCCGAGCAGGATGTAGGGCTCGCTGAAGGCGATGTCACGCTGCAGCCAGGCGGCGGTCCGGGCGGTGATCTCGTACGTCGCCTCGCTGCGGGGTCTGGGTTCCGAGCTGGGGGAGTAGAGGCGGCCCCCGGGTGTCATCCGCGTGAGACGCGGCGCAACGCCCGGCTCCAGGAGCGCGCCGTCGAAGCCGAAACGGAGGGCCGCGGACGTGAACTCGATGCGCCCGTCCAGATGGTCGAATTCCTCGGGGCAGTCGATGTCCAGGTGCAGGTGACGCCCACGCCCCACGACGACCCACGAGGAGAGCTCGCAGTCGCAGAGGACGGGCGGGGGCTCATACATCGCTTCGACGTCGATGGCCGCGAGGGCATCCGGGGTTGCGGCCTCGGAACCAGCGGGCGGGGCGTCCTCGGAACACGCAAAGAGGATCGGGGTCACGAGCGCGAGGGGAGCGAGGCGTCGGATCATGCCGCGAATGTACCCGGTGCGTGAGCACGGTCAACGGTGTCCCGCGCCGATCAGACGGGGTCGCCGAATCCCTCGATCGGCGTGCGCTCTTTGATGGGCTTGGCGGGGTTGCCGCCGACGATGGTCCAGTCGGGGACGCTCTTGGTGACGACTGCGCCGCCTCCGACCACGCCGCCGGTCCCCACGCTCACGCCGGGCATGAGCAGGGCCCGGACGCCGATAAAGGCGTTCTCACCGATGGTGATGGGCGCGGTGACCAGGGGGAAGTTGGGGTCGTCGAGGTCGTGGGTGCCGGTGCAGAGGTAGACCTGCTGCGCCACGACGCAGCCGGGTTCGAGGGTGATGTGGGCGAGGTTGTAGATATCGGCCTTGGGACCGATGCAGGCGCGGTCCTTGATGGTGAGGTGCCACGGGTACTTGATGGTGGCGGAGGCGTCCACGAAGGGTTTGCCTTCGACACATGCACCGAAGAGGCGAAGCAGGAAGACGCGCCACGGGTACAGCGGCTTGGGCGTTGGTCGAAAGAGCAGCGTGCAGACGACGACCCACACCAGCGTCTTGATCCGGTGCGCGAGCGACCAAGGGGATTCGACGCGCGTGTCTTGGTGCTTGGTCTCGAACGCGGCTTTCGCGTTTTTGACGGGCGGGGTTTCGGTTGTGACGCGGTTTGTGGAATTGTTCATGATTGAGCCACAAGGTGTTCGAATCGCTTGAGTGCGAATGAGGCGATGTGGTCGTATGAAAATTCTTTCGCACGCTCAGCCCCCGCGTCACCGAGTCTCTTGCGAAGTTCGGGGTCATCGAGAAGCCTCGTGAGCCGTTCTGCGAGTTGATCGACGGCGTCGGGATCGCGATGCTGAAAGACGAGGCCGTTGACACCGTCCTCGATGAAGTCTCTGAAGCAGGCGAGCCCAGAGACGACGGGCGGCGTGCCGCAGGCCATCGCTTCGACCGGTGCGACGCCGAAGGATTCCCCTTTGTCGGCGCAGGAGGGATAGGCGTACACATCAGCGCTTCGCAGCTCGCTGGCGAGGGCTTCTCGGCCATAGATGGGTTCGCAGAATTCGACGGGGGCGTCCCCCGACCGACGCTTGAGTTCATCCACGAACTCTTGTCCACCTCCGCCGCGTTCGGTGGTCCACGGTCCCATGATCCGGAGCGTGACATCGTCTCGTTGGGTTGAGATCTTCGCGAAGGCGTCGATCAGGAGATCGATCCCCTTTTCCGGATGCACACGCCCGGTGTACAGAATGGTCTTGGTTTCCTTGGGAGGCGTGGGCGGCCCCGGCACGAAGACGTCGCACTCGATCGGGTTGGAGAGCACGCTCGTGATACGTTCGACGCTGGGTGTCTGTTCGAGGACAGCCTCCTGTACCGCCTGCGAGCTCACCGCGAGCCAAGCGGTCCGACGGTAGAGCCAAATCTGTCGTTTGGGGAATCGGTTGACGTTGACCACGATCTTGCCTGCATTGCGCTTCGACAGGAACGCTGGGAGCCAGAAGACGTTGGTCACCGTGATGTCGCTGTCGCGGACCTCGCGCCGGATGCGCAGCGAATACAGAAAATCCTTCACGAGGTCGAACGCGATATTGCCCGTCGATCGCCATGCGGTGAGACGCCGATGATGCACGCCATTGATCGTCTCGTCGTTGTTCAACCCTTCCCACGTGCGCGACAGAACGGTCACTTCGTGACCGGCCTCGGCGAAGCGCTCGGCGAGCCCGAGCCAGATCCGCTCGACGGCACCGCCCGGCCCGGGGGGGAGCGGTAGGAACGGACCCATGACGATGGTGATGCGCATGCTGACGTACTCGGCGGTTGAAGGGGTGTTGGTGGGGGGGCGCTAGGAAGACTCGCGGTTGTTCGATCTGTCCCGTTCTCTCACGAGCCGGGCGGGGTTGCCGCTGACGATGGTGCCCGCTTCGACGTTCTTCATGACGACGGCCCGGGCGCCGACGATGGCGTTGTCGCCGACGCGGACGTTCGGTCCGATGAAGGCCCCGGCGGCGACCCAGACGCCGTCGCCGATGGTGACGGGGGGGCGGATCAGTGCGAAGGCGGGGTCGCTGTGGTCGTGGGTGCCTGCGCAGACATAGGCGTCCTGCGAGAGACAGCTGTGGGCACCGATGGTGACGGGGCCCAGGTTGTAGATCTCCACGTTGTTGTCCAGCGTCGCATACTCGCCCATCGCGAGCAGCCACGGGTGCTTGATGCGGGCCTTGGGGCGGACCTTGGACTGGGTGCCCATCTTCGCACCGAAGCGGATGAGCAGCCAGCGGCGCCAGGCGTAGAGGCGGTTGGGTGTGGGGCGGAAGAGCAGGGCGTAGACGAAGGACCAGAGGATGCGCCGGGCGTAATCGCTCGCGGGGTAGGGATTCGGGTTGTTGCGGTCGAACCGCTGGAACGACCGCCCGGGCCCGCCTTCGAGGGTGGGGGCGGGGAAGCCCTCGATGGGTTCGTGCTGGGTTGGGGTGGGGCGGTCGGGCACGGGGCGGATGGTACTCGTGGCTCTTGGTCAGATGGCGGCGGACAACGCGGGCGGATCCGCTATGGTTGGAGGTCTGGCGTGGCGGCCTCAGTGGGGCGTACGGCGCAATCCCTATCAATGATCGGAGCATCGTGATGACAACTGTGACCACATCCCCGAACGTCGCCGCTACGAGCGCGTTGATCCCCCCTCACGGCGGTGTGCTGGTCGATCGCGTGGTCACCGGGGCCGATCGGGAGCGGGCGATCGACGAGGCGTCATCGCTGACGCGGATCGATCTCTCGGCCAAGCAGTCCTGCGACCTCGAGATGATCGGCATCGGCGCCTTCAGCCCCATCGAGGGGTTCATGGGAGAGGCGGAGTTCAAGAGCGTCTGCACGGACATGAAGCTCACCAGCGGGCACCACTGGCCCATCCCCATCCTCCTCGCGGTGGACAAGGCCGGGGCCCCCAGCGTGCACGACCGCGTCGCGCTGTACGCCCCGAACGGGACTCTGCAGGGCATCATGACCGTTCACGAGGTCTACGCGCACAACAAGAAGCTCGAGATCCCCCACGTCTTTGGCACCGAGGACGAGGCGCACCCGGGCGTGAAGCAGGTGATGGAGGAGGGCGACGTGTGCCTGGGCGGCCCGGTGGAGGTCCTTCAGGTCTGTGTCGATCCGGACGGCCCCGAGGCGTTCCTCGAACACCGCCTGACGCCCGCGCAGACGCGCGCGGAGTTCGCGTCCAAGGGCTGGAAGACGGTCTCGGCGTTCCAGACGCGCAACCCGATCCACCGCGCGCACGAGTACCTCTGCAAGTGCTCGCAGGAGATCACCGACGGCATCCTCATCCACCCGCTGGTGGGCGAGACGAAGCCGGGCGACATCCCCGCGGATGTGCGCATGAACTGCTACCAGATCCTGATCGATGAGTACTTCCACCCCGACCACACGATGCTCTCGGTGATGCCCGGTGCGATGCGGTACGCCGGGCCCCGCGAGGCGATCCTGCACGCGCTCGTCCGCAAGAACTACGGCGCGACGCACTTCATCGTCGGGCGGGATCACGCGGGCGTTGGCGACTATTACGGCACCTACGACGCGCAGAACATCTTCGATGAGCTCGACATGGACGACATCGCGATCGAGCCCCTGAAGTTTGAGCACGCCGCCTGGAGCAACAAGGCCCAGGGCATGGTGTCGGGCAAGACGTTCCCGAAGATCAAGGGTGATCAGATCTTCTTGAGCGGCACCAAGGTGCGTGAGTTGCTGGCGGCCGGCGAGCGTCCGCCCGCGGAGTTCACGCGCCCCGAGGTCGCCGACGTGCTGATCGAGTGGGCGACGAAGGCCTGAGCCCACGCCCCGCCACGGAAGGGCGACAGGCATGAAGATCCTGCACCTGTGCAGCAGCGTTGATCCCGCGACGGGCGGGCCGGCGAACGTGCTGGCGCGCCTCTCGCCCGCGCAGGCGGCGCTTGGGCATGACGTGACGATCGTGACACTGGACACGCCCGATCGCGTGGAGACGGTGCGCCCTCGTCTGGAGAAGGCGGGGGTGCGCCTCGTGCACCCGACGACGCCGGTGGGCCTCGCACGGGCGCGTGGGGTGGTGCGGTCGTTGATGGACGACGGGATGTCCTCGGGCGCGCCCGATGTCGGGCATATCCACGGGCTGTGGCAGGCGCTGCCGCACTTGGGGTCGGGCGTGTTCCGGAAGCGCGGGGTGCCCTACGTCTTCCGCCCGTGCGGCATGCTGGACCCTGCGGTGATGTCCATGAGCGGGACACTCAAGAAGCGCGCGTTCCTCGCGCTGCGCGGGCGGCGCGACATCAACGGCGCGCAGGGGATGCATTTCACGACGACGACCGAGCGGGACTTGGTGAAGCCGATGGGACTCTCGCCCAAGCCGTTTGTGATCCCAAACGGCGTGGAGTGGGCGGAGTTCGAGGCGCTGCCCGAGCGAGGGTCGTACCGCGCTTCAAGCGGTATTGGTGATCGGCCGCTGGTGGTGTTTTTCAGCCGTGTGCATCAGAAGAAGGGGCTGGACCTACTGCTGCCGGCGTTCGCGAAGGGTGCCCCTGAGGACGCGGTGCTGGTGCTGGTCGGCCCGGGCGAGGAGGGGTACGTGGCGTCACTCAGAGCGGAAGCGGCGGGGCTCGGGATCGGCGACCGCGTGGTCTTTACGGGGATGATCCAGGGCGCCGAGCGGTTCGCCCCGGTGGTGGACGCCGATCTCTTCTGCCTGCCGAGCTATCAGGAGAACTTCGGGGTCGCTGTCGTCGAGGCGCTCGCGGCGGGGACGCCGGCGCTCATCTCCGATCAGGTGAACATCTTCCAGGACGTCGTGGAGGCGGGGGTCGGCCGTGCGACGCGGTGCGAAGTGGACGAGATCGCGGATGCGCTGCGCGAGATGCTCACCGACCGCGACGCGCTGCGGGCGATGGGTGCCCGCGGGCGTGTGTGGGCGGAGGAGACGTTCGACTGGACACGGATCGTGGACCGGATCGATGCGATGTACGCGAGGGTGAAGGCCTCTTAGCGGGGCTCTTCTTCGGCGTAGTCCGCGTACTCGGTGAGTGCGTACACGGGTTCCTGCCAGTCCTCAGCGGGGTCCCACACGTTCTCTTGGGGCGGTTGCCACTGGTCGGCGTACGCCTCGTCCTCGTAGGCGTCTTCGGATGACTCGCGCAGCGCGCCGTCGTGTGCTTCGATCGCGTCGTGGGCGGGTGCGGTATCGAGCAGGCGCTTGCCGATCGCGGTGACGATGATGAGGAAGACGGTCGCGGAGTGGACGCGCGACATCATGTAGCCCTCGAGGAAGGCACCCGCGAAGAACATCGCGATACCCGCCATCGCGAGGTCTGTGAGGGCCTTGCCGAGCTTGTCCTCGTTCTTGCGCCTGCGGAAGAGCTTGAGGGCCATGTTCGCGCAGACGCCCAAGAGTGAGAAGACGAGCACGCCCATGAAGATGCCGTAGGCGGACAGCGCGAGGAAGTAGCTGTTCTCCGAGGCACCGGCCTCGTTGGGGTTGCCGGTGCCGAAGAGGGGGTTGGCGAGGAATGTCTGGATCTGGGCCGCGAACGAACCGGAGCGGGTGTTCTGGGTCGAGGTAAGGCGGGAGGTGTCGATGTTGACGACATCGCCGATCACGAACGTCAGGAAGAAGTAGGCGAATCCGAGCGCGAACGGGGCGAGCAGGACGAGCTGCCCGACTCGGGAGGCGAGGATGATCATCGCCCCGATGACGAACATCCCTGCGCCGGTGCGTGATCCGGACCACGCGATACAGATGATGAGAGCGGAGGCGCTCGCGATCGCGAACATACGGACGATCTTGGAAGGGTCATTCACGGCGACCCACGTACACATGATGCTCGAGAAGGCGAACAAGACGGCGGCGAACTGAGGGTTGCCGGTCAGGCCCTGGAAGCGCCCCGAGTCTGCGGGGTAGAGCACGCTCGGATTGACCAGGAACTGCACGGTGTTGATGATGATCCAGATACCCATCACGAGCAGGACCCATCGCATGAGCGTGTAGGCCTGCTCTCGCCGCTGGATGAGATTGGGCAGCACGAAGACCAGCGGCACGATGGAGAGAAACGCGAGCGCGATGGAGAGCAGGCCGACGTCGGTATGCCCCGCCAGGATGCGGACGCACCCCGCGTAGAACGCGATCGCGATCAGGAGGATGCCCGCTGGGTTGAACGTCGAGGCGTTGAACTTGCCAAGGTGGGAGGCGATCGCGAGGTAGCAGAGACCACCTCCGAACATGAAGATGAAGTTTCGGTAGAGCTGGAGGGGGGTGAACAGCGTTGGGATCAGCTTGTCGGTGAAGGGGTCCACGGAGTAGCTGACGCTGCTCGCAAAGAGCATGATCGCGCAGGCGACCAGGGCCCAGCGCAGGTTGGCCAGGATGCCCGAAGCGATCACGATGGCACCGACCGCGCCGAAGAAGAGCACCGCGGGCGGGATGTCTTTGAGGAATTCAAACATGGGTCTGTGCGGGGGTCTCTCGATCGCTGCCTGTGCGGACGCACCGCCTCTCGGGCTGCCCGATGCTGTAGAACGATGTCGGGTCAACGCGTGTTCGTACCCGAGCGCGCTTCGGACGGAACTTGGACGGTTGGGTACCGTTGCCCTATCGATCAGACCGATCCGCCCAGGCGGGCGTTCAGGAGACGCCATCGAGGAGGAATTGGACTATGAACAGAGCGCACAGATCAGCCACCGAATTAGGGGGGCAATCTCGGCGGGGTGCGATGCACGCCGGGATGATGACGCTGGGGCTGCTGACGCTCCTTCTGGGCGTGACCGCTTCGTGCGGCTTGGGACGGGGGTGGGACATCCGCGAGCCGGAGCCGGCGCGCCCGGGGGAGACGACCGGCGCGCGTCCGGAACGCGAGGTGCCCGAGGCGGAGCCGGCGGACGACTTCACGATCTGGATCGCGCGGTCCGGGGAGCACGGGCAGGCGATCGACACGCGCGGTCTGCCCGTTCGAGACGACGTGGTCATGTGCTACGAGAGCCAATTCGGTCTGTACCCGTACATCTGGCAGGGCCACCTCCAGAACGGCGGCGTGCCCGTGGGCCTGGACATGGTGGCGCACATCCGCGAGCTGCGCAAGGACATCGATCGTTTGATCCCGAACGCGATGTTCGACGGGCTCGCGGTGATCGACTACGAGGCGCGCGACATCCTGTGGCGGCACACCGCTGAGGAGTACCGCGAGATGGTGCGCGATCGGCTCCGCCAGGCGAATCCCTCGCTCCAGGGCGATGAGCTCGAACGCGCCAGCAGGGAGGCGTACGACGAGGCGTCCAAGCGGTTCATGACTGTCACGCTCGGCATGTGTCGCCAGATGCGCCCCCAAGCGCAGTGGGGGATGTACTACTACCCGGCGAAGAAGTTTGAGATGGAGGAGTTCGAGTGGTTGACTGGCCTCTTCGACGTGATGTTGCCGGGTGCGTACCCCGTGAAGTTCTCCGTTCAAGGCGCGGCGCAGAATCAGGATCAAGCGCCCGTTGAAAACTATCGAGGCTGGGTGCGCAAACAGATCGATCTATCGAATCGATACGCGACGGACGGGCAGCCGGTATACGTCTTCGTGCGCACGGAGTACCACGGCCAGTTCAACGCCACCTACGGCGGCGACTCCATCAACGACCTCGACGCGGAGTCGATGCTGCTCGAGCCCGAGGAGATGGGGGCCCAAGGCGTGGTCTTCTGGTGCCACACGACAAGCCCGGAGAAAGCGCAGAGGATCGAGGCGGACCTGCGACGGTTAGAGCCGCTGATGCGCCGAGCGCTCGAACGCCGTGCCGAGCGGTAGACTGAGCGCGAAGGGCCCGTGGCGGAATCGGCAGACGCAGCGGATTTAAAATCCGCTTCGGGGTAACCCGAGTGTGGGTTCGAGTCCCACCGGGCCCATTCAGAATCCGCGCGCCACGACGATGCGCAGCGCGATCACCTGCGTGCCGGTGCGCTGGATGTCGGTGCCGAAGTTGTCGTCCGCGACGACGAGCAGCAGGCGGCCCTCTTCGTTCTCGTCGCCGGTGAGGGACGCGACAGAGGGGCCCAGCGCGAGCGCTTCCAAGTTGCCGATCCACGGGACGCCCGCGTCGCGTGCGAGGGTGCCGAGATCGACGACGAGCTTCTTGTCGAGGATCGGGAGGCGGGCGATGCGCCGCTCGTCCGTCGTGCCATCGATGACGAAGAGCTTGACGGAGTAACCAGCGGGGAGCGTGAGGGAGCGCTCGAGGGTGAGCAGGCGTCCGTCTGGCAGGGCCTCGAACTCCGCGAGGGAGTGGATCGAGAACGTCGGGCCCAGGTGCGCCGGTTTGGGGTCGGTTTCGTAGAAGAACGTCTCGTGGAGCTCCTGGTGGTCGCCGGTGAGCACGGTGCAGAGGGCGCCCTTGCGGCTGGTCGGCTCCTCGCCGTCGGTGGTGAGGGCGGATTCGGTAGCGACCCAGAGGGTGCCGTCGCTGGCGTACGCGACGGACTCGAAGGCGCGGTTGGGGCGCATCCGCGCGGCGATCGTCTCGGGGAGCGTGGGCTGGTGGTAACGGACCTGCCAGCGGTGGGGGGGCGAGTACTCGACGACGCACACGCTGGGGGGTGATTCGAAGACGCAGGCGAAGAACTCGCCTCGCCTGAGGGGCGCGTATTGCGGCAGCGGCGCGCGAGCGATGCCCTCGGCGTCGGTCGCTCCGGCCCAGTCGAGGGAACGCTCGTAGTCGAGGTCGATGTCGAGCCCGTAGGTGTCGCCGGTTCTTCGGAGCGAGAGCCCGCCGATCAGTGTGCGGCTGTTACCCGGCTCGTCGCTCACGAGCTCGAGGGGCGCACGGTTGTCGTCATCGAGGGGCGATTCGGCCCAGCCCCGGGCGTCGTTGTCGTAGAACGCGTGCGGGCGGAAGAGCGCACCGCTGATTCCCCCGACCGTGCCGAAGGTGTCGTGTTCGGCGGGGATGAGCGTCCATGCGAGGACCTCGAGGCGTAGCGAGTCGTCTCGAGTGGTCTCGGCGGGCGGCGTCGAAACGCAGCCGGTGAGCGTGCTGGCGAGGGCGATCAGCGTGATTCGTAGGGTGACCACGGGAATTCCTCCGGCATGAGGTGCTCGACGTCGTTGAGCCAGCCGACGAGCCAGCGGAAGGCGTCTACCAGCCGGGGGCCCGGACGGTTGAACATCTGGTTGCCGTCCACAAGGGCGATGCGCCCGGCGTCGAAGGCGGGGAGCGAACGGAACCAGTCGAGTTCCGCGAGGGCGTCGGCCTCGTCGTGGACACGGTCCAGGGGGACGCCGCACGGGCAGATGATGATCGCCTGGGGTGCGGCATCGACAATCTCGTCGGGCGTGACGCGGACGGATTTGCCGGCGATGCGGTGGGCCCCTTGGGCGCCTGCTCCCGAGCCGGCACCGGGGAGGGGGGCGGTGGGGTTCAGCGGGTGGCTGGCGCCGGCGCGTTCGAGGAGCTGGACGGTCCAGTGCCCGCCGACGAAGGGCGGGTCGGTCCACTCCAGGAAGAGCGTGTTGACGGGCTCGGTGTACGGATTCACGTAGTCGGCGGCCTCGTGGAACCGCTCGCGGAGACGGACGACCTCGTGCTGAGCACGCGATTCGCACCCCAGGGCGGCGCCGATGCGCATGATGTCGTCGTACAGGTCCTCCATCGATTCGGGGTGCAGGGTGAGGAGCACCGGTTCGGGGTCGAGTTCTCGGACGGCCGACCGGACGGTGTCCAGGTCGATGGAGCAGACCTCGCAGAGGGCCTGCGTGATCACGAGATCCGGGGCGAGGGTTCGCAGCCGGTCGGAGTCGAGGTGGTAGAGACTTTGGCCCAGGGACACGGATCGGCTGACCTGCCGATCGACGTCGCTGGGGGACGTGTAGGCCGTCCGCTGGTCCGTGAGGATCGGCGTGTGGGCGGCCTCGGGGGGGTGGTCGCACTGGTGCGACCGCCCGACGAGTGAGGACGAGGCGCCGAGGAGTCCGAGGATCTCGGTGGCCAACGGTATGAGGCTGACGACGCGCATGCGGTCGATGCTATCCTGACGCCCAAGGCACAGGACGGCCGATGTTGCGTCGTAACCCCGAAAGGAGACGACGAGCGTGAATACCCAAGGATCGGGACAACGACACACGAATCGGAACGGTCGCAGTGCGGGGGTGATCGCTGTGGCGCTCGTGTGCCTGTGCGGACTCCCAGAGGGGTTCGCGTCTGCGCAGGATCAACCTTCGCGTCCGTCGCGAGCACGCGACACACAGCAGCGCGTCCAGCCGGGGCAGGACAACAATGAGCAGCTGACAGAGCGTCAGCGTCAGTTGATCCAGGCTCGCGAGGCCCAGCAGCGTGCCACGGAGCAGGCCGCCAACCCCCCCTCGGTCAGCGCCGAGGGGCGCCCCGGTCAGCCCGCCCGTAACGTCGCACAGCCCGGGGCGGGGAGTTCGGTCGGGTCGCTCATCGATGACAACGGCGAGATCTCGATCAACTTCGCGGGCCCCGTAGAGCTGTCGGCGTTCCTTGATTACGTGAGCCGTGCGCTCGGGCTCACGGTGCGGAGCGTGACGATCCCGTCCTCCACCGTGACGTTCTATGCGCCGGTGAAGATCCCGGTGGACCAGCTCCTGCCGCTGACGCGCTCGATCCTCGAGGACAACAACCTCTCCTTGGTCTTCGATGATGCGTCGAGCACCTACGTGGTGCGACAGTCGTCGGCGATCCCGGTGGGGAGCGAGACGACGCGGATCTTCCCGACACCGATGCTCTCGCCCTCTGCGTTGCAAGCAACGATCGTGCAGCAGCTCGGGCAGAGCGCGGGCGTTGCGGGGACCCGATTCACGGCGCTGGATGACCTTGGCGTGCTCATCGTGACCGCGACGCCGCGGACACTGGACACGGTGCAGCGGCTCATCGATGACTTGACGGACCTGAACAACAACCAGCAGCTCTTCGGCTTCGACGTGATGCAGGTGTCGGCGACGTACGCTCGGGACCGCATCCTGACGCTCGTCGGCGAGGGCGTGCTCGGGAACCAGGCGGGGGGCGTGCCCAGAGTGACGCAAGCGCCGGGCGCCACGGGCGGCTCGGCGGGTTCGTTCTCGAACCTCGGGTCGCGACTCTTTATCGGCAACGGCAACCAGCTCATCCTCCGCGGTACCGCCCTCGAGGCGGACATGCTCGTGGAACTCGTGGACCTCGTGGACGAGATCCGCTCGCTGCGCGTGAAGCGGTACCTCATCGGGAGCGCGGCCTCGCAGGTGGCGCGATCGGGCACCGAGCTCGGGCTCGGGCCGGTGACGGAGATCTCCGTGGGGGCTGGTGGTTCGTCGTTTCCTACAGGTGGATCGCGAGGATTCGGTAGTGGGCAAGGAACATCTGACCCCGGCGCGTCCGGCCAGCCCTCCGCCAGCCAGTTCGTGCTCGATACCGAGACGGGCTCGTTCATCTATTACGGCACCGAGGCGCAGCACGAGCGCATCGAGGAGCTGGTGGACGAGTTCAAGAAGACGGACCTGGGCGACACCATCGAGATCAAGATCTACAAGCTGCGCTACGCGTCGGTGATCCCGCCCGACGGGATCGAGGGCGACGGCGTCGCGGACATTCTTCAAGCGCTCATCGAGGACCCGGGTCAGGGGACCACGAACTCGCCCTTCCTGCCGGGCGGGCGGGGCGGCAGCACCGGGGCGCTGGGCGGTATCTCGCAGGCGGACCTCGCGGCCCTCGCGGCCCAGAACCCCGACGGCGTCGCTGGTTTGGGCGACGCGTTGGGTGGCGGCAACGATGGTGCCGGCACGACGGGCCCCGGCGACGGCACGCGCCTGATCGCGACCACGGAGAACACCACGATCGTCGCGGACCAGGTGCGCAACCAGATCATCATCAAGGCGCCCGCCAAGGCGCAGGCCCAGTTCAGAAGGATCATCGAGCAGCTCGACACGCGCCAGGCGCAGGTCTTCCTCGAGATCCAGATCGTCTCGGTGCTCGCCAACGACGACTTCAGTTTTTCGGCTGACGTGCAGATCAACTCGGGTCAGTTCTCGTTCCTGAGCTCCTTCGGGCTCACGAGCCCCGCCGCGAGCGGCGATCCCTTCGACGCGCGCACGCTGGGTCTCGGCAACGCGGGCGTGACGGCGGCGGTCATCAACTCCGACTTCCTGCCGGTGGCGATCAACGCGCTCAAGACTGTCGGCGAGACGCGGACGCTCAGCGTGCCCCAGCTCCTTGTCAACGACAACCAGCTCGCGACCTACACCTCGACGACGGAGGTGCCCTTCGCGGCGACGGTCACGGGCAACGCGACCACGACGACCTCGCAGGGTGGCGTCGCGCAGGCGGGCACGATCATCAACGTCCGGCCACGCGTTTCCACCGGCGGGTATGTGACGCTCGAGGAACTCTCGATCGAGCTCTCAAGCTTCACGGGCGAGGCGACGGGCAACCTGCAGCCGCCCTCTCAGAACGATGTGTACACATCGGTGGTGACGCTGCCCTCGGACTCCACGATTGTGGTCGGCGGGTTCCGGCTCAACATCGACTCGGAGACCACCCGCAAGGTGCCGATCCTGGGCGACATCCCGCTCTTGGGCCTGCTCTTCCGGGACATCGGTGAGCAGACAAACAACACCACGGTCTTCTTCTTCATCACGCCCCGCATCATCAACGACACGCGGTCGAGCGATATGCGACTGATCACCCAAGGCCCGATGGAAGAGCTCGGGATCGACGGCGACGTGCCGCCCCTCGAGTTCGTGTCGGTGCCGGTGAGCGGGCGGATGCCCGTGCGTCGGGGCCTGCCGCGGAACGATGCGGCGGACACGCTGCTCGGCGAGACGGAGAGCACGAGCGAGTGAACGAGTCGAAGGGCAAGCCCGCAGAATCAGTCCGCACGCCGAGCGACGTTGGCGCGAGCGCACGCGGTGCGCTCGATCGCGTCGCCAAGGACCTCCCGGTGAACGCGCGGGGCGAGCAGCTCGAGCATTTCGGATCGCTCCCCGGCGCGGACGAGGAGCCCTGGGACCTGCTGCTGTCCACCACCGCGACGGACGAGCACGCGGGCCTCGAGGGCCTGGCGCAGAAGCTCGGCATCGATTACGTGCCCGAGCCTCGATTGGAAGAATCGTCCGAGTCGTTTTACGAGCGTGTCCCGCCCTCGGCGGCGCGTCGCCACCTGCTGGCGGGGCTGCGGACCGAGGACGGGGTGCTGGTGGTGGCGACGAGCCAGCCGATGCAGCCTGCCTCGTTCACGCTGCTGGAGCGGATGCTCGGTGCGCCCTTCCGCGTGGTGCTGTCCCCCCGCGCTGCGGTGGGGAACATCATCAACCGCGGGTACGAGCAGCGTCAGGACCTGGTGAACGAGATCGTCGAGGACATGCCCTTCGACGAGAGCGCGATCGAGCACGCCGCGAGCAGCCTCGCGGGCGCGACGGACCTGTTGCAGCTCGCGCGCCAGACACCGGTGATCCGCCTGGTGAACATGATCATGTTCGAGGCGCTGCGCCGGCGGGCGTCGGATATCCATATCCAGCCGCTGGAGAACAGCCTGCTGATCCGGTTCCGGGTGGACGGGATGCTGGTCGATGCGTTCAGCCCGCCCCTGTCGCTCGCGCCCGCGATCAACTCGCGCATCAAGGTGATGGCGGAGCTGGACATCGCCAACCGGCACTCGCCCCAGGACGGGCAGACGACGGTGCGCATCGGCTCGCGCAAGATCGATATCCGCCTCTCGTGCATCCCCACGGTGTACGGCGAGCGCCTGGTGCTGCGCCTGCTGGACCAGAGCTCGACGCAGCTCGACTTGGACGCCTTGGGCATGACGCAGGACATGCAGACGGAGCTGGTCGAGCTCGTCGATCGGCCCAACGGCATGATCCTCGTGACGGGTCCCACGGGCTCGGGCAAGACGACCACGCTGTACGCCGCGATGGAGCGCATCGATCGGGGTAGTCGCAACGTGATGACCATCGAGGACCCGGTGGAGTACCACTTGGACAACGTGGCACAGATGCAGGTGAACCCGAAGCGCGGCGTGACGTTCGCCGCGGGTCTGCGTTCGCTCTTGCGTCAGGACCCGGACGTGATCCTGGTCGGCGAGATCCGCGACCACGAGACGGCGCAGCTCGCGATCCAGGCGTCGCTGACGGGCCACCTGGTGCTCGCGACGCTGCACACGAACGACGCGCCGAGCGCCGTGAGCCGTATGCAGGACATCGGCGTGGAGCCCTACCTCATCAGCTCGTCGGTGCTCGCGGTGCTGGCGCAGCGGCTGCTCCGCAAGACGTGCCGCGCCTGCGGCGGCACGGGCGGGACCGACGCCAACAAGTGCGAGACGTGCGGCGGGATGCGGTACAGCGGGCGCGTCGCGATCTACGAGATCATGCGCATGAGCGACGAGGTGCGCCGCCTGACGATGACGACCGCCGATGCGAGGGCCATCCGCGCCCAGGCGGTGCAGCAGGGGATGCGTTCGATGATGGAGGACGGACTCGACAAGGTCGCGCGCGGGCTGACGACCGAGAGCGAGCTCAAGCGCGTCCTCGCGGAGGGTTGATGCGTCATGGAAGCCCCGCACGAGTTCAGCTACTTCTTCCAGGCGATGTCCAACTCGGGCAAGAAGAGCATGGGTGTGCGCACCGCGACGAACGAGCGCGACCTCGCGGCCCGCTTGCAGAAAGAAAAACTGCTGCTGATCCGCGCGACGAAGCTGCCGATCGGCGCGACGCCGCCCCAGGGACTCTCCCTGAAGGACGAGGCGCTGCTGAACGAGCAGATCCGCGTGATGCTCTCGCGCGGCGTGCCCCTCGTGGAGGCGCTGGAGGTCGCGGCCTCGGTCGTCTCGAACAAGGGCAAACCGGTCGTGGAGCGTCTTCGAGAAGAAGTCGCGGCGGGCGCCTCGTTCTCGAAGGCGTGCGAGCGCGTGGGCGGGTTCGATAACGTGACGCGCGCGGTGTACGCGAGCGCCGAGCGCACCGGTGACCTCGCGGGCGCGTCGGCGCGCCTGGAAACCGCCGCGAACCGGCGGCTGGCGCTCAAGGGCAAGACGCTCACCGTGATGATCTACCCCGCGATCGTGCTGGTGGTCGCGATGCTGCTGCTCACGGGCCTGCTGGTCTTCCTCGTGCCCGCGCTGGCGGAGCAGATCCGCCAGATCAACCCGAGCCTGCCCTGGTACTCGGAGGTGGTCTTCTCGCTGGGCGAGTTCCTGAGCGCCAACAAGCTGTGGATGCTGATCCTGGTCTTCATCCTGATCGCGATGGGGGTGGTGCTGCGCCAGGCGCTGTTGGGCGTCTTCACGGCGCTGCTGCGGAAGGTGCCGGGCGTGAGCCCGCTGCTCCTGCGCGTCGAGATGTCGCGGTTCTTCAGCGTGATGGCGGCGATGACGAAGTCGGGCGTGCCCCTGGCAGAAGCCCTCGGGACGTCCAGCGGCGTGATCTCATCGCCCGCGCTCCGCGCACAACTCGAACGCCTGCAGACCCGGCTCGTCGAGGGCGGCGTGCTGAGGTCCCTGATCGAGGAAGTGGACGAATTGCCCCTGGCGACGCGCCGGCTGCTGATGGCCGCCGACCGCTCTGGGGATATGGACAGCGCCTTCGATTCGCTGGCCACCGCGACCAGCGACGAGGTGGAACAGCGGTCCGGGCGCCTGCTCGCGGTGCTGGAACCGACGATGATCGTCGCGGTCTTCGGGCTTATCGCCCCCCTGATCGTCGCGGTGGCGGTGCCCATGCTGACCGCCCGAACCGGCCCGAGTTGACCCGGTAGACCCTGAAGGAGACCCCGATCACGCGGTCCCGCTCAGGGGACGCGTGCTCGGACCGATCTAGGATGACACAGGCGGGCCGCTCTCGAAGGCCCGAGAACTGAATTTTGACCGACACGCACACGCCCCCTCACAGGGGGCTCGACACGAACCCACGGGAGTCCGGACATGATCCGCGCAAACACACACACTCGGCGCACGAAGACAGGGCGCGGCTTCACGATCATCGAGGTGATGGTCGTGCTCGTCATCCTGGGCCTGATCGGCGGGATCGTGACGCTCAGCCTCGTCGGCGCGACCACGCAGGCCAAGGTGGACACCACCAAGCAGAGCATGCAGCAGATCCAGAGCGCCTTCAAGATGCACTACACGCGCAACAACAACTACCCCGCCTCGGCCGATTGGCAGCAGGCGATCCAGAACACCCTCAGCAAGGCCCCGGAGGACGCGTGGGGCAACCAGTTCCTGTATTACCAGTTGGACGACGGCAAAAATTTCCAGCTCTGGTCCGCCGGTCCCGATGAGATCCAGGAGACGGACGACGACATCATGATCGGGCCGGACGGCGAAGCCGTGGGCGGCGGCGGATGAGGCGCTCGCGCCGCCATTCCCAGTCCCGCGCGGGCCTGACGTTCCTCGAGGTCGTGGTCTCGATCGCGATCCTCGGCGGGATCTCGTCGGTCGTCTTCGGCACGATCGCCTTC
>JAJDDE010000169.1 GCA_029260475.1 Phycisphaerales bacterium | reverse complement strand
GTTCCAGGGCCTGATCCTGAAGGAGTACGACGCGATGGTGGACGAATTCGGGCTCAACGTCATCGACGCGACGCTCCCCATCGGCGACCAGCAGGCCAAGGTGCGCCAGATGATCACGCCGCACCTCGAGGGCGTGCTGCGGACTCCCGTCTTCCCCAACGCCAAGGTCCTCGAGCGCGAGAAGCTCAGCGGGCGCTACCTGCGGGTCTGACGGGCTGGCTCGCGTCGTCGGGATGCCCCGGGTGGGGGAGTGCCGTGGCATGGCGGGCCCCAGAATTTGCGTCGCGATCGATGAACTCGTCTTCAGATGACGAGCGGGCGGTCCGATAGCGTTGTCGCAGTCGTACCATCGAGTGCGGTGCCGCACCGCAGCCGGGAGACGTGACCATGAGCCTGCTCGTCTATGCCGTATGCCGTACCGGGAGTCTGGACCCATCGCTGCTGCCTCTTGGCTGCGATGGCCAGCCCGTCTTCGCGATCTGCACGGAGCGCGCGACGGCACTCTTCAGCGAGAACCACACGCCCAAGGCCAACGCTTCGGACGCGGACTTCGAGGCCTACGACCGCGTGATCGAGGCCGCCCACGCGCAGGGGGCGACGCTCCCCGTCCGGTACGGCACCCATTTCTCCGACGACGCCCTGCTCTCTCGAGCGATACGGCACCGGAGCGTGCAATTGACCGATGGGCTCGCCAGGGTGGATGGCAAGGACGAAATCACGATCACCGTGCAACGAGCCGCGAGGGTGGTGACCCGCTCGGCCCGCGTCGCCTCGCCCGCGTTCGCGCACGCGCCGGTGCACGCGACCGAGGGCACCGGGGCCCTCAAGATGACGGGCGGCGGTGCCGGTGGTGGGCGCTCCCGCACGCCGGTCGAGCCGACGAGCGTGCTCGCGACCTTCTGCAGGAGGGACCTCGCGGACCTGCGCTCGCTCGTGGAGGAAGTGATCGTTCAGGACGCCGGGGCGATCCACGACGCGGGCGTGATGCGGTGCTTGGTGAAGCACGAATTCGCGAATCTCTTCATCACAGCCTTCGAGGACCTCCGTGACGAGCTGGGCTTCGACGGGCGCATCGGCAAGCCCTCGCCCTGCTACAGCTTCGCGACGCAGACGCTCGGCTGAGGCGACCCGCTCGGGATAGCATCGGCCATGTGTTGATCGCATCTGGGATTCCACAGCGCGGAGTTCGGATGCCAAGCCCCGCATGACCGGCACGGTGTCCGTGTTCACTGACATGGAATCGCGGCGCGTCGGGTGCATGGCCAGGCCGGTGCCGTCGTGGCTTCTACCGTGGAGAACGAATGACCGACGATCTTGCGGCGCCCGACATCGAGATCGAACCTTGCGCTGTCTGCGGCACGATGTACCAACGCTCTGCGCTGATCGCGGGCGGAGCGGTTCGCCCGGCGATCGCCGAGCTCATCGCGGCTGATCAGCCGGCGTTCACCACCGAGTCGTTCATCTGCAGCGCGTGCAACGCTCGGTACCGGTCCGAGTACGTCCGCGACCTGCTGCGCGAAGAACGCGGCGAGCTGTCCTCGCTCGACGAGCAGGTCATCGCGGCCTTGCGCGATCAGGAGATGCTCGCTGCGAACGTGAACACCGAGTTCCACGAACGGCTCACGGTCGGCCAGCACGTCGCCGACCGTGTTGCGATGTTCGGTGGCAGCTGGAGATTCATCGGCCTCTTCGGCGCTGTGATCGGCGTCTGGATGTTGCTCAACATCGGCCTGTTGCTCGCGCGCCCGTTCGACCCGTACCCGTTCATCCTGCTCAACTTGGTGCTCTCTACGCTCGCGGCGTTGCAGGCCCCGGTGATCATGATGAGTCAGAACCGCCAGTCGTCCAAGGACCGTCTCCAAGCCGAGCACGACTACCGGGTCAACCTGAAGGCCGAGCTCGAGATCCGCCTGCTGCACACAAAGCTGGACCAGCTCCTCACGCACCAATGGCAGCGGCTGATCGAGATCCAGCAAGTGCAGATGGACCTCATGGAAGAGCTCGGACGAAACGGTCGCCCCGGGACCGACGCGTCGTGATACGCGCGTTCCTGCGGCGGCGCCGGCGTACCAAGCTCATGGGCACGCCTCTGCCTGCCGAGTGGTGGACGATCATCGACCGGCGCGTGCCGATGGTGCGCACGTTGAGTGCCTCCGACAGGCGGGAACTCGGGGGCATCGCGCGGATCTTGTTGGATGAGAAACGGTTCGAGGGCTGCGGTGGGCTCGAGATGTCCGACGAGATCCGTGTGACCATCGCGGCGCAGGCGGCGGTCCTGCTCTTGCACCGCGACACCGCCTTCTACCCCACGCTGAAGACCATCCTGGTCTACCCACGGGCGTACGTCGCGCAGAGCCTGCGGCGGAACCCCGATGGCACTTTCACAGAGGGGCCTCAGGGGAGGCTCGGCGAGTCCTGGTTCCGTGGTTCCCTCGTCTTGTCGTGGGACGACGTGGTCCGCGGCGCGGCGGACGAGATTGACGGTCACAATGTCGTGCTCCACGAATTCGCGCACCAGCTCGACGGCGAGGCGACGGGGATGGACGGCGCTCCGGCGCTCCCCACCGCGTCGCGGTACCGGGATTGGGCACGGGTCTTGAGCGGCGAGTACGCCGAACTCACTTCCGAAGTCCATCGAGGGCACCGCACGCTGCTCGATCCGTATGGCTCGACCAACCCTGCGGAATTCTTCGCGGTGGCGACCGAGGTGTTCTTCGAGCGGCCCGGGGCGATGCGGGCTCAGAACCCCGAGTTGTACGACCAGTTGGCGCTGTTCTATCGGCAGGATCCCGCGTCCGCCGGCGACTCCGCCAAGGGACAATCGGGAACGAGCGGGCCGTCGTCTGCGGACCAGTGAGCCAGGAGTCAGCGCCTCTCTAGGCGAGTATCCGCGACTTCAATCCGCTCGGTCCACCGCATCGTGGAGCACCATCCGAGCGGAACACGCCTGTATGAGTCGGCAGGGGGCTATCCCCCCAGAATTGGTTGCGGAGATCGATGGGAGTGGTATGCTGTGGCTGCACACCCTTGGGATCCGCAGCACAGCGGAGGAGAGATCAATATGCCGCACGCGCTTCGCGCCGTCCCCGTCGCTTTGGCGGGATTCTTGTTGCCCACGCTCGCTCTCGCGCAGGAGTGGGATTTCACAGTCGATCAGAGCGTCAGCGGCGTCACTGGGGGTGTTGGCATCAACGCCACGACCAGCGGCACGCTGATGGGCAACTACGACCCGGACACCAACCCGGGCGGCACGCGCACGCGTGTGACTGGCAACCCCTTCGCGGCGCCCGGACCGACGCAGAACGACGCGGTGCCCGCGAGCGCGGGTTTCGGTGTGAACCTGAACCTCGACACCTCGACGTCGGGCCTCTTCAATCTCACGCTCAGCGGTTCGGACGTGATGCTCAGCGGTCTCACGCTCGACCTGCTCTCGGGAGGGCCGGTGAGCACGCCGGTGACCGCGTCGATCGCGTTCAGTTCCTTCACGACCGCGAACCCCGGCTTCTTCTACCCGGGCATCCCGCTCGACCTGCCGCTGGGCGAGGTGAGCCTCGATCAACTCGTCGCGCAGCAGACGGGCGGGGCGCTGCTCGGGAGCGCGACGCCGGACGGGATGGGCGGCTTCGATGTGTCGTTGCTCGTGCCCGTTGAAGTGTCTGGGGCCGCGAGCTTCGCGGGGCAGTCGCTGCCCATCGCGCCGATCCCCGCGTTCGTCCCGGTGATGGGGCAACTGACAACGGGCCCCGGCAGCGCGTTCTTCATGGGCTCGGCCGGCCTCGAGTTCATGCAGGGCATCGCGCCCGACATCGAGCTCCCGGCCTTCCCGCTTTCGCTGCCGACGCTCGGCGGCTCGACGGCGGACGTGGAACTCGCGCTCACGCTCGACTCGCTCGATCTGGACCTGGACCTCACCGTCGGCTTCGGTGCCGATGGTGTCGAGGTCCCCGCGCCGGGCGCCGTGATGGTGCTGGTGGCAGGGATCTGCGGCGTCAGACGCCGCCGTTCAGCGTGAACTTCACCAGCGACTGCGCGACGTCGGTCACGCCTTTGGTGTGACGCTCGTCGGCGGGCATACCCGACTTGTCGAATTCGATGGAGCCGGCGGCGTACTGCTTGGGATGCACATGTACGCGGATGTTGCCGAGCAGCATCCTCACGACGACGAGCCCACGCAGGCCGCCGAGTGCGCCGGGTGAGCAGGCGATGAGACCCGCGGTCTTGTCGGCGAAGCACTCCAGCGCCTTCTCGCCCTCACGCGGGCGGCTCGCCCAATCGATCGCGTTCTTCAGCGCACCCGAAATAGAACCGTTGTATTCGGGGCAGGCGTAGAGCACGCCGTCGTGCGCCTTGAGCGTGTCCTTGAGCGTGATGCAGCCGGCGGGGAGCCCGTGCGCATCCTCGAGGTCTTGGTCGTAGATCGGAAGCTCGAGCGACTTGAGATCGAGGAGCGTCACCGAAGCGCCCGCCGCCTCCGCGGCTTTCGAGGCGACCTTGAGCAGCTTGGTGTTCAGCGAGTCCTTGCGGAGGCTGCCGGAGATGGCGACGAGCTTGACGGGCATGGGGGGCTCCTAGGGGTGACGGTTGGCCCGGAGGGTAGTGGGGGGGTCGGCGACATTCAACGGCGGGCCAAGTTTGCTCGGGAGATGCGACAACACTCTTGGTATGCAGGAAGGTGACGCCATTCATCATCTCGACGCGGCGATCTGGATGGCAGCGAGCAGGTGAGCGAACGCCCTCTTGATTGAGCGCTGTGACCAACGGGATGCGGTCAGCATTCGCTGGCATGCTGCATGCGACACCGACTGGTTCGGTACCTCAGGGCAATGAGTTTGAGAGTGCACAGGGCTCCTGTCCTAGGGTTGCTTGAGCAGGGCACTTGGGCCTAGTCGTTACCGAGCGGGTCGAGCACCCTACGCCTGAACCAAGCGGTATCCGCAGTCTCGCGACCGCTACTCGAGCGGTATTCTTGGCCCAGAGACATGAGTTCGCCGAGGCTGACTTTAGTCGCAAACGAAATCCCATCTTGCTGCCGTGCGGCCTCCAGTCGGTCCAGCCAAACGTGATGCGGCCCGCCTTCCGCAAAGCCGTATTGCGCGAATGAGGCGGATTGCCTGAATGAGTCCAACTCGGCAAGCAATTGCAATTGAACAGGCTTCCTAGATTTGGTGGGGGAGCCGGCGGGCGTGAGGGAAGCTGATTGGGATGAAGTTTCGTAGATGGGCTGGTTCGAGGAATTGCAACTGGCCAAGACCAAGGCGAATGTGAGTAAGGCAAGCAAACGATCTGTTGAGGTTGTCATGACAGATGGCTCCAAATTTTATTTTTTTAAGGGTAGTCGGATATTGCGAAGCAAAAACCCCGAACAGGCCGATCAACTCGAGTTCGGGATTGCTCTCGCACGAGCGCCACGGTAACACGTGACGGCCTGTTCACCAAGCATTTCTGCGGTGCCTGCTTGTCCTGCGGTGGACCTGTTCGCGCTCGGTACTCGCCCGCGAAGCCTGCTGGCTCAAAAGAAGAGATAGGTCACGCACGGAGCAAGGCGATCGCGCTCTGTGCGGCGCGCCGGCCAGAGGCCATCGCGCCGTTGATCGAGGCGTTGTCGATATGGTCGCCGCAGACGAAGAGCGAGGCGTTGCCCGTCTCGACGGGGCGCTGCCAGCGCTCGAGGACCGAGCGGTTTTCGCGGAGGCGCTGGTCGGGGAGGGCGTGGTCGATGGTGTGCGTGTGCAGGTGTGTCCACTCCTCGACGCCCGGACCGAACCACTTGGTGAGGTGCTGGCGCACCGCGCGTTCGAGCTCCGAGCCGCTGGGCGCGTTCTGATCGATCACGGTCGCCCCGATGAGCGCCCGCACGTCGGGGCTGTACGTCGGCGCGGCGTTGGACACGATCGCCAGGTGGTTCACCGGCCCGTGCCCCTCGCCGTTGAGCATGAGGATGGGTTCCTCGGTGGGGGGATTCTCGACGGAGAACCAGAGGGTGTGCATGGAGCGCCACCCGCACGCGAGTTCGTCCTGCCCCGCGAGCTTGGCCGCGATGTCGCCGGGCGTCGCCAGAACGATCGCCCGAGCGGAGACTTTGCCACCCCCTTCGAGCACGACCACGCCCCGCTCGATCGAGCCGACGGGCTGTTCGAGACTCAGCGTTCCCGAGGGGAGCTTGGCGGCGAGGTGCTCGGGGATGCGCTGCATGCCCCGGCCCGGGACGGTCGCCGCCCCGGCGCCGAACATGCTGAAGCAGAACGACAGCATGCGAGCCGATGTGTGGAGGTCCGCGTCGAAGAAGACCCCGCCGAAGAAGGGACGGAAGAAGGTGTCGATCACGCGCGGGGAGAGGCCCGCTTGGCGCAGGGCCTCCTCGGCGGTGATGTCCGGGACGCCCTCGATGTCGAGCCGTTCGGGCGTCCAACGCGAGGCGAGCCTGATGATCGCGGGGATGTCACGGAGTTGTGTGAGCGGGCCGCAGAGCGTGCGGAGCCCGTCCAGGGGCCTGCGGCGTGGGTCACCGACGCGCCGGAACGCGCCGTTCACGAAGACGTCCGCGCCGGGGAGGAATGGGCGGAGGTCGAGCGCGTCGAAGTCGAGCAGACGCTGGGCCTCCGGGTAGCTGGTCAGGAGAACCTGAAAACCGCGATCGAGGACGAAGCCGTCCACGATATCTGTGCGGACCCGCCCGCCCGGGGCATCGGAGGCTTCGAGGAGTGTGCAGGAGAGGCCGGCGTGCGCACACTCTAAGGCGCAGGTCAGCCCAGCGAGTCCGGCGCCGACGATCGCGACGTCTACTTCGGGCATGGGCAACTCAGCGACCGCGGTAGGTGATGCGGCCCTTCGTGAGGTCGTAGGGGCTCAGCTCGACGGTGACGGTGTCGCCCGGGAGGATGCGGATGTAGTGCTTGCGCATCTTGCCGGAGACGTAGGCGAGGATCTCGGTCTTCTGCTCGTTGGGCAGGCGTACCTTGAACGTGGCGTTGGGCATCGCCTCAACGACGGTCGCCTCCATCGTAAATTTGTCGTCGGCTTTGGGCATGGGTGGGTCGTGAGCTCCAGGTGTGGTTCGTGGGCGGTCATCGTAGGCGGGACACGCTCCGGACGCCCGCAGCGGGCCCCGCGCGTGCCGAACGGGCGGGATTGAGGTACAACGCCCCTTCTCAGACCCGGGATCGCCCCTATCGCGACCGGGACACCTCGCATCCACCAATTGACCGCTGGAGACCCGCCCATGAAGGCCTCTGACCTCTTCGTGAAGTGCCTCGAGAACGAAAGCGTCGAGTACATCTTCGGCCTGCCGGGCGAGGAAAACGCGGACATGATGATCTCGCTCAAGGACTCACCCATCAAGTTCGTGCTCTGCCGGCACGAGCAGGCGGCGGCCTTCATGGCCGATGTCTACGGCAGGCTCACCGGCAAGGCGGGCGTCTGCCTGGGCACTCTGGGCCCGGGGGCGACGAACCTCGTGACCGGCGTCGCCGACGGCAACATGGACCGCGCGCCGATGGTCGTCATCACCGGTCAGGCCGACACCAAGCGTCTCCACAAGGAGAGCCACCAGAACATGGACGTGGTGGGCATGTTCAAGCCCATCACCAAGTGGGCCCACCAGATCGTCAACCAGGACAACATCCCCGAGGTGCTCCGCAAGGCGTTCAAGCTCGCGGAGATCGAGAAGCCCGGTGCGTGCCACGTCGAGCTCCCCGAGGACCTCGCGGCGGCCGACGCGACGACCACGCCCATCCCCTTCGACAAACTCCGCCGCCCCGCGCCCGATGAGAAGATCATCGACATGGCGATGGACCTGATCGGCAAGGCCAAGCACCCGGTGATCCTCGCGGGCAACGGATGCGTGCGCAAGCGTGCCGCCGAGCAGCTCAAGATCCTGGCGCACAAGACGGGCATCCCCGTCATCAACACGTTCATGGCCAAGGGCTCCATCCCGCGCACCGACCCGCACTGCCTGTACACCGTCGGGCTCCAGCAGCGCGACCTGATCATGGCGGCGATCGACGAGGCGGACGTGATCATCACCGTCGGTTACGACCTGGTGGAGTACCACCCCATTGTCTGGAACAAGAAGAAGGACAAGGAGATCCTGCACATCGACTTCCTGCCCGCGGAGGTGGACGAGTACTACCGCGTGAAGGTGGAGATCAACGCGGACATCGCGAGTTCCCTGTGGCACATCAACGAACGCATCGGCGACGGCAAGCCCAAGTGGGACATCGGGCGCTACGCGGAACTCAAGGCCAAGATGGACGCCGAGTTCGCGATGCACAAGGACGACGACACAGAGGGGAAGATCCGCCCGCAGAAGGTCCTGTGGGACGTGCGCGATGCGATGCGCCCGCACGACATCCTGCTCTCGGACGTCGGCGCTCACAAAATGTGGATCGCGCGCTACTACCAGTGCGACGATCCCAACACCTGCCTGATTTCCAACGGCTTCTGCTCGATGGGTTTCGCCCTGCCGGGGGCGATCGCCGCCAAGATGGCGAGGCCCGACAGCAACGTGCTGGCGATCTGCGGCGACGCGGGCGTCATGATGAACATCCAGGACCTCGAGACCGCCAAGCGGCTCGGGATCAATATCGTGATCATGGTCTGGGAGGACCACGAGTACGGGCTCATCAAGTGGAAGCAGATGGGCCACTTCGGCGAGCACTCCGACCTCGCGTTCACGAACCCTGACTGGAACAAGCTCGCCGACGCCTTCGGCTGCAAGGGCATCCGTGTGGACAACGCCCGCGATCTCCGCGGTGCCTTGGACGAGGCCTTCGCGTACGACGGACCGGTTATCCTGTCGCTCCCGATCGACTACGACGAGAACATGAAGCTCAGCGAACGCCTGGGCAAGATGACCATCAAGATGTGACCGTCCGGTAGAGACCGGCGGGGCACGAGGAGCACCGAGATGCTGAAGGACACCTACCCGTACTACCTCGCCAACGAGGCGGTGTACGCCAACGAGGACCTGGTGGTCACGAACAAGTACACCAGCGAACCGGCCTGCACGGTCGCGCTGGCGGGTGCCGACGTGATCGACCAGGCGATCGACGCCGCGGTCGAGGCGCAGAAGGAACTCAACCGCTGGCCCGCGTACCGGCGGCGGGACGTGCTCGAACACTGCGTCGCGGGCATCGAGGCACGCTTCGAGGAGTTCGCCCACGCGCTGGCCATTGAAGCGGGCAAGCCCATCAAGGACGCGCGGGGCGAGACGATGCGCGGCATCGATACGTTCCGTATCGCAATGGAGGAGTCCACACGCATCGAGGGGCACTACGAGAGCCTCGAAATCTCCGACCGGGCCGAGGGGTACGAGAGCCTCTGGAAGCGCGTTCCCATCGGGCCCTGCTCCTTCATCAGCCCCTTCAACTTCCCACTCAATCTCGCGGCCCACAAGATGGCCCCCGCCATCGCGGTGGGCTGCTCGTGGGTGCTCAAGCCGGCGTCTAAGACGCCGATCAGCGCCCTGATCATGGGCGAGATCCTCGCGGAGACCGACTTGCCCAAGGGCGCCTTCAGCATCCTTCCCTGCTCGCGCGACGGCGCCGATCTCTTCACGACCGACGACCGGTTCAAGCTGCTCTCCTTCACCGGTTCGCCCAGCGTCGGGTGGGCCCTCAAGGCGAAGGCGGGCAAGAAGCCGGTGGTGCTGGAGCTGGGCGGCAACGCGGCCTGCATCGTCGATAAGGACGCGGACATCGACTTCGCGACCACCCGCCTGGTTCACGGCGCGTTCTACCAGTCCGGGCAATCGTGCATCGGCGTGCAGCGGATCGTGATCCACGCGGACATCTACGACGAGTTGGTGAGTGCCTTCGTTGCCAAGATCAAGAAGCTCAAGGCGGGCGACCCGCTCGACGACGACACGTTCCTCGGCCCCATCATCTCCGAGAACGACGCCAAGCGTCTCGAGACGTGGACGAACGAGGCGGTCGCCGCGGGCGCGAAGGTGGTGGTCGGCGGCAAGCGCAACGGCGTTTTCTACGACGCGACCCTTGTGGAGAACGTCTCGCGCGATCAGAAGCTCTCCTGCGACGAGGCCTTCGGCCCCGTCGCGACGCTCAGCAAGTTCACCGACTTCCAGGCGGCGATCGACGAGGTCAACGACTCGGTCTTCGGCCTCCAGGCGGGCGTCTTCACGCGCGATATCCACCACGCGTTCAAGGCCTTCAACGAGATCGAGGCGGGCGGTGTCGTGATCAACGACGTGCCATCGATGCGCGTCGATTCGATGCCCTACGGCGGCGTGAAGGAGTCCGGGCTCGGGCGCGAGGGCGTCAAGTTCGCGATGGACGACATGACCGAGATCCGCCTGATGGTGCTCAACCGCGTGGGGAAGTGAGCGAGGATGGGCGTCGGGCGTGAGAGCATGCCCACCGGCACGGTCGCCCTCGTCTTCACGGACATCCAGGGCTCGACCGAAGCCTGGGAGCGCCTCGGCGACGGCTATCGCGCGGTCCTCGAGGCGCACAACGATGTGATGCGCCGCGCGATCGTCTCCTGCAACGGGCACGAGGTAAAAACCGAGGGCGATGCCTTTATGGTCGCCTTCGCGACGGCGCGCGACGCGATCCGATTCACGCTGGAATCCCAGGCGGGGCTGGAATCGGTGGTCGTTCCCGACACGGGCGACGCAGTGCTCGTGCGCATGGGTGTCCACGTAGGCGAACCGATCTGCCAAGCGGACCCGCTCACCGGGCGCATGGACTACTTCGGGCCGATGGTCAACCGCTCTGCGCGCGTGTCGGGTGCCGCGAACGGCGGGCAGACGCTGATCACCGGGGCGGCGCGGGAGTCGGCGGGGGATGCCCTGGATGGCGCGCGGGTGAAGGACATGGGGGACCACCGCTTGAAGGGACTCGAGCGGCTCGAGCATCTGTACGAGGTCGTGCCCGCGTCGTGGAGCGAGCGTGTCTTCCCGCCGCTGCGGACGCTGACCTCGCTGCCGACGAACCTGCCTGCGCAATCGACGAACTTCATCGGGCGCCGTCGTGAGTGGAGGGAACTCGCGGAGACGATCTTCGAGGAGGGCGTGCGGCTGATCACGCTCACGGGCCCGGGCGGCATCGGGAAGACGCGCCTGTCGATCCGCGTCGGGGACGAAGTGCTCGACCGTTTCGCGGGGGGCGTGTGGTTCGTAGAACTCGAGGAGGCGACGACGCCAGAAGCGGTCGGAGCGAAGGTCGCCGCGGCGCTGGGCATCCCGGTCGGCACCAAGGGCGCGGTGGAGGCCGTCGCTTCTGCCCTGGAGGTGCGGGACGAGACGCTGATCGTCCTGGACAACTTCGAGCAGGTGGTAGAGGCGGGGCCCGAGACGCTGGGCCTGTGGATGAAGCGAGCGGGCAAGACCAAGGCGATCGTGTCTAGCCGTGTGCTGCTGGGGATCGAGGGGGAGCGCGAGTACCCGCTCGAGCCGCTGCCGGACCCGCGCACCGAGACGACGCCCTACGCGGAGCGTGACGCGGTGCGGTTGTTCGTGGATCGCGCCCGCGGCGCCAACCCGCGCTTCGAGCTCACCGACGACAACGCGCCGGACATCGTGGAGGTGTGCGCCCAGCTCGACGGCATCCCGCTCGCGATCGAACTCGCCGCGGCACGCTCGAAGGTGATGAAGCCCAAGCAGATCCGCGAGCGGCTCGAGAAGCGATTCCAGTTGCTGCGATCCAGCCGTCGGGACCTTCCCGGGCGTCAGCAGACGCTCGAGGGCGCGATCGCGTGGAGCTACGACCTGCTGGAGACGTGGGAGCGTGCGGCGTTCTGCCAGGCGTGCGTCTTCAGGGGTGGATTCACGCTGGAATCAGCGGAGTCGGTGATCGACCTCTTCGAATTCGATGATGCGCCGATGGCGATGGACGCGGCGCAGACGCTGCGCGAGAAGAGCCTGCTGACGTGGAGCGAGGCGGCCGCCGACGGTGAGGGCCGGTTCGGCATGTACATCTCGGTGCGCGACTACGGGCGCCTCAAGGTGCCCGACATGCTCGACGAGGACGCGCGGAACGGGCTCATGGAGCGGTATATCGATCATTACCTCGCCTTCGTCGAGGAGTGGGAAGCCGAGCGGCGAAGCGGTGCGCTGCGTGAAGCGATGGACCGCATCGAGCCGGACATCGACAACATCCTGCACGCCCACGAGCTCGCTCTCGAGCGCGGACGCGTCGAGGACGGTGCCGCACTCGCGCTCGCGGTGATGCCCACCATGGCGCTCCGAGGCCCGTCGAGCCGGCGCGACCCGATGATCCGGAAAACCCTCGAAGCGCTCGAGCCCGATGGCGATGCCGGGCTCCGTGTTGACCTGCTGTGCGGTCTCGGGCAGGCGCAGGTGGATGCCGGGGATTGGGAAGCGGCGGACAAGACCTCCCGGGAGGCCCTCGAACTCGCGCGCCGGACCGATGACCCGGTTCGGCTCGGGAACGCGCTCATCCGGCGTGCGGACATCGAACGCTTACGCGGAGAGTTCGAGCAGGCCGGCAGCGACTTCGCGGAGGCTCGCGAGGCCTTCGAAGCGGGTGGGGAGCGGTCCGGCAGCGCACGCGCGGCGAGCGGGCTCGGGAGCATCGCGTGGCAGGGCGGGCGCTACGAGGAGGCGATCGGGCTCTTCACCGAGGCGCGAGACGCGTTCGATGAGACCGGGAACCGCGCGGGGACCGCGCGGTGCCTGGGCGGGTTGAGCATCGTGCTGGGCGAGCGCGGCGATCACCAGGCGGCGCTCGATGCGATCGAGGACGCGGAGGAGATCTGCCGAGAGATCAACGATCGCGTCGGTCTTGCGCGCAGCCTCGGGAACAAGGGGATCGAGCTTCGGGAGTTGGGGCGGTTGGAGGAAGCGGTGTACTGCTTCGCGGAGGCGGAGGTGCTGAACCGGCAGATGGGTCGCAAGGCGAGCCTGAGCCGAAACTTGGGGTCCCGCGCGATGGTGATGGAGCGCAACGGCGAGTTTGAGGACGCGCTGAGGTGCTACGAACAGGGCGAGGATGTGCAGCGGGCGATGGGGGACGTGCCGGGCGTGGCGCTCTTCCGCACGCGTCGTGCCCGAGCGCTCGCGCGCATGGGGCGGACCGAAGAAGCAACGGCTGCACTGCAGGACGCGGTCGAATCGCTGGAACAGGTCGGTGCCGGAGGGCGGGTCGCGTGCGAAGCGCTCGGCTGGCTTGCGCACCTGCTCGAGGGTTCGGGCGACGCGGACGGGGCGCGAGAAAAAGCCCAGCGCTCCGCGGGGATCAGGTCCTCGCTCGGGCTGGGCGATGAGATCTACGGGTCGAGCGACGTCAGCGAAACGATCGAACGACTGGTATCAGGCTGAGGCTCGGCGGCGACGGCGAACGAGCGTGAGACCGCTCAAGCCAAGAACGGCGGCGGCGCCGGGCGCGGGGACGAGTTCGATGTAGAAGTCGTACACATCGAACAAGGCCGTCGCGCCGCTGGACCGCGCGGAGGTCGGCAGTTCGACGTCGGAGAGGGTCTTTTGACCGACCACACGGAACTCGCGGAAGCCGCGCGAACCCATACCAGCGCCCGCTGCCGGATCGAACAACTGGATGTCGAATACGTTCGTTACCTCGCCGAGGATGTCGATCGCTATGACACCCGATGGCTCAGACCCCTGGGGGAGCGTGAGACGCGCGAAGAAGAACGACTGGACCCCGGTGACGGGGTTGATCTCGGATAATCCCGCGCCACCGGGCCCGCTGAAGATGGCACCGCTGAACCTGGTGTTATCGTCGAAGAACCCGTTGTTGGCATCGAAGCCCGGGGGCGTGGCGGGGGGCGTGATCGCCGCGGTGCTCTCATTCGAGGGCTGGCCGCCAAAGGCGACGTAGGTATCGAATTCGAGCACAGGATTCTCGAAGATCGCCCCGGTGGAAGGCGGGAAGTTGTTGCCGCCGGACGCTTGGTAGGCGGGGTCGAAGGAGGAGCCGATTCCGCCGCCGCGCCCGGGGAAAGCGGAGGTGTCGAAGTAGATGGCGTTGACGCTGAACGTTCCTGACGCGGGGCCAGCGTACAGGGTCGGCGCGATGACAGAGGCCCCAAAGAGGGCCATCAGGGCGGAGATGCGGCGCATGGAGTCTCTCCAGACTTTCGGTTTTGCTGGCTACACAGGGTGCGGCAGATTCGGACCGCTAGCAAAAGCGTACCCCTGTACCCGGGTGGTGCAACATCAACGATGTCGAAGCGTCATCTTTCTCGATGCAGCGTGCCGGTAGACATCCTGAAGTGCCTGATGAGACAGGCGTTGCGCACTGATAAACCGTCTGTATGGACCACAAAAAAACCGACGCCACGAGGTGAGGATCCTCGGGAGCGTCGGTTGGTTCATGTGCATCTTGTACGTGGTGTTGATCAGCGGCGGCGGCGGATGAGCGTGAGCCCGCTCAGGCCGAGGAGAGCGGCTGCACCGGGAGCGGGGACGAGTTCGACATAGAAGTCGTACACGTCAAACAGCCCTGTAGCTGTGCCGCGTCCGGCGCTGAAGAGGGGAAGTTCTTTCGCGGTGTCCGTTTTCTGGCCCACGACGCGGAATTCACGGAACCCACGACCACCGACCGCATTGGGATCGAAGATCTCGACCGGGTAGAACTCGATGCCGCCTTCGCCGACGATGTCAACGCCCACCAGGCCGGTGACGGGTATGTCGGTGGGGACAACCAACCGAGCGAAGAAGAACGATTCGAGCCCGGTGTGAGGGTTGATCTCTGAGAGCCCGTCCGCCCCGCCGCCTGTCAGCACGGCACCGCCGATGGAGCCGCCTTCGAAAAACCCGTTGTTCTCGTCGAACCCGACAGGTGTGGCACGGGGAGCGATCGCGGCTCGATTTACGGTGGAAGGTTGGCCGCCGAAGGCGACGTAGCTGTCGAATTCGAGTTCGGGGAATTCCTTGACGTTCCCGACCGATGGCGGGAAGTTGTTGCCGAAGGGGACCTGGTAGCTGTCCGAGTCGAAGAAGATGCCCGTGCCTCGAACGGGGAAGCTGCTGTCGTCGAGGAAAACCCCCGAGACCTGGAACGGTGCGAGGCCCGCGTGCAGCGCGGGCGTGAAAACGGCGGCCCCAACGAGGGCGGTCCACAGGTGTGTGCGACGCATAATGACTCTCTCCAGATTCAGGAATCCCGATGGTGTTCACAGCGAGACGTGCGATCTCGCTCCGATGAACGGTACACCGGACAGGCCCAGATGCAACGGGCGGGCCTCACATCCGCTTCTATTTGTATGATCGCGACACTGGCGCCCCGATAACCGCCCGCTACACCCGCCTCCATACCCCAACGGAGCCCGCTCAGATGCCCCACGACGCACCGCCCGAAGGCTGGCTGGAACGATACAGCGCCGCAGTCGTTGCCACGATCCGGCTGACAATCGCTGACCGCCCGGGTGAACTCGGCGCCCTGCTCGACCTGATCGGTGAGACCAAGGCGCCGCTCGGGGACATCAGTGTCGTCGCGGTCGGCAGCACGACGAAGGTGCGTGATATCCAGGTCTATTGCCTGGATCACGACCACCTCGATCTCGTGATCGCCAAAGTGAAGTCGCACGAGCACGTGCGGATCGAACACGTCGTAGACGACGTCCTGGAAATCCACCGAGGCGGGACTATCGAGACGGTCGAACGTGTCGAGCTGAATTCGGTGACGGACCTCCGCATGGTCTACACGCCGGGCGTTGCGAGCGTGTGCCAGCTCATCGAGCGCGAGCCCGAGGCCGCGTGGGAATACACGCACAAGGGCAACCGCGTCGCGATCGTGACCGACGGCACCGCGGTGCTGGGGCTGGGCGATATCGGCCCGCTCGCGGCGTTGCCGGTGATGGAGGGCAAGGCCGCGATCTTCGCGCGTTTCGTGGGGATCTCGGCGGACCCGATCCTGATCGGATCCAAGGACCCGAAGAAGATCATCGAGACCGTGAAGCTCATCCATCAGAACTACGCCGCAATCCAGCTCGAGGACATCGGTGCCCCCGCGTGCTTCGAGGTCGAGGAGACGCTGTCGAAGGAACTGGACATCCCTGTGTTCCACGACGACCAGCACGGCACCGCGACCGTCGTGCTCGCGGGCCTGATCAACGCGCTGCGCGCCACGAACCGTGAGCCCGGGGACTGTCGCGCGGTGGTGCTGGGCGCCGGAGCCGCCGGCCTGCGCATCGCTCGGTTCCTCGTGGACTTCGGGTTGCAGGACGTCATCTTGTGCGACTCCCGCGGCGCGCTGTACGAGGGGCGGCCCGAGGGGATGAACCCGTGGAAGGACGAGGTCGCTCTGGTCACGAACAAGGGCAAGGAGAAGGGCTCACTCGCGGACGTGATGAAGGGGCGTGACCTCTTCGTGGGCGTATCGCGCCCGGGCCTGGTGACTCCCGAGATGGTGTCGTCGATGGCGAAGGACTCCATCGTCTTCGCTCTGGCCAACCCCGTCAGCGAGATCCCCGTCCGAGAAGCCAAACTCGCGGGCGCCAAGGTGGCGCTCGACGGGCGGGGCATGAACAACGCCCTCGCCTACCCGGGAATCTTCCGGGGGGCTCTCGACGTTCGAGCGTCCGATATCACGATGGACATGAAGATCGCAGCCGCCCGAGCCCTGGCTGACGCGGCCCAGAGCGGGGAATTGATGCCCGAGATGCTGGACGAGGGCGTCCACGAGGCGGTTGCCGAGGCGGTACGAGCCGCAGCCTCTACCTGACCCCTCACGGAGTCATCGGTTTCGATACCTGTCTTACGCAGGCCTTGCAGATGCTCGATTGGTTGGTACTGTTCGTGAGTGGGCAACGTCCCCCCGGTTTGAGTCCTGTTCCGTAGCCCGAGGAGGGGCCCGATGATCGACAAGCGCCACATCGCAGCCGGGATCGTTCTTGGGGCCGGCTTGGTCGGGTTCGCGATCGCCGATTCGAACATCAACGACACGGACAAGTTCGCGTGGGGCGAAAACGTCGGTTACCTCAATTTCAGGGACGCCAACGGCACCACCCAAGGCGTGCAGGTCTTCACCGATCACCTCCAGGGCTACATCTGGGGTGAGAATATCGGCTGGATCAACGTCGGCAATGGCAGCGGGCCGTACGCGAACACCGACGGCACCGACTTCGGCGTGAACATCGACATGTCGGGCAACCTGACCGGCTACGCGTGGGGCGAGAACGTGGGCTGGATCAACTTCGACGGCGGCGCGATGGCGACCCCCGCCCAGCCCGCCCGCATCGACCAGGTCGATAGCCGTTTCCGCGGCTACGCCTGGGGTGAGAACATCGGTTGGCTCAACCTCGATGACTCCGGGACGTTCGTGGGCGTGGACAGCACCATGAACCTCTGCGTAGCCGACTTCGACAACGACGGTGACGTCGATCTCGGCGACTTCGGCGTCTTCGGTGCCGGGTTCAACGCGATGTCCGGCGACCCGAACTACAACCCCTCCGCCGACTTCGACAACGACGGCGACGTGGACCTGGGTGACTTCGGCGTCTTCGGTGCCGAGTTCGGTCGGACCGACTGCAACGGCTGATCGAGGCCAGTGCCGATGCCGTAAACTCGGTGCGTGAAGCGCCCCAGACACACAACCCTACTGTTCCTCGCGCTCGTAGTGTTGTGCGCCGCCGGTGCGTGGTTCGGTGAGCGTGGCGGACTGCGCGGCGTGCCGGAGCGGCTCGAGGGCCAGCTTCAGGACGCCGCAGTCGGCGCGGGTCTGTACACAACGGGCACGGATGATCAGCCTTCGATCTCCGTCGTGGTGATCGACGACAACGCGCTTAAGCACCTCCTGGATACGCGCGGCATGGCATGGCCCTGGTCGCGGAGCGTTCACGCCGATGTGATCGACGAACTCCGCTTGCACGGCGCGCGCACGATCGCGGTCGATATCAGCTTCGTGAACGCGCGGGGTGCCGAGGACGACCGAGCCCTGAGCCAGGCGATCGGGGCCCACGGCGGCGTGATCCTCGCCGGTCGTCTCGCGGCACCGCCTCCCTCAACGCCTTCACCCCCCCGCGGAGCGATGGACGACGCGGTTGAGTGGGCCGAGCGAATCGAGCTTGCAGACGGCTGGACGGACGATTCGCTGGCCCGTGAAATGCGGAAGGAGCTGCCTGTCGTCACAGCTGTGGAGGCGGAAGCCGTCAGGGCGTTGCAGGCGGCGTACGGAATGGCTCCGCCCGAAGCGGCTCGGTGGCTCGACCAGGCCCGCATCGCGATCACCGCGCGAAGGAGTGCGCTCGTGACCTCCGCGGACGTGCCAGCACTGCTGTTTCCGACACTCGACCCCACAGGCGGGTTCCCAACCCCGAGCGTGAGTCTGAACGCGCAAGGGATCGGGAATACCGCGATGGGCGCGGGGAAGAAAGGAGACGCGGACGGGGTGGTGCGCCGAGTGCCGCTGTGGGTGTACGACGGGGAGCGGGCGTATCCGATGCTCGGTCTCGCCGCCGCGCTGCACCACGCAGACGCCAGGGTCGCTTCGCTGGATCCGGATCGGTTCTCCTTCGAGACGACGAGACTGAACCCTGTGCCGACCGGCGTACACCGCTTGAATATGTCCAAAGACGGTCCCTCGATCGAAGTCGGCGGCGTCGCACGAGTGCGATGGCCCACCGCGTCGATCGACACGCTGTTCGCCGATGGGGGTGGGCGCGAGGTGTCGGTGTCGGAACTGATCGACATCGCGCTCGTGCGCAAAATGTACACGCCGATCGACGGCAATGTCCGTGCGCTCGTGAACGGCTTCGGATGGCCGTTGGACCTCGAGGCCTACGAGGCGCGTGCTCGTGTGCTCGCCGAGGGACGCCCGTTCTCAGACGCATGGCGAAACGCATGGGACGGTCAACGCGCGCTGTGGGAGGATCTGTTGCTGCTCGCTCACGCGATCCAGAGCGGAGAGGACCCGCGGGCGAGCGATGACGATCTCTCATTCGCGGCGGAAGGGGCGTTGGAACTCGTACAACCCATCGGCAAGGCCATCGAGCAAACCGACGCGCTCCTTCAGCGCGATCCACTGCCCGACCTGGAGGGTGCGCTCGTTTTCATCGGGTCCAAAGCGACCAAGCAGGCGAGCGACCTGGCTTCGACCAGCCTGGCCCCCGAAACCCCAGGGGTGTACGTCCACGCCGCGGTCGCGCACAACGTGCTCACGGGGACGGTGCTCGCGCCGGGGCCCGTCATTGTGGCACCGATCTTCGCGGGGCTGCTCGCGACGTTCGGGCTGATGATCGGTGCCCGGACGAACCAGTGGACGGGCCTGCTCGTCTGCGTTGTGATCGCGGGCCTCTGGTTCGTGCTCGGGGCGTGGCTGCTCGACGCCCGGTTGGGGCTCGGTTCACACCTGGCGGCCCCGATCGTTTCGCTCTTCCTCGTCTGGCTGGCGAGGACGACCTATCGCGCGCTCGTCGAGCTGCGTGCGCGCAGGCGTACCGAGGAGCGGTTCAAGACGTACGTCTCGCCCGACGTTGTGGACATCCTCGTGAACAACCCGGAGTTGAGCTCGATGGAGCCGCAACGGCGTGAGCTCACGATCATGTTCACGGATATCGTCGGGTTCACGACGATGGCGGAGCGGCTCGGGACAGAGCGGACCACCGACGTGCTCTCGGCGTACCTGCGCTCGATGACGGGCGTGTTGGAGGTGACTGGTGCGACTCTCGACAAGTACCTGGGTGACGGCATCATGGCGTTCTGGGGCGCGCCGCTCGAGAACCCCAAGCACGCGCACAAAGCCTGCGAAGCGGCGCTCGCGATGCTCGAACGGCTCGACGAGCTGAACGAGGCCGACGTCTTCGGCGAGGTCGGACCGGCGGCAATCCGGATCGGCATCGCGACGGGCGTGGTGAGCGTGGGCGACTTCGGCAACCCTCCACACCGCTCGGCGTACACCGTGATCGGCGACTCGGTGAACCTCTCGGCTCGTCTCGAGTCCGCGAACAAGCAGCTCGGCACGACGATCACCATGAACGGGCGGTGCGCAGAGCTTATCGGAGATGCCTATCGCACACGGGCGGTCGGCAAGCTCCTGGTGGTCGGCAAATCGCATCCGGAGCCGATCAGGGAGCTCATCGGAGACCGGACACCCAAGGGCGAGCGCACCGAGGCGTGGATCGAGGCCTGCGAGGCGGCTGCTGCGGACTTCGCGGCGCGCGGGTGGGATCGGTCGCGGGCGAATTATGAGCGCTTGCGTGATGAGTTTGACGATGGGAAGATCGCGGCGTTGCACTTGGGAGCGATCGAACACCTGATCGCGAACCCCGATGCGCCGCCGAGCATCGTGCTCACGGAGAAATGACACGCGACGGGCCGACGGCCCGCGCGAAAGAGAGCCTGATCCATGCCCAGCCGCACGCCCCTGACCGCCTCGCTGCTCCTGACCGTCGTTGGCCTCGCGAGCGCACAAGACGCGACACCTGCGCCCGATGGAGCGCCACTGGTGCAGCCAGCGATCGTGACCGATCAACCCGACGTCGAAACGGCGGACGAGAAGGGCGCGAACGAGAACCCGGGCGTGGTGGTGAGCGTGCAGGGCGGCGTCAACGTGAAGCGGACCGATGATGGCGATTGGGAGACACCCACGGTCGGACAGGTGTTGCCCATCGGGACGACGATCCGGACGCTGCCCAGCGGGCGGCTCTCCATCCGCGTCGGAGAGAACCAGCTCTTCACCTTCGAGGGGCTCGCCAAGGCGAAGCTGAGCGAGGCGGTCCGCACGGCGCGCCGGGCGTTGGAAGCCGGCGAAGGGGCGGTCGAAGAGGCGGACGTCACACGGATCGAACTGGACTACGGGCGTGTCGTCTTCGATGTGACCAAAGCAACGATCGCCAACGATGTCTCGATCGCGACGCCCGACTCCACGCTCGACGTCTCGGGCACCAACGGAGCCATCCAGGTGCTCGGGCGCGACGTCTCGGCGTTCGGGGCGCCCGGGAACACGGGCCGGTTCGCGGTGAGCTACCCATCGGGCAAAAAGGCCACCATCTCCGACGACTCGGAGACCTCGGAGGACGCCCCCTCGCCCGCGGATAAGGCGGCGAAGACCGCGACCAGCGAGACCGGCAACGCGAGCGCCCGCGAGCCCGATGAGAACCAGGCGGGCAACCGAGGCCCCGGTGGGGGCGAGCCCATCAAGCAGAACACGGGCCTCACCGGTCCGCCCCCTCCTCGACAGGGTGATCCGAACCAGCAACTCGAAGACAACGTGGGCGGTGATGTGGACGACCTGCCTCAGTCGCCCGGTGGCGGCGGGGGTGGCGGCAACGGTGGCGGTAGCAACGGTGGTGGCGGTAACGGTGGCGGAAACAACGGGGGCGGAGGCGATCCAGATCCAGATCCCGATCCCGATCCAGACCCTGATCCGGATCCTGATCCCGATCCCCCCACGGCACTGGGCATGCTCATCGGGGCCAACTTCCTTGGCAATTCGATCGTCAGCTACTCGGGCGATCCGCTGGTGCCCTTCCCGGTCTTCGCGGACAGCGGGTTCCCGGCCTTCCAGGCGGCGGCGGGCGGCATCGGTGCCAAGTTCTTACCGGATAACAACATCGAGATCATGCTGCTCCTGAGCAACTTCAACTTCGATGGTCCGCAGGGCTCCGCGCCGACGCCGCAGAATCGTTTGTATCGGGGCGTGGTGGCGCCGGACGGCACGGTGATCCAGCAGCCGCTGCTGATCCAGACGTTCGTGGATAATTTCGAAAAGCCGCAGTTCACCGGCTTCGCGACGCTGGGCCCCGATTTCTACGCGACCGCGATCGAGCTCGGTTCGTTCGATGTCAACACGGACTTCACGACCCTCAACCGCCTCGACCCGACGAGCGGGACGATCGAGCGCATCGCGTCCTTCGGCGGTCAGATCGAGGGCGGCCTCGCGGGCAGCGACTCGCGCGGTCGGTTGTTCATGCTCATCTCCATGCAGGGGGACTTCGAGAACCCCTCGAACCTGCTGCTCGGCGATGTCGCGATGATCGAGTTCGATCCGCGCACCGGCATGATCACCGATGCCGTTTACGGCGGCACCGGTGGGCTCGAGCCCGTCGCGGGCGCGTTCATCGATCCGGCGATCGACCTCGCGTTCCTCCGTGACGATTCGCCCGAGGGGTCCGGGATGCCCTCGGGTCTGGGCCTGGCGATCCACGGCAACACCCTCTATCTCACCGCGGACATCGACGGGAACAACGCCCAGCGTCTGCATTCGCTCTTCGCGTTCAACGTGGACCCGAACGCGAGCCCCACCGCGGCGCGGCTCCTGAGCATCGAGACGCTGGCCCCGCAGGCTGGTCTGCCCTCTAGCGTGATGTTCGACATCCCTATCGGCCTCACCACCGTGAACAGCGGTATGGCGAATGCCCCGCGCGGGCCCCTGGTTGACCCCGGGCCGAGCGGGATCGATTTCAACACGATCGATCCCCTGTTCGCGCACGTCTCGTACACCCAGCGTGCCTTCGATTCGGGTGCCGTGGAGGCGATCTTCACCGACGCGTTCCTCCGCAGTGCGCAGGACCCGATGGGCTGCGTGAACAGCAACCTGTTCGCGATGATCGGGCCGACGCTCGAGGCCCGCGTCGAGGAATCCAGCGGCATCGGGCGGGCGTCGTTCGACCTGCGGATCCAGATCGACAGCCAGCACCCCTGCTCCAGCGTTGTCGGGCCTCCGGGCGACGGCGAATTCCAGTAAACGGGGCGTGCTCGTGCGTGTACGATCCGCCCCATGATCGATCCGAAGGCACTCCGCACCGACCCCGACCGCTTCAAGCGCGGCGCCGCTCGCAAGCGCATGACCGTGGATATCGACCGCGCGCTCGACCTCGACGAGCGGCTCCGCGCCCTACGCACCGAGCAGGAAAACCTCCGCGCCGAGCAGAAGAAGCTCGCGAAGGAGACGGGCCCGCAGATCGGCAAGCTCTCCGGTCAGCTCAAGAAGGCCCAGGGGGCAGAGAAGGCCTCGATCGAGGCTGAGATCGCCGAGCTCCGCGACAAGCCGGTCGCCCTCAAGGACCATATCCAGGCGCTCGACGCCCAGGCGGAGTCCCTCCAGCCCGAGCTCGACGCGATCCTGCTGACGATCCCGCAGCCGCCCGACGACGATGTGCCAGACGGCACGGGCTCGGACGACAACGTGGAGATCCGCGTGTGGCATCCGGAGGGATACCAGGCGTCGAAACCATTTCAGGAGCAGCGCGGGTTCGCGCCCAAGACGCACCTCGAACTCGTGGAGTCGCTCCGGCTGGCGGACTTCGAGCGCGGGGTGAAACTCGCCGGCAGCCGCAGCTATGCGCTCACGGGCGACGGCATGCGCCTGCACCAGGCGCTGCTTCGGTTCGCGTTCGACCTGATCACGGAGGAGCACGGGTTCATGCCGATGAGTGTGCCCGTCGTGGTGCGCGAGCAGGCGATGATCGGCACGGGCTTCTTCCCGGCGGGCGAGGAGCAGACCTACCGCGTGGACGAGGCGGCCCGCGGGGCGGCGCACGACCTGTACCTCACGGGCACAGGCGAGGTGGGTCTGATGGGCCTGCACAGCGATGAGATCCTCGACGAGGCGGACCTGCCTTTGCAGATGGCGACGGTCAGCACCTGCTTCCGGCGCGAGGCGGGGGCCGCGGGGCGCGATGCAGCGGGCCTGTACCGCATCCACCAGTTCGACAAGGTGGAGCAGGTGGTGATCTGCAGGGCCGACGAGACCGAGAGCCGCGCGTGGCACCAGAATATGATCGGGATCGTCGAGACACTGCTGCAGCGGTTGGAACTGCCTTACCGGCTGCTGCAGTGCTGCGCCGGTGACCTTGGCGTCAAGAACGCGGACATGATCGACATCGAGTGCTGGATGCCCAGCCGTGGCGAGCTGGGCGAGGATGGGCAACCGACGGGCGCGTACGGCGAGACACACTCCGCCTCGCGTCTGTACGACTTCCAGTGCCGGCGCCTCAACCTGCGGTACCGAGGGGCGTCCACGGACGGGAAGACCGTCTTCTGTCATTCGCTGAACAACACGGTGCTCGCGAGCCCGCGCGTGATGATCCCGATGCTGGAGATCCATCAGCAGGAGGACGGCTCGGTGCGCATCCCGCCGGCGCTGCGGCCCTACATGCACGGGCGTGAACGGATCGGCTAGGGCAGATCGCGTGCTTCGTTCAGCGGCGCGAAACGGCTCGGTGCCCCCGTCGAGGCGTCGAGCAGACCCCATCGCCAAAGATAGCGTTTGAGCAGAATCCAGTGCTGGGCGAAGAGCTCGAGCCGATCAACTTCGATCCGCTCGGAGGGCACGTCCGCGTGCGCACAGAACGCGCGCTCGATGCGTGCCGCGTCCGGTCGCATGTGCCGGAGGTAGGCGCTAGAGAATTCGAGCTCCGACTCGCTGCGGATGTCACGCCCGAAGAGCTCTCGACAGAACGCGGGGTTAACGGTGGCGTAGGCGTGGGCGGCGCGACCGAGTTGGTACTCGCGGCGTTCGACGTCGAGGGGTGTGTAGCGGTGATCGTGCTCGACGATCGCGCCGGGTGCGAAGCGCACAGCGCAGCCGGCGTGCGCGCAGACGCGGTGGGCGAGTTCGATGTCGTCGTAGCCGTAGGTGTGGGGGAGGTCGTGGAATCCGCCCGCTGCTTGTACCAGAGCGGTGGGGCCGGAGAAATTGAGGCCGACGCAGTAGCGGTAGGGGACCGTGCCCTCCTCGGAGATGGCTGCCGCGGGATCGAAGAAGATGAGCCCGGCGCGGGCGACGATGTCGTCGAAGCGGGAGGGCTGCTCGGGACGTTTCCAGGGGGCGGGGCCGGTGACGAGCGTGGTGCGAGAGCCGTGTTCGCGGAGATGGGCTTCCAGCAGGCCCGATCCGGGGAGCACGTCGTCGTTGAGCGAGAGGAAGACCTCGCCCTGCGCTGCTTCGAGCAGGGCCCGGCGGACCGGGATGTAGCCGGTCCGCGGCATGGCGAGGACGCGCAGCGAGGGCAGGGCGTCGCGGTGCTCGCGCGAGATGGCGTCCGCCTCGCTCGGCGAGCCGCCGTCGAGCCCTACGAGGACCTCGGTTGGGGCGACCGATTGGCGTGCCAGGCCCGCGAGGCAGGCGCGGAGCGCCTCGGGACGGGCGTGGCTCGGGATGAGGACGGTGCAGGTGGGCACGGGCGGAGGGCTCGGACGACGCGGGTGAGTGGGGGACTACGCGCGGGAACGCCGATAGTGGCGTATGCCGGCAACGGCAGAGTCCCTCATCGAACCGAGCGCGGAGTGTGCATGACAGAAGGTAGCGCCAGAGTGATCGAGCGTGTTTCGCTGAGCGATGTGCTCGAACGGAATCTCTGTGCGCTTGGTCAACGCGACCCGGAACTCGTGGCGCTCGTCGAACGCGTGGAGGTGAGCCAGGACCGGGGTGAGGGCGGGGCGGATGTGCGCACGGTGATGGAGATGCTTGAGGATCGCGAGCACCCGCGCGAGGCGTGCGCCATGCTCGGGTTTGGCGATGGTGCTGTGCTCACCCATCTCGCGTCCGAGGGGCCAGACGCGGGGACCGTCGGCACGGAGCGCGCCGTCTTCGTCTTCGAGCCGGGCGTGGAGGCGATCGCGTGGGCGATGCGGCGTGCCGACTTGACGGGCGTCTTCGGATCCGATCGGTTCTTGCTGTTCCTGGGCCCGGCGTGGCGCGAGCGGCTTCGCGCGTGGGGTGAGGGGCCGATTGAGTGCGCACCGCCCAAGGCGGCGGCGCGGTTGGGCGCGGTGGATGCGGACGTCGTGAAGGAACTCGGCGCTGTTCACGAGCGGGTGAACGAGCGTGCCAAGGCGTTGGAGGGCGCGGTGGCGCGTCGCTACGCGTCGCGGACCCGCGCGGAGAGCGCCGAGCGGCTCCGCGCACCGGGGGCGTCGCTGCTCATGCTGACGACGCGGTTCTCGACGGTGCTCTGCCACTCGACCGAAGACTTCGCGCACGGTGCGCGGGAGCGTGGGTTCGACGCGCAGGTGGAGGTGGAGGGTGCGGCGCACCATCGGCACACGAGGCTGTCCCTCTTGCAGGGCGTGCTCGATCACGACCCGGCGCTCGTGCTGCAGATCGACCATCTTCGCGCGGAGAATCCCGGGTTGTTCCCGGAGCAACTCCCGTTTGTGTGCGTGATCCAGGACAACCTGGTGAACCTGACTGCGCCGGCGGCGGGTCCGTCGATGGGGCCGACGGACTTCGCGACGGGTCCGTGGGTGCGGACCTACGTCCACGAGCACGCGTACCCCGCCGACCGCTGCTTCGAGACGGTGCGGCTGACGCGCAGGCCCACGCGGGGTGCGGCGCCCGGTCCTGGTGATGGGCGCACGCTGCTGTACGTGTCGAATCACTCGGGGACGCCTTCACAGACGCTCGGGACGGTGCTCGAGATGGTGGGGCACGATGACAGGGCTTGTTCCATCGCTCGGAGCGTGACCGAACGGATGGAAGGGCTGTACGCGGGTGGCGGATGCTTGGAAAACAGCAGCGATGTGCTTGAACTGACGAGGGATGGCGCAGCAGCGCACGGTGTTGATCGCGCACACCCCGCGGTGAAGCCCTTGTCGGAGCTGCTGGCGACGCACGTGAACAACGCGCTGTATCGGCAGCAGGGCCTGGCGTGGGCGCGGGACGCCGCAGCGTCGCTGGGGATGTCGTTGGAGGTGTACGGGGCCGGCTGGGATGAGCATCCGGAATTCGGCGCACACGCCCGAGGCGTGATCGCGTATGGCGAGGCGCTGGAACGCGCGAGCCGGGAGTCCGCGTGCTGCCTCATGCTCGAGCCCTTCTTCCCGACGAGCCACCAGCGTTCGATCGATGCCTGGATGGCGGGGGGGTTGGTGCTGGCTCGACGACGGGCGCGTGATGTGTGTCAGGAGACGTTCATGGCGTGGCTGTCGCGCCTGCCGGACGATGTGGCGTCGTACGCGGAGGCGTTGGACCACATCAAGCACGAGGACCGCGCCGCGTTCGAGCGCGTGTGCGATGAGCTTCGGGCCTACGCGGGTGAGGGCACCGAACTGGACCTTGTCGAAGTGAACATGGCGCGCCGGCGGGATGGCGTGGGGTGGCTGATGGAACTGCCCCCGGAGTACCGGCGCTGGTCGTTTGGCGGGGCCGACGAGTTGCAGGCCGCACTGCGATGGTCCGTTGAGGGTGCTGACGAGCGCATCGCGCTGTGCGCTCGACTCCAGCGATGGATCAACGAGCGCTTCGGATATGCCTCAGGCGTTCAGCGGATCGTTGATCGGGTGGCCTCGCGGATGGAAGCGTCGGCATGACCACTATGACAGACGGCATCTTTGTGACATCGGACGGCGTTCGGCTCGTACTCGATCCGGGGCACCGCGCGTCGGTACGCCCCGCGGATGGCGGGGGGTACGCGAGCGGGTTGGAGAGGATCGAGGAGCCGTCGGCGATCGAACGCCATCTTCAGTCGGTGGATCGGCGGGTAGTTCTGGCGGAGAACCTGCTCGCGCTGCACGGGCATTCGATGTCCGGGCGAGATGTGCTGCTGGTGGGTGCCGCGGATGGAGCCGAGGCGGTGTGTCTGCTGCGTCGGGGGGCGTCGAGTGTGACGGGCATCGATTTCGGGGAGCATTTTACGCCGGAGAGTGCGGCGCTACGGGAACGTTTCGTCCGTGCGCACACCGGTGCGTCTGCGCGTGTGCGGTTTATGCACGATGACATCGCGTCGTCGGGGCTGGAGGGGGATCGCTTCGGGTTGATCATGAGTTGGCAGACGCTGGAGCATGTCTTGGACGTCGAGGCGTGCATGGGCGAGTCCGTGCGGCTGCTGACAGCGGGCGGCGGCGTCTACCACGAGTACAACCCCTTTTTTTCCATCGATGGCGGGCACGCGCTGGTGACGCTGGATATGGCGTGGGGGCACGCGCAGCTCCGCGAGGCGGACCTCAAGCGCTACCTCCATGAGCGTCGCCCGGAAGAGGCAGAACGCGCGATCTCGTTCTACGAGACGGCGTTGAACGGCTTGTCGCAGTCGCTGGTTCGAGAATCGATCGACCGGAGCGGATTACAGACGAACGCGTGGCTGCCACGGTTCCGTGCCGAGGATGCGCTGCTGCTCACGCCCGAGATATTCGATCGCGTGCGGAGCGTACACCCGGGCATTGTGGCCTCGGACCTTGTCAGCCGGATCGTCCGGTGTGTGCTCACGAAGGCGTAGCGGTCGTGCTCGGCTGGGCGAGCATCTCGGTGAGGATGGCGACGGTCCGCTCTAGTGCGTCCTGTGCCGCGAGTCCGTGTGCGGCCCGTTGGGCGTGCTGGGTCCAACGCGGCGTGTCGCGGCGCATCGATTCGAGGGCGTTCGCGGCGGCGGGGACCGACTCGGCGTGCTCGAACGCGGTGAGCCCCCAGCGTTCGAGCGTGCCCGCGTCGAGCGCTTCTGTGATCAGCAGCACGGGGCGTCCGAACAAGGCGGCTTCTGCGATCGCCGACGTCGGGGCGCCGACGAACGCGACCGCCGTTGCCTGCTGTACCGACTCTTGGAACGTGCCGGTGTGTGGGTCACACAACGAGAACCGATCGCTGCGGACGCGTGCCGCGATGTTCTCGTAGAACCGGCGCTCTCGGTCGTAGCGGGGGTGGGGTCTGAGACGGACGTCCCAGCCGGCGTCGCTCATGGCGATGGCGAGTCGCTCGATGACCTGCGCCTCCTTTGTGAAGGAGGTGCAGGGGGGCTCGCCCAGGTGAGCGGGGCGGGTGGTCTCGGTCGTGGGGATGAGGAGTGTCGGTGTGGCGCAGGACCGAGTTACGGCTGTAGCGCTCGCGGGTGTGACCACGCCGGTGATGCGGATGCGATTTGGCTCCACGCCACGGACGATGAGCCGCTCTTGGTGTGTGCTGCCCGCGGCGCCGATCATCGTGCGCGGATGCAGCCGGTCGGCGTAATGGTCCGCGCCGGTGAGCATGATGCCGTGCGGGATGAGGATCGTGGGGATTCCGAGGCGCGATGCGGCCTCGAGCGGTATTGATGGGTACGACCCGACGACGACTTCCGGGCGGTGGTGTTCGAGTGCGACGGTCCAGCGTGTGTGGTTGGCACCGACGGTATTGGCGTAGGCACCGAACAGGAAACGGTGGTGGTCTCCGAGCTCCGACGCGGTGAACAGCGTGCTGGTCACGGTGTCCAGCGCAGAGACCATCGATTGGAAGGCGGCGAGTGCGTCGCTTGGGTCACCACTGAATTTCATGTTGATCGGACCTGCGTACTGCTCGATGGTGAGCGTGGCAGGCCCCGGGTCGGTGTGCGAAACGAGCGTGTGGTCGAGGCCGGTTGCGCGCTGGAGGGCTCTGGCGATGCCGAAGCTGCGCGGGATCTCTGGTCCATCGGCGATGAACAGGGCATGGACTTCGGGGACGTCTGCACTCGCCGCGGGATCGTGCGGATGTGCGGGGATGTCAGCGGGCGGGGTGACCGGCGCTGGATCTATCGTCGTCGGCAGCCCTCTGCGCGTCGCTGCGGCCATCGCGCTGGCGTGCAGAGCGGTCATGCGCGACTGGTCGCTGGGGATGTCCAGAGCGTGCCCGCCGGGGTGCTCGAGGAGGCGCACCCCGGTCGCGCCCGTGTACTCGAGCGCGCTGGAGACGGCGGTGATGACCGCGGTCAGGCGCGTGATCCAGCGTACGTGCCGGTAGGCGACGAGATCGAAGATGTTGACACCGTCGTGCATCGAGCGGGCGTGTTGGCGCCAGGCATCGAGGGCACTGGCCGCGTTGTCTCGGACGGATCGGTTGTAGCCGGGGAGGTCGTCGGTCGTGATCGTTGGGTGCCCGGCCTGGGTCAGCATCGTCCAGGCGTCCGGGTCCAGGGCGAGGTTCAGTTCACCGGGTGGCGCGTAGTCGAGTTCGTGTTCGCTGAAGATGACGGTGAGCGCCGTCATTTCTTTGTGTCCGCTCGCGGTGCCGGGCTCTTCGGGAAGAACAGGGCGTACAGGGCGTCGTTCCGCGGCGTGGCGACGTTGAAGGCCGCGACGAGAGCGAGCCGCTGGCCCGACCAGCAGAGCGTGCCGCTGTGGATGCCGAGGGTGTCGAAGAAGATCGCATCGCCCGCCCGTCCGGTGCCGAGCACGGATTCGCCCGGGAGTTTCTCGACGAGGGGCCTGGGCGGGTAGTTGAAGTCGAGTCCGTCGATCGGTCCGCCCGCGAAGGAGCGGTGGAAGAAGAGGTCGAGCTCGGGAGGGCGATGGTGCGAGCCGGCCTTGTATCGGAGCGGGCCGTTGTCCTCAGTGGTGTCGCTGAGCAGGATCATGACCTTGATTTGGTCGAAGAGCTTGTCGAAGTGCCACGTGTCGGCGGTGCGCGATTCGGCGAGGCGCTCGACGAGCAACGCGTTGCACCAGGCGCGTTCGGCGTTGTAGTAGGTGCGGACGATGCGCGACATGCGCTCATCGTCGAAGAGTGACCTTACCGCGTTCGGCATCGACTCGATGGACTCGCGCGAGAAGTTTGCCCGGGTCCGGCCATCGTGCGGGTTCATGCCCCTCCAGACGTCGGCCCCGTTCGCTTCGTCGCGTCCTCTCCCGGAGGGTGGGAGCGTGTTGCTGATCACTGCGGCGCGATCGATGATTGAACGCGCTTCGGACGCCAACGCCCGCAGCTGATCGTCAGGTAGAAACCCGTCCCAGCGTGCGATGCCGCTGGACTGGAGCTGTTGAACGATGTCGAGTTCGTGATGGGCATGGCTAAGATCGTCAAGCGAAGGCGTCCGGCGTTGGGCGTCGAGGTCGTCGAGCCAGCGCGTAAACACGCGTTGGTCCTTGGCGAGTTCTGGCTTGGTGACGAGTGCTCTGGCCTTCGGCTTCTTGGCGGCGATCCAGAGGTGCGATGAGAGACCGTGCGACGCCAGGAAGGACTGGAAGGCGTCGCCCCTGTCCTCCCAGTGATCAACGAGCACGTCTCGGAGCAGCGGTTGATCGGCGATGTCGTGATGGCCTCGCAGCACCGCCTGGCGGACGAGGTCGGCGTCGAGCAGGCCCGGGGTGAGGGTCTCGACACACTCGAGGCCCACGGACCGCACGAGGTGGGCGAGCGCATC
>JAJDDE010000168.1 GCA_029260475.1 Phycisphaerales bacterium | reverse complement strand
GAGGCGATCCCGTACCTGCTGGTCGAGGAACTGGTGCGGACGGACCTGCCGACGGTCCACCCCGACGACACGCTGGATCGCGTGCTGGAGAAGTTCAGCATGCACGATGTGGGATCGCTCGCCCTCGTGGACGCCCGGAAGGACGACATGCCCGTGGGGCTGATCACGCGTTCGCGTCTGATGCGCCGGTATCAGGAAGCGCTGCGGGAGTCTTCGGGCTAGGGTTCGTCAGTGTCCGACGATGCCGTTCAACCCGAGGCCCGCAAGTGGTTCCGCAGGCGCCACCGCCTGTCGCACGATCGCGACTATCAGGCGGTCTTCGCGGCCCGGGTGCTCAAGCGGAAAGGGCCGATCACGGTCTTCACAAAGCCCAACGGGCTCGCGGAGTGCCGGCTCGGGCTCTCGATCGGGCGGAGGTTCGGCAAGGCCCACGAGCGGGTCGCCCTCAAGCGACGCCTGCGCGAAGCGTTCCGGCACGTCCGCGCGGACCTGCCGGCGGGGTACGACGTGGTGATCCCCACGGGGCCACACAAGCTCCTCAAGCCAGAGGTGTACGCGCGGCTCATCCGCGAGGGCGTCGAGGCTGGCGAGCGGCATTGGGCCAAGCGGGCGCAGAAGGACGCAGGGGGGGACTCAGATGTGTGAGCCCGACGCGGACCCAACTGATCACACGCAGTGCTCGCACGACGAGGCCCTGCCGATGCTGCCACGCTCTCGCTTCGTGTGGCTCGGGCTGCCCGCGGTTTGGATGATCATCGGGTACCAGCACACCCTCGGGCACGCGATGGGGGGCAAGTGCCGCTTCTACCCCTCCTGCTCGCATTACGGGCTGCAGGCGTTCCGCATCCACGCGCCGTGGGTCGCTGGCTGGCTCACCGCCAGGCGCATCCTGAAGTGTCACCCGTGGGGCGGGTCAGGCGTGGACCCGGTGCCGCCCTTGCGCGTCTCACAGACCGGGCGGGATCGCTGAAGACCGGGACGCGGGATCGCCGATGTGTTAGCGTGTGCTAATGGATGTCCCGTCGCGGGCGAGATCGCGTGCGGGCTCCACAAACCCTGGTGTGTGAGCGATATGACGCGTCTGCCAGCGGCACAACGACGGGAACAGCTGCTCGACTCCGCGATGGCCCTCTTTGCGGAGCGTGGCTATTACGGCGCAACGACCAGCGAGCTCGCGAAGGCCGCCGGCGTGACCGAGCCCATCATCTATCGCCACTTCAGCTCGAAGAAGCACCTGTTCATCGCGGTGATCGAGCGCACGGGCCAGTTGACCATCGAGACGTGGGAGAAGCAGCTCGCGATCGCGAAGGACCCCGCCCAGCGCCTCAAGCGTCTGTTCGTAGCGAACCCACTGATCACCGATCGCGGCCGCGGCATCTACCGCGTGATCATGCAGGCGATGATGGAATTCAAGGACCCGGACATCCTCCGCGCTCTTCAGCAGCACATGACACAGATCCACGCCTTCGTCGCGGGTGAGGTCGGCAAGGCTCAGGAGGAGGGGCGGGTGTCGAAGCACTTCACGCCGGAAATCACCGCGTGGACGCTGCTCCAGCTCGGGCTCGGTTACGGCGTCCTCGCGCCGCTCAGTATCCCGCACCACGCGATCGACGATCGCGGTGTGCGGGTGCGCGACCTCGTCGCGGAGCTCATGCTGGGCGAGCACGCTCGGCAGGTGCAGGATCAGCTCGAGGCTGATGACACCGATCACACGCGCCGTCCCGACTGAACACCTGGTTCACGCCGCCCGCGCGAACTCGCCGTTCTCGTCTGCGATGTCCACGTTGATGGAATGGCCGCCGGTCAGATCGCGGACGGCTCGCGCGATACTTGGATCGAGGATCAGGTCCGCAGAGTCCCACGCCTCGGAGCCGCGCAGCATCGCGAGCCGCCTGATCTGGTTGCTCCGCAGCGCGTGCGATTGGATCGCGAGTTCGTGGATGTCCCGGTTGTAGAGCAGGTGCTTGGAGGCCCCGTAGAGGAAGGCCATCACGCCGGCGATGCCGATGCCGGTCAGGAGCAGGATGATCCATGTGTTGCCCACGCCACTGGCATCGGGTGAGGGGGCGGTCGTCTGAAGCGAGGGTGTTCTCTACACTCACGGATATGCCGGGGACCTCTTCGACGATTGTGACCCGCCTCCTCGCCTGTCTTCTGGCGTTGGGCGTGCTCGCCCCGATCGCGTCGGGGCAGGAGACCGAGGGTCAGGACACTCCGGATCCGCAGCCAACGTCTGTCATCGCTATCGACGTGGACGCCTTCGGCGTCGGCAACGTTGTCCGCCCGGGCGAGTGGACGGGCGTCCGGCTGATCCTGCAGGACGTGGTCTCCACCGCCCCACGCGCCGTCGCGGTGCGTCTGCACGTGCCGGACCCGGACGGCGACACCATGCTCGCTCAGCGCGAGGTCACGCTCACGCCCGGACGCCGGCAGGGCGTGTGGGTCTACGCGCCGATGCCCTGGACGATGCCCGCGTACTTCACGGTGACCATCCACGAACTGGGCGATTCACAGGGGTCTGAGACCTCGGTCGGCCGCCAGCTCTCGGCGAAACGCATCGCGCCGCAGGCGGTGCGCGAGCCGCGCTTCGATTTCATCGGTGTCGTCGGGTCCCGCGTCTTCGGGCTCAACCAGTACGAGCTGGGCATGACCCGCGTCGCGCCGCTCTCCTCGCAGGAGTCCTTCGACGTCGTCAGCGGGATGGCCCCCGAGGACCTGCCCGATCGCTGGGAAGGCCTGCTGCAGTACGAGACGATCGTCTGGGGCGACGCCGACCCCGCGCGTCTCGGCACAGAGCGCCCGCGGGCGCTCGAGGAATGGGTGCGTCACGGCGGTCACCTGGTCATCGTCATGCCGCCGGTCGGTGGCATCTGGTTCACGAACGACGACCCGCTCGCGTCGATCATGCCCGAGGCCAATGCGATCCGCGTCGAGGGCGTGTCGTACGAGCCCTACCGGCGTCTGCTGACCACCAAGGACAGCGACCGCATCCCGCTGCCTTCTAACGCGACGGTGCACGCCTTCGAGCGCGCGCAGGGTGTCGATCCGATGCGCGCCGCGCCGCTTATCGATGGGCCGCACGGCGTGGTCGTGACGCGCCGTCTCGTGGGCGTGGGCATGGTCACGGTGGTCGGGCTGGACCTGTCGGATCCCGAGTTCGTGCAGCGGCGCATCTTCCGCGCCGACGGGCTGTGGCACCGCATCCTGGGCAAGACCTTCCCGATCCCCTTTCCCGACAACAGCCGGAACGCGATCCAGGGCAGCCGCCCGCAGCCGCAGGAGCAGCTGCTGGATCGTCACTTCGCGGGGTCGATCGAGAACACGGCGCAGGCGGGCGTGGGAATCCTGCTCGCGGTGGTGGTGTTCGTGGCGTACTGGCTCGCCGCGGGCCCGCTGGGGTTCGGGCTGCTGAAGATGAACAACTGGCAGCGGCACGCGTGGGTGGCGTTCCTCGGGACGGTCGGCGTCTTCGCGGTCATCGCGTGGCTCGGTGCGCAGACGCTGGCGGACACCACGGTCCGCGCCAAGCACCTCACGTTCCTCGATCACGTCTACGGCCAGTCGTACCAGCGCACGCGCACCTTCGCGGGCGTGATGATGCCGGGGTACGGCGACCGCACGATCAGCGTCAAAGAGGGCGCGGTGGACACCAACTCGCGGAACCTCATCAGCGGCTGGAGCGACCCGACGGGCTTCGGCTTGACGACTCGATTCCCCGATGCGCGCGCCTACGTGTACTCGGTGCGCGACGGCTCCTCGCTGCGTTCGCCCGTGCGGTCCACCGTGAAGACGGTCCGTGCGGAGTGGGGGGGCGGCGTGGTGTGGCAGACGCCCAGGCCCACAGCGCCCGCGTTCGAGCCGCGTCTCGAGGGGGCCAATCGGATGTCCGGGCGACTCGTACACGGGCTGCCCGGGGGGCTGGAGGGCGTGCAGATCATCCTGTGCTACGGGCAGACCGACCCCGGCTATCGCGCAGACCCGGACAACACCAACCGGAAGAACGAGGGCCTGCTGTATTCGCGGTTCCGCGTGTGGAAACTCGATGCGCCCTGGGCACCGGGTGTGGAACTCGACCTCAAGAGTGTCGCGGAGGATGCCACGGGCAGTTCCTCGCTTCTGTTCCGCAACAGCCTCACGGACAACGCCGACAACAGCGCATTCTTCAACAACCCCGGGACCTCCGATGCGCGCACGCCCTACTCATGGGTGGACGCGCGGAAGGACGCCGAGCGCCTGACGTGGCGACCTCTGGTGTCCCAGCCCGGGTGGAACAACACCCAGTGGCTGCGCAAGCGTCAGATCACGCGGGCCGGGCACGGCCTGGACCTCGCCCGGTTCATGACGATGCCGTGCGTGATCGTCACCGGGCATCTTCGGGGCGAGGAGAGCCCCACGCCCCTGCGCCTAGGCGGCGAAACCGGTGACGAGATCCCGATGGACGGGCACACCATGGTCCGCTGGGTCTTCCCTCTCACGCCCGACCCCGTGAACTACGAATGAGGAGCCGACCATGGCGATGATCGAAACGATCAACCTGTGCAAAGAGTACGGCGACCTGATCGCGCTCGATAACCTCAACCTCGTCATCGAGGAGGGGGACTGCTTCGGCTTCATCGGCCCCAACGGTGCGGGCAAGACGACGACGATCAAGGTCCTCGCGACGCTCCTCAAACCCACGCGTGGGCAGGCGATGATCGACGGGCTCACCGTCGGCTACCAGAACCGGCAGATCCGCCCGCGCATCGGCTACGTCCCCGACTTCATGGGCGCGTACGAGGACATGGTCGTCACCGAGTACCTCGAGTTCTTCGCCAGCGCCTACGGCATCCACGGCTCGCAGCGCAAGCGTGTCGTCGCCGACGTGCTCGATCTCACCGACCTGAATTTCAAGGCCAGCGCCGAGGTCAACAGCCTCTCACGCGGCATGTCGCAGCGCCTCTCCGTCGCCCGCGTGCTGCTGCACGACCCGAAGGTGCTGCTGATGGACGAGCCCGCCTCGGGACTCGACCCGCGCGCCCGCATCGAGATGCGCGAGCTGCTCAAGGAGCTCAAGCGCATGGGCAAGACGATCATCATCTCGAGCCACATCCTGCACGAGCTCGCGGAGCTGTGCAACGTGGTCGGCGTGATCGAGAAGGGGCAGCTGCTCTACAACGGCACGGTCAAGGAGATCATGCAGCGCGCCCGCGTGGAGCACGCGGTCCACGTCGCGGTCGCCGAGCGCACGGAGGAGGCGGCGAAGCTGCTGCACGAGATGCCGAGCGTGAAGCGTGTGAACATCGTCGAGGAGGACGACCCCGCGCGCCCCTCGGGCGTGAGCCGGCCGGTGATCCATGTCACGTTCGAGGAGACGGGCGTGCAGCACGCGACGGACATCCCGAACCGCCTGATCAACGCGGGGTTCCGGATGACGATGTTCACCGACGAGCGTGTGAACCTCGAGACTGCGTTCATGCGCCTGACCCAGGGCCTCGTGCAGTAAAGCGGGGCCTTCAGCCGCCGTGCTGGCGCCCCGCCGCGACGTCGGTGAGCGCTTCGTCGATCATGAGCACGATCTGCTCCTCGAGCGTGCGCACCGCGTTGAGCGAGATGTCGTTGGGCTTGTCGTTGCTGATCACGCTGAAGATGATCGTGCGCCCCGACTCCTCGTGCGTCACGTACCCAGAGAGCGCCGAGACGCCCGTGAGGTAGCCGGTCTTCGCGAGGACGGTGTTCTCGGGCGACTGGCTGCGGAACCGCTTGCGGAGCGTGCCGTCCTCGCCGGCGCTGGGGAGGCTCTCCCGGAAGGCGCGGGCGATGGGGCTCTTATCCATGGCGCGGAGCCAGCGGGCGACGAGGCCCGTGGTCACGCGGTTCTCGCGGCTCATGCCCGAGCCGTCGGCGACGACGAGGCTGCCCGCGTCGTCGGAACCGAGCTCCTGCACGATGAGCGATCGGAGGGCGAAGGCGCCGCGGGGCCATGAGCCCTGGGCGTTCGAGGCGGTCGCGCCGGTCCGCTTCATCAGGGCCTCGGCGTAGAGGTTGTGCGAGTCCGTGTTGCAGCGTTCGAGGACGACGGACATCGGCGTGCGCACGCGGTGGATCGTTTCGCCCCCCGAGAGGTTCTCGCTGTCCAGCGCGAGGCGGACGGTGGGTTCGTCGTGGACGCGGTCGGCGAGGCGTGAGGCGATCACGCGCCCCAGCACGAGCGCCGGCTCGTGGACGGTCACCTCGATGGGCGTCGTCGCGTGACGCACGTCCGCGTGGACGCCGATGCGGTTGGTGCCCGGTGCACGCGAGGCCCAGACGGTGTGGTTCTTGCCACGCCCGACGGTCTTGGCCTTGTTGTCGATGTCGAGCCAGGGCACCTCGGGTTCGAGGACGACGGTGGGGCGGGAGCCCTCGGTGCTCGGGCGGGTGTAGACGCGGAGCACGTTGGCGTGGAAGTTGATGCCCGAGACCTGCGCGCAGTACCAGCGGTTGAGCTGGGCGTCGGGCCAGGAGTCGTGGACGAGTTGACGATCGAAGACGCGTGCGTCCATGACGACCTCGCCGACCGAGTCCGCGACGCCCACGCCCTCGATGGCGTCCACCCAGAGGGCGATGAAGTCCTCCACGGAGACGCCCATGTCGTCGAGGAGCTCCGGGTCCGCGAAGGCGGGGTCGCCCGAGCCGCGGACGACCAGGCGGTCCGAGCCGCCCGGGCCCTCGCCTCGGAAGAGCACCAGCTCCGTGAGGAACTCGAAGTCATCGCCCAGCACCCGGAGCGCGGCCCCGGAGGTCAGCAGCTTCATGTTGGAGGCGGGGATGAGCTGGCGGTCGGCCCGGTGCTGGGCCAAAACCCGCCCCGTGTCGCCATCGAGGATGCTCACGGACATGTTCAGGCGGTCGGCGAATTTCGCCTGCCCGAGCACGCGGTCCAGGGCACCGTCCAGCGACTGTGCGAGGGCCCCGGGCGCCGCCAGAACGCACACCAACAGGGCGCAGGCGAACGCCGCTGGGCGTGCAGAGGGGCGATAGCGTCGGGCGGTGGTCGTCATGCTCGTCTCCATGGTGGGCAACTCTTCTACTGGCATCCCCGGAACACGTTGGGATCGGCGAGATCGAGCGCTCGTCAATAATCCCGGGCGGGCGGCTACACTCCCCGCCCCCCGAGACGCCTCGGGCACGTCACACAACGAATTATTGCACTGTAAAGACCGGAGCAGACATGCCGGACGAGAAGCCGCAGATCACGTTCGAAGACTTCGCCAAGGTGGACCTCCGGGTCGCGACGATCATCGAGGCCGAGGCCCACCCCAATGCGGACAAATTGCTCCGCCTCCAGGTCGATGACGGATCGGGCAAGCCCCGTCAGGTGTGCGCGGGCATCAAGGCCTATTACGACCCCGAGACCCTTGTCGGGAAGCAGATCGTCATCGTCGCCAACCTCGCGCCGCGGACCATCCGAGGCGAGGAATCCCGCGGCATGATCATCGCCGCCTCCGACGCGCCGAAGGACGGGGAGGGCGAGCGGAACGTGGTGGTCCTCACGCCGATGAGCCCGATCGATGCGGGGTCTGTGGTGAGCTGAGGGCTCAGTTGTCCGTGTTCACCCAGGGATCATCCGAGAGCGCATTCATCGGGTCGACGACGCTCTGGATCTCGCCTGTGAAGTTGAGTGAGAAGCCGAGATTATACTCGTCGTCGGTCGTGTGATTCTGACCGATACGGCACCCCGTCACACCCGTCGCGAGAAGAAACCCCGCACCGTCGTTGGACCGCGCTTGGTTACCAATGAGGATCGAGGAATCCGCGGTCGACGTGAGGTGGAACCCGTCGCCGCCGTTTTCCGAGGCGACGCAGCCCTGGATATTGACACCGGCAGAACTCGTGAAGAACCCTTCGTTCACGTTCAGGTAGGCGGTGCAGTCTCTGAACATCGATGCGTCACCGATCGCCGAGAAACCCTTGTCCGCGCTGTTCGACGACGAGCATGACACCACGGTGTTGTTCGCCCCGACCGAGAACCCGTCGGCGAGCGCGACGGTTGCGCCATTCGCGGTCGCCCTGCAACCGGTGATGATGCTCGACGTTCCGGTGTCGATGCCGTGCGACCCATTGAAGTCCGCGACGCACGATTCGATGTTGCATTGTTGGCCGGCGGTGATACCGGTGTTCCCGTTTTCACGAGCCACGCACGCTCTCGCTGCGCACCCATTCGTGAGGAAGAAACCCGAGCCCCCGTTCTCGGAACTGGTGCACGTCTCGAAGACGCTCGCAATCGCGGCGACGGCGTTGAACCCGTCCGCCGTATTCCCGGTAGAGGTGCAAGACGTCACGGTCGAGTACGTCGCGATACTGAACCCGTACCCGGGAGACCCGCCGGTGCCCGATGCGGTGCACCGGTGTACGGACGCGCCCTCGCCGACCTGGATGCCGTAATCCACGTTGTCGGTCGCGGAGCAGCGTTCGATGACGGCGTCCTCGCCCGCCCGTATCCCGCGCTGGGCGTTGTTGTTGGCGATGCATCCGGTGATCACCGACCCGTCGCCCACGAAGAAACCGATGCCCGAGTTGCCGTTCGCGGTGCAGTCGATAACACGCGCGTTGTTCCCGAGCCGGATGCCGTTCGCGTCGTTGGCGTTCGAGTGCACGTTTTGCACCGTCACGGACGCTTCGTTGCTCGCGTTGATGCCGTTGATCGAGCACCCCGTGATCGTGCCGTTTCGCACGATCACACTGTCCAGATCACCGGTGACTTTGACACCGACTTCGTAGAAGACCGGGAAGAGCCCCCCGCGTGGCATGATCGTGAACCCGCCCATGTCGAGCGTGACGTTGCTGCTCGTGATCTCGATCGCGTGAGGTAAATCGGCGGTCGCACGGAGGTTGTCAACGAGGACGTACGAGCCCGGCTCGTCGATGACGAGCGGGATGTCCGTCACGTGGATCACGACTCGAGGCTCGATGTCTTTCAGCGTCGTCCCCGTGGACTCGACCGGCCCGAACGGCGGGTCCAGCGGGCCGGCGATCACCGAGTAGGAGCCCACGATCAGGGCTCCGAGAATCAGGATCACGAACGCGGGTTGTACAGTGAAGCGTTTCAATGGTCGTTCCTCTCGTGGTGTGTGTTGTACCTACACACCTACTCCAAGAGGAATCCGAACGCGAACGCGAAGGGCACGTCTCCCCGAAAGTTGTGAAAGTCAGCCCGATAGCCCGCGCCGACCGGCGGTGCTCACCAGGGGAAGCGCTTGTCCACGATGATCTCGAGCCCGGACTTCGCCCACTCCTTGAAGCCGCCGTCGAGGCTGAAGGCGTTCTCGAAGCCCATCTCCATCGCGCGTTCGGTGACGAGGAGGGAGCGGTCGCCGCAGCCGCAGTAGAAGACGATGGGCTGGGCGAGGTCGTGGTCGGTGATGCGCCCGTTGTAGGCGATGGTCCCGAGGCTGTTCTCGAGGACGCCCCGCGAGACGTTGATCGCCCTCGGGAGACGCCCGCAGAGCCATTCGCCCTTCTCGCGGACGTCGATGAGCTTCGTGGTCGGCCGCCGCTGGGCGAGTTCGATGTAGTCCTCGATGTCGATCTCGGGCACGCCCCGCTCGCGACACTCACGCGCAAAATCGTCCATGGTCTTCATCACGGGCATCAGTACGCTCCCTCTCCCGGGTCGCTCTCGAAGGGGTTCTCCGCCGCCTCGTCGTCGAGGGCTTGGCGCATGAGCAGCTCACGCTCGATCGAGGCGGTCGGCACGAGCAATGTGAACTCGTCGATGGTCAGTACGCAGTGCTCCCCCATGTGGGTTGCAAAGACCTGCCCGATCTGGATCGCGCCCCAGGGCAGGGACATCGGGGCCTTGGGCCCACCCGCGCCGGAGTCGAGGGCCAGGTGCATGGAGTAGTCGTCGATCACCGCCCGGACGTTCTGCGAGTTGCGGTTGGCGGTGAACCATCCCAACCCCACGTAGAGGCAGCCCCGAGGCTTCAGCACGCCCCGCGGGTCGTCGGTCCGCGAGAGAAAGACGTGCGCGGTCCGCGTCTCCACGAATTCCGCGTGTGCCTGCGGCGGGTACCGCTCCTGCAACGCTTTCCAGGCGGTGCTGGTGCCGCTGAGCCAGTTGGTGATCAGCGCCAACGCGAACACGGAGCCGAGGACCGCGATCAGGATGTAGACGAAGATCTGGACCATGCGCCGGGCAGGATACCGATCCTGAAACGCCGGTGCGATCTGGGCTATCTGCGGCGACCTTGCGGGATGAGCAGCAACCCAAAAAAAAGCCCGCCCGCACCGGGCGACGGAACGAGCGTGACGCGCACCGTCGCCTCGGGGGACACGATGTCGAAGAGCGTGCTTGTAAAGACACCGCGGAGGGTGACACCGAAGAAGCCATGGTCGGGGAAGTGGGCGAGCAGGGCGGCGTTGTCACGCTGGGCGTCTTCGGCTTCGGTCAGCTCATCGACCTCTTCCTGATCCCGGGCATGATCGAGCGCGCGAACCTGAAAAGTGCGGCTTGGTGATCTGGATCGCGAGAGGGTGTACCTGTATGGGTACAGCGCTGCGTAACCGTTTAAGATCTACCATCGGCTTGAACTGCAGTGCCGTGCTTCATTTATGAGGCAGTGCCTCAGTCAAGCCTCGGGATCGATCATGTTGTGGTAGTGCCCGCCTGCTCGTGCAAATCTTCGCAGCCACGCTGGCTGGTGACGTTTGCTGAGGTAACGAGCGAATGCCTTCCCAGATTCAGCCTGGAATCGCATGCCGAGATACGCATAGCCACACAGTGCACTCTCGCGGCACCCTATTGACTTGCATGTGTGCAGGACGCGCTCCATCGCTTCGAAACACGCTGCCTGCATGCGGCCATACTTACCGAACACGATGCTCCATCCGAGGCCGCCGCTCTCCCAGAGGGTGAACAATGCAAACTGCAACGGTGAGCCGTGATTACATCCCGTCTGTGAACCCGCTTCTTCGGCTACGGTGAGCGGGTCCATGCAATGCTCATAGAGACTTGCAACCGCTTGGTAGACGCGAGAGCGCTGTGCGTCGTCGAACTGTTTTTTGTAAATCACCGCGAGGTATTCTGAAGGGACGCCAACGATGAACGCCACACCACGGCCGATGTCGTCCGGCGAGTACCGGTCGAGGAGAAACTCCGGCTGCTCAAAGAGACGGATGATGTGTCCCACTAGTGTCAGTGGATCGATTTCGTAGACGAATCGCAGCACATCAGAGTTGTCGTGGGGAGCAGGGAAGTCGCTCAACCCCTTCGTGAAGCAGTACTCGACCCATTCGTCGTAGGACGGGTTCGTCTTCGTTCGCGGCGCGTCGCTCATCGCTTGTAGCCTACCCCAGCATCTCCCTGAGATACCGCCCTGTATGGCTCTCCTCGATCTCCGCAACGTCCTCCGGCGTGCCGCTGGCGACGAGGCGACCGCCCTCGTCGCCGCCCTCGGGGCCGAGGTCGATGACCCAGTCGGCGCGTTTGATCACGTCGAGGTTGTGCTCGATGACGACGAGCGTGTTGCCGGCGTCGGCGATGCGGTCGAAGACAGTACAGAGCTTCTTCACGTCCTCGAAGTGCAGGCCCGTGGTGGGCTCATCGAGGACGTAGAGCGTCGCGCCAGCGCCCGCCGACTGGTTGCCCCCTTTGCCGAGCTCGGTCGCGAGTTTGACGCGCTGCGCCTCGCCCCCCGAGAGGGTGGTGCTGGGCTGGCCCAGCGTGAGGTACCCCAGGCCCACGTCGCGCAGACACTGCGTAAACCGCAGGATCTTCGGGTGGTTCTCGAAGAAGGCGCAGGCGTCCTCGACGGTCATGTTGAGGACGTCGGCGATGTGCTTGCCGCGGTAGAGGACCTCGAGCGTCTCGCGGTTGTAGCGGGCGCCGTGGCACGTCTCGCACTCGACGTGGATATCGGGGAGGAAGTGCATCTCGATCTTCTTGGTGCCCTGCCCCTGGCACTCCTCGCAGCGCCCGCCCTTCACGTTGAAGCTGAAGCGCCCGGGCTTGTAGCCGCGGATCTTGGATTCCTTGGTCTGGACGAAGACGTTGCGGACGTCGTTGAAGAGGTTGGTGTAGGTCGCGGGGTTGGAGCGGGGGGTGCGCCCGATGGGCGACTGGTCCACCTCGATGACGCGCTCGATTTTGTGCAGCCCGTTGATGCGGCTGTGCGCACCGGGTTTGTCGCGTGAGCCGTGGAGGTGCTTGCGCGTGGCGCGGAGGAGGATCCCGTTGACCAGCGTGGACTTGCCCGAGCCGGAGACGCCCGTCACGCAGACGAGCCCGCCCAGCGGGAAGGGCACATCGATGCGCTTGAGGTTGTTCTCCTGCGCACCCTTCACGACGACCGCGTCCTTGGTGTTCAGCACGCGCCGCTCCTCGGGCACCTCGATGCATCGCTCGCCCGAGAGGTACTGCCCGGTGAGTGAGCCCTGCTTCATGAGGTCCGCGACGGTGCCCTGGGCGACGATCTCGCCGCCATGCACGCCCGGGCCCGGGCCTATGTCCACGACGTGATCGGCGGAGCGGATCATGTCCTCGTCATGCTCGACGACGATGACGGTGTTGCCGATGTCGGTGAGGTGGCGCAGCGTCGCGATGAGGCGGTCGTTGTCGCGTTGATGCAGGCCGATGGTGGGCTCGTCGAGCACGTAGCACGCGCCGACGAGGCCAGAGCCGACCTGCGTCGCCAGGCGGATGCGCTGGGCCTCGCCGCCCGAGAGCGTGTTGGTGCGACGGTCGAGCGAGAGGTATTCTAGGCCGACCGAAGCGAGGAACCCGAGGCGGGACCCCACCTCGCGCACGATGGGCTCGGCGATCGCCTTCTGCTCGGCGTTGAGCTCCAGCCCGGAGAGCACGCGCCGCGCCTCGCTGATCTTCAGCGACGCGAGGTCCGCGATGTTCACCATGTGCGGGTCTGTCGTCAGGCCGTGGCGCTTGCGCTGCTCGATCTGCGGGATGGGCAACGCCTCTTTCGTGCGCAGGAAGACGGACAACGACTCGATGCGCACGCGATCGCCCGAGCACTCGGGGCAGACGCGCTGCGACATGAATTGGTGCAGGTGGTCCTTGACCCAGGTGGACTCGGTCTTCTCGAACCACGCGCGAAGCAGCTCGAGGACGCCTTCCCACTCGCCCTCCTCGTCGCCGTAGAGCAGCAGGGTGTAGTGCCCGTCGGAGAGGTCACCGATCGCGGTGTGCTGATCGACGCCGTACTTACGGCAGAAGCGCCGCACGACCTTCGGGAAGTACATCCCGCCCGGGCCGTTCTTCTTGAAGGGCGCGATACCCGCCTTCGCGATCGTCTTCTCGTGGTCGGGGCAGACGAGTTCCTCGTCGAACTCCAGGATCACGCCCAGCCCCTCGCAGGAGGGGCACGCGCCGTAGGGCGAGTTGAAGCTGAAGATCCGCGGCTCAAGCTCGCTCAGCGCGCTCGTCGGGTGGTCCGAACAGGCGAAGTGCTCGGAGTAGACGCGGTCATCCCAGAGGTCCTTCTCCTTGTCGAGGAGGATGCTGACGCGGACGACGCCACGCCCGACCTTGAGGGCGGTTTCGACAGATTCGACGAGGCGCTGGCGCGCATCGGGCTTGGCGACCACGCGGTCGATGACCGCCTCGATGGTGTGCTTTTCGTAGCGCCCGAGGTCGAGCGGGTTCTCGCCCTCGTTCTCCGCGAGGGTGCTGCGCAGGTCCACGATGGTGCCGTTGACGCGCGCACGGATGAAGCCCTGCGCGAGCATCTCCTCGAGGACATCCTTGTGGAAGCCCTTCTTCCCTTCGACGACGGGGGCGAGCACCATGAGGCGCGTGCCCTCTTCGAGTTCGAGGATGGACGAGGCGATCTGCGAGGGGGCCGTGGCGCTGATGGGCTTGCCGCAGCGTTGGAGGACCTCGCCGTTCTTGAGCTTGGTGGGGTGCCAGCAGGTGGGCGCGCCGGTGCGCGCAAAGAGCAGGCGCAGGTAGTCGTAGATCTCGGTGCTGGTGGCGACGGTGGAGCGTGGGTTGTGTCCGCTGGAGCGCTGCTCGATCGCGATCGTCGGGGGCAGGCCCTCGATCTCCTCGATGTCCGGCTTCTTGAGCTGGTCGAGGAACTGGCGGGCGTACGCGGAGAGGCTCTCCATGTACTTGCGCTGCCCCTCGGCGAAGATCGTGTCGAAGGCCAGCGAGCTCTTCCCGGAGCCCGAGAGGCCCGTGATGACCACGAGCTGGTCGCGCGGGATATCGACGTCGATGCCCTTGAGGTTGTGCTCGCGGGCGCCGCGGACGCGGATGCACTTGGTCGGGTCGGCCTTGGGCGTGCGCGCCGTGGTCTTCTTCTTGGGTGTCGATCGGGGGCGTTTGGGCTTGGGTTCCACGCTGCTGCTCTGCGGGTTCAAGGCGTCCTCCGTGAGGCCTCTTCGGGGAGGGCGTCGGGTGTGTCGTCCTCGGGCGGCTGTTCCCCCTCGGGCTCAGCGTCCGCGGCCGTTTCGGTCCCGCCGCTGGCGGCCGCGGGGGCGGATGGTACGCCCGCGGGTGGGGCGTTCTGGCGGTTGCTCACCGACTTCATGATTTGCCACGTGAAGAGCAGCAGCACCCCGATGATCACGCCGGTCAGGTACGTCTTGATGCGGTCTTTGCGGTTCACGGCGTCCTCCGCGCGTCGGCTCGAATTCCTATCGTAGCGCCCGTCCTGTTGGGTCCGGGTTCCAAGAAGTAATTGGCAATCGGCGAACCGGCCCCGCCCGGTTGACGACCTGTGAGGTGATGGAGGACCGATGTCCGGCAACACCCGACAGATCGAGGAAGAACTGCTCGTGCTCCGCTGTCAGGACGGGGAGGCGGAGGCCTTGCGAGAGCTCATCGCCCGTTGGCACCCCCGCGCGTACCGGCTCGCCTTCGCGATTCTCGGGAACCCCGAACTCGCCTCGGACGCTTCGCAGGAGGCGTGCATCAGCCTCGTACGCGGGATCGGTCAGCTGCGCGACCCCGCGACGTTCCCGGCGTGGTCGAACGCGATCGTCCGCCGGAGAGCAATGGACGCGGTGCGCACCCTTCAGCGAGAGCGGCGGGCGAAGGAGCGCTTCTCCAACCGCGCCCAACCGTCCGGTTGTCCGGAAGACCCTCAAGGGCGAACCGCGGTCGCGCAGGCAGTCGCGGCGCTGCCTCGGCGCCTGCGCGACCCCGTGCACCTGCACTACGCCAACGGCTTGTCGCTCAGGCACATCGCGCGTGTGCTATCGCTCCCGATCGGCACCGTGAAATCCAGACTCTCAGAGGCTCGCCGGCGTATCGGTGTGGCCCTGGACGCACCCCAGCAATAGGAGGCCACCATGGCAGGCATCGACCAAAGAATCCGCGACGCGCTCGGTGACACCGGGCTGCCCCCCGACTACGACCCCTCGTCCGAGGAGTCTCTGTTCCAGCAGACCCTGGTGGTGATGAGAGGGCGTCAACGATGGTTCGTCATGATCGTCATGGCGGTATCCATCGCGTTTCTCGCGTTGGCGGTCTACTCGATCGTGCGCTTCTTCCGGGCCAGTGAGGTCGCGGACCTGGTCATGTGGAGCACCGTGTTTCTCTTCTCGCAGCTCGTCGTGATGATGCTGAAACTCTGGGTGTGGTTGCAGATGAACAAGAACGAGGTGAAGCGTGAGGTCAAGCGTCTTGAGCTGGAGATCGCCCGTCTCGCCGAACGCGCATCAGCGTGACGGGCGGCGACCCGAGCCGGCCCGCTTGCGTTTCCCCGAGCCGGGTTTTCCCCGATCGGAACTCGTAGAGACCTCCGACAGGCGGAGCGGCCCGCCCTCGAGCAGCGCCGGGTCGTCCTTGATCTTCTGCAGCTGGTCACGCAGCTTCGCGGCCTTCTCGAACTCGAGGTTCTGGGCCGCGGTGAGCATCTCGTCCTCGAGCATCTCGAGGAGCATGTCCACCTCGAACTCGGGCTCGGAGGACTCGACGGCCTTCCGCGCGGTCTTGCGTGCCTTGAGCTCGCTCTCGATGCCGCGACGGATCTCTTTCTGGATGGTGACGGGCGTGATGCCGTGCTCCTTGTTGTGCGCGAGCTGGGCGTCGCGGCGCCGGTCGGTCTCGTCGATCGCCACCTGCATCGCGGGCGTCACCTCGTCGGCGTACATGATCACGCGCCCGTCCACGTTCCGCGCCGCGCGACCGATGGTCTGCACGAGGGACGTCGGCGAGCGCAGGAAGCCCGTCTTGTCCGCGTCGAGGATCGCGACGAGGGAGACCTCGGGCAGGTCCAGCCCCTCGCGCAGCAGGTTCACGCCCACGAGCACGTCGAAGGAGCCCAGGCGCAGGTCGCGCAGGATCTCGAGGCGTTCGAGCGTCTCGATCTCCGAGTGCAGGTACCGCACCTTGAGGCCCTGCTTGTCGAGGTAGTCCGTCAGGTCCTCGCAGAGGCGTTTGGTGAGGGCGGTGACGAGCACGCGCTCGCCCTTCTCCACGATCACGCGGCACTGGGCCAGGAGGTCCACCACCTGCCCGTCGGCGGGGCGTACCTCCACGTGGGGGTCCACGAGGCCCGTGGGGCGGATGATCTGCTCGACGATCTCGCCCTTCGTGCGCTCGAGCTCGTAGGGGCCGGGCGTGGCGCTGACGTACACGGCGCGCGGCACGAGGGCCTCGAACTCGTCGAAGGTCAGCGGGCGGTTGTCCAGCGCGCTGGGCAGGCGGAAGCCGTGCTCGACGAGCACCTTCTTGCGCGCCTGATCGCCGTTGTACATCGCACGGATCTGCGGCAGCGTGACGTGGCTCTCATCGATAAACAGCGTCCACTGGTCCTTCGCGGGGCCGCTGAAGAAGTAGTCGAGCAGGCAGGAGGGGCGCTCGCCCGGCTTGCGCCCGTCGAGGTGGCGCGAGTAATTCTCGATGCCGTTGCAGTAGCCGACCTCCTCCATCATCTCGAGGTCGTACTTCGTGCGCGCAAGCAGGCGCTGCGCCTCGAGCAGCTTGCCCTCGGAACGCAGCTCGGTGACGCGTGCGTCTAACTCTGCCTTGATGTTCGCGACGGACTCTTCGAGTGTGCCCTCCTTGGTGACGTAGTGGACAGCGGGGAAGATGAAGTACATGTCTTCCTCGGCGAGCAGCTCCCCGGTGGTGGGGTTGGTGAGCGCGAGGGACTCCACCTCGTCGCCGAACATCTCCACGCGCAGCGCGAACTGCTCGTACGAGGGGTACACCTCGATGGTGTCGCCGCGCACGCGGTAGGTGGAGCGTTTGAAGTCGTAGTCGGCGCGCTGGTACTGCATCTCGGTGAGCGCGAGCAGGAACTTGCGCCGGTCGAGCTCCATGCCCTTAGTGAGCGTGAAGACGCGCTCCTGGTACGCCTCGGGCGTGCCGAGGCCGAAGATGCAGGAGACCGAGGCGACGATGACCACGTCCTTGCGCGAGAGCAGGTTGCTGGTCGCCGCGAGGCGCAGGCGGTCGAGGTCGTCGTTGCGCGAGGAGTCCTTCTCGATGTAGATGTCGCGCTGCGGGATGTACGCCTCGGGCTGGAAGTAGTCGTAGTAGCTGACGAAGTAGCTGACCGCGTTCTGTTTGAGCAGGTCCTTCATCTCCTCGTAGAGCTGGGCGGCGAGCGTCTTGTTGTGGCTGAGGATCAGGGCGGGCCCGCCCATCTTCTTGATGACGTTCGCCATCGTGAAGGTTTTGCCCGTGCCGGTGGCGCCCAGGAGGGTGACGGCCTTGTCGCCCCGCGTGAGTCGCTCGACGATGCTCTCGATCGCCTCGGGCTGATCGCCCGCGGGGGTCATATCGGTGGTGAGCACGAATGGCTGGTCGGTCTTCAGCATCGGTGATGGTAGGGGGCGTACCTCACCTGGAGTTACGATGGTGATATGTCCCGAAGGGCGCGAAAGTGGACTCGGGTTGTGTTCCACCCTGTGGGTGCGCTGGTGTTGGGAGTGCTCCTTGCAGGTACGGCTCTGCACCTGAGGGATCTTGCGCAAAGGCCCGGCTATACGGTGTTGCTGACAGAATGGATGACCCCGGGCAGCGCGGCAACCGATCCCACGGGTCATGGCCTTCACGCGATGGTCTATGGCGGAAGGACAACGTATGGACTCCAGATGTGCGACATCAACACGGACCTGTACGTAGATATCCAGAACCCTGCGACAGGGAGAATCCTGATCACAGATGGCGCGCAGTGGTACGGGATCGGCTTCCCAACGCGGGAAAGAGAAGTGCTTTCATTTGAATACACGTCTTGGATGGCCCGAGTTGGGAGTCCCGGACCGCCAAGAGAATGGCTGATCGACCCCGAGCCCTATCGTCAACTCATCGACGAGTGCGAACAGGAGATCCGCGACCACTCGACCCTAGAACTTCCTCCCGGCGGCCTAGGTCCTCACATCGCGGCGTTTGATCTCAACGGACATCACGGCCAACTGCGGCACCTGCTCCACGTCTGGAAAACTGGTGACGTGTCGGTTCGTGAGCGCGTGCTCTGGGGCGGCTGGGCGATGAATCTCGTTGCCCTGCTCGTGCTCGTCTGGTTCACGATCTGCACATGGAGACTTCTCACCGGTAGCACTTGGCGTCGCTTGTTCTTGGAAGTCTGGCAGTGCCGCGGATGCGGGTACGACCTGCGATCGACGCCCGAAGGGTGCCCCTGTCCGGAGTGCGGGCGGGCGTAGCAGCATAGTCTTGCGATGCGCTCCAGAACACCGGACCCCCGGCACTGCCCGGCGACTGGGGAGTGGTACCGAGTGCAACGTATTCTTGTTCGTATGAAGATCACCTCATTCGCAAAGAACTTGGCCCCTTATTCGCGTGTATCGAGTGATGCGAATTGCTTCCGGTCGCTATGGATGTTTGGTGAGCAGGTGAGCGGCGGCTTGCCTCCACTCTTCGCAACCGATTTCGCTGGCGCTTTCGCCGAGGGCGGAGGGCCTCGTATCGTGGTCAATGCGCGAACGCTCGACCAAACGGGCATCGCGAATGTGGGACTGTTCAACCTGATTTCGGACCGGTTGAGGCGTGAGTTGCCTGCTGACGCTGATGCCGCCTGTGATGAGGTCGATCCCGATTGGTTCTATCGATACGACGCGAGCGAGCGGAAGGTGCGTTGGTTGGAGTGGCGCACGCGACGCTGGATGTACTCGCGCAGGACGATCAAGACCACGGATTTCTTGGCATGGACGAAACAAGAACCTTTGTGGGAGGTTCGCTATCGGGCGGGGGACCCGGAGCGTTCTGCTCGAGTGAACTTCGCCACCCCTTTTCATCCGTCCAATTACGCTGGTAGATGCACGGTGCCTCTCGATCAGTTGGAAGACAGCGGGCTGGTGTGGAACGGTTCACTCTTCGCGCGGCGCGACGTTGCTGAAGTTATCGAGCGGGCTATTGAACCGCTTCGTCATCACTTCATCGTGGAGCACCATGAGGTGTAACCGCGTCAGAGCAGCGCCACCGGATCGACATCCACGATCGTGCGCGCGTCTGCCTTCACGAGTTTCTGGCGGCGAAGCAAGTCCAGCGCCGCCGTGAGATCGCCCGGCGTCGGGGCGAAGAGGTCGATGGCGATGCGGAAGTGGTCGGCGCGCCGCGGCAGGTCCGCCGGCGCGGGCGAGTCGAGGCGGATGCGGACGGTGCCGGCGTCCATCGCTTCGCGGAGCGCCTCGAAGGCGTTGCGGGCGGCTTTTTTGGCCTTGTCGAGGTTCGTGTCGTGGAAGACGAGCCGCGCCATGCGAGAGGCGGGGGGGAGCAGCATCGCTTCGCGGAGGGCGAGTTCGCTGGTCGCGAAGGACTCGAAGTCGTGGCGGGAGGCCATCTCGATCGCGGGCTCGGTGGGGTGCATGGTCTGGACGATGACGCGCGCGGGCTTGTCGCCCCGCCCTGCGCGCCCCGCGACCTGCGCGACGAGCTGGAACGTGCGCTCGCTCGCGCGGAAATCGGGGAGCTCGAGGGCGGTGTCCGCGGAGACGACGCCGATGAGCGCGACGTTCGGGAAGTCCAGCCCCTTGGCGATCATCTGTGTGCCCAGCATCACGCGGGCCTCGCCCGTGCCGAAGCGGTCCAGGGCGCGGGCGTAGTCGTCGGGGCGGTGCATGGTGTCGGCATCGAGCCGTAGCACCTGCTCGCTGGGCAGGTCGGGGAAGAGTTTTTCGAGTTCCTGCTCGAGGCGCTGCGTGCCCGCGCCGAGTTGGATGACGCGCCCCGAGCACTCAGGGCATTGCCTGGGCACCGCGTTCTCCGCGTGGCAGTGGTGACAGCGGAGAAATCGTCTGCTGTGCGCGCGCTCGTGGACGACCATGCTCGCGTCGCAGTGCTGGCAGCGGAGGGTCCAGGCGCAGTTGGGGTCGGCGCAGGCGAGGCAGCGTGCGAAGCCGCGCCGGTTGAGGAGGAGCAGCGCCTGGAGATCGGGCGTGCCGAGCGTCTGCGCGAGGGCCTCGGCGAGGACGGGGCCTATCGAGCGTGTGCCGCCGAGTTCCTTCAGGTGGCGCCGTTCGTCGAGCATGTCCACGATGCGCACGTCAGGGAGGCTGGCGCCGGGCACGCGGTCGGGGAGGCGGTGGAGCGCGAAGCGCCCGGCGATGGCGTTGCGCCAGGATTCGAGGGAGGGCGTGGCGCTGCCCAGGACGATGGGGCAGCCCTCGATCTGCGCGCGCTTGATGGCGATGTTCCGCGCGTGGTAGCGGGGGAGCTGGTCCTGCTTGTAAGAGCCGTCGTGCTCCTCATCGACGACGATCACTCCAAGCGGGCGGGCGGGGTGGTCCTCGGAATCGGAGAAGGGCGCGAAGAGCGCCGAGCGCGGGCCGATCGCGACGGAGGCCTTGCCGCTGGCGATGCGGGACCACTGTTCGTGGCGCTGGGCGTCGGTGAGCCCGGAGTGCAGGAGCGCGACGCGGTCAGCACCGAAGCGCTCGATGAAGCGTTTGGTGGTCTGAGGCGTCAGCATGATCTCGGGCACGAGCACGATCGCACCCTCGCCCCGGAGCAGGGCGCGCTGGATGACGCGGAGGTACACCTCGGTCTTGCCCGAGCCGGTGACGCCGAAGAGCAGGTGGGGGGCGAAGCCGCCCAGGGTGGCGGCGATGCCCTCGATGGCGGCGGTTTGGTCGTCGGTGGGCGTGGGCTCGGGGGCTGGCGGTCCGGTGGGGGTGAGCAGCGCGTTGATCGCGGCCTTGCGGGTCTTCACGACCGCCCGCTCACCTTCCTTGAGGACTCCCCGCTCGACGAGCCGGTTGAGGGGGCCGACGGACTTCAGGCCCAAGCGGTCGCGGAGCTGCTTGGGGGGGAGTGGGGGCGTGTCGTCCGGTAACACGCGGAGCGCGTCCCACGCTTTCTGGACGGTTGGGGCGAGCTTGCCGACGGGCTCGACGCCGGTCCGCTCCAGCACCGCTTCGAGGCGACGCCCCGTGGCTTCCTTGACCGAGCGGGGCAGCATGGAGGCGAGCACCATGCCGACGGGGCAGCAGCAGTAGCCATCCATCCACTGGGCGAGTTCGAGCAGGGCGGTGGGGATGCGGGCGGCCGGGGCGTCGGAGGTGAGACGCTTGCGGACGGCCTTGATCCGCTTGAGACCCGCGAGGAGGGGCTCGTAGGCCTCATCCGAGGGGGTCACGAGGCGGAGGATGTACCCGGTGGAGACCCGGTCACCCCGGCCCAACGGGATCTCGACGCGGTCGCCCGGGGCGAGGGGGCCGAGTGCTTCGGGGGCGTCGTAGGTGAGGCCCTCGGGCGCGTCGATGCCCTGCTCGGGGGCGACGAGCGCGAGGCGAGGGGGCCTCGTGGCGGCGGGGTCGTCAGGCCCGGGTTCGGTGTGAAAGAGGGAGGGATCGGGCACCGGGCAAGGGTACCCGCGGTCTGGGTCGGCGCGGGACACGTCCAATCGATGCCATCAGACATATCTCATGGAACCGTGGGCCGGTTGCAACGCCTAAGGGCCATCGGTACTGTCATGCCGCTACGGGCCGTTTGGGTGTCTCAGGACACTCGGCTTGGCGGCCCTCCCCCTCGAAATCGACGGGGCTCGCGCACGGGCGCGGTCCTCTCGAGACGCAACTCGTCATTGTCTCTGCACGCAGACATCTGGAGATTCCGCATGCTCACCTCGCTCCTTCGATCCGCTGGCCTCGGCGCCGCGCTGCTGATCGCTTCCGCCGGTATGGCCCGCACCGCGCTGGCCACTGATACGGCCCAGGCCATCGAGCAGGGGGCCGCGCTCCTTGAGAACGGTCAGGTTGTTGAGGCACGCGAAGTGCTCGCCCAAGCCCGACGCGACGCACGAGGCGAAGAGCGTGCCCACGCGATGGAGCTGCTCAAGGCCGCCGACGCGCAGATGAGGAACATGGGTCTGTCCCAGGTGTCCTTGCAGCGTGCGGAGCTCGCGCTGCGACAGGGCGACCTGGTTCGCGCCGAGATGCACGCGGAGGCCGCCCGGCGCTCCGACAAGTCCACGCTCGAAGAACGCACACAGGCGTCCGACCTGCTCGACACCACGGCGATGCGCCGCGTGGAGCTCGAGCCGATGGTGCAGGGCGCCCTGCAGCAGGCGGTCCGCGACTTCGAGAACGGCAACTTCGCTGAGGCGAAGGCCGGCTTCGGAGCGGTGGCCCGCATCGGTTGCTCCATGTCGGACTCCGACGAGCGTGCCCTCAAGACCTTCCAGGACCGCCTGGTTGCCCTCGAGCAGGAGCGTGGCATCCCCTTCCGTGTGAACTACACGCCCATGGGCGTGCTCTCGGGTGAGCGTGCGGTGATGACCGCCGCGGTGACGACGATCGGTGTGCAGGACGACCCGATGGCGAGCGGCGTCCGCGCCCTCGCCGAGCAACTCCTGCAGGAGGCCGACATGGCCTTCGAGGACGGTCGTTACGCCGAGGCGTACCGCAAGTACCAGCGTCTGTCGGCGGAGTACCGCTCTTCGCTGTCGGAGGAGGAGTACACCCGCGTCGCGAACAACCGGGCCGCTGCTGCCAGCCAGGCGGGGCTCGGGAGCAACTCCACCGCCCAGAACCTGCAGGACCAGCGTTCCATCGCCCGCCAGCAGGCGATCGCGACGGTCGAGAACCTCGAGCAGCAGGCCCGCAACATGCTCGGTCAGGGGCGGACCGAAGAGGCTCGCACGCTCGCGAGTCAGGCGATCGCGTCGTGGTCCGCTGCCCGTCAGAACTTCAGCGAAGACCAGCACCAGGCCCGCCTCGGTGATCTGCGCCAGCTGTTGGCCGACATCAACACCGAGACCGAGGCCCAGCTCATCCGCGAGCGGGACGAGGCGAGTCAGAGGATCGCGGATTCGACGTTCGAAGCCGCAGCCGCCGCTACGGAGCGTCGTCGGCGCGAGATTTCTGAGGCGCTGGATCGCACCTACGCCCTGCACCTCGAGCAGAAGTACGACGAGGCGTTGGACGTCGTCGCGCAGGTCCTCTTCAAGGACCCCAACAACTCCGCGGCCCTCCTCGCCCGCGACATCCTGCAGCAGCGCATCCTCGAAGTGAAGTGGGAAGAGCTGCAGCGCGACAAGGGCAAGTCCTACGCGGAAGAATCCCTCAAGATCGAAGAAGCGCTCATCATCCCGGGCTCGGCTCTCGAGTACCCGGACGACTGGCCCACGCTCTCCGTGCGGCGCGGCACTATCCGCAGCTTCACGGAGTCCGAGGAGGACCGTCGCGTGCTCGCGACGCTCGAGACACGCCGCATCCCCGCGCGCTTCGACGAGTTCCCCCTCGAGGACGTGCTCGGCTTCCTCCAGGGCGTGACGAACCTGAACATCGACCCGGACTGGGACTCGCTCGCGGAGGTGAACATCTCCCGCGATACCCGCGTCTCGCTGGACCTCACGGGCGAGATCACCGCGAGGGTGGTGCTGGATCGCGTGTTGGAGAAGATCTCCATCGACGAGTTCGAGTCCGCCGCTTGGGCGGTGCAGGACGGCATCCTCGTGGTCGCCTCGGAAGAGGATCTCGATCGGAACGTCTTCCCGCTCGTCTACGACGTGCGTGACCTGCTCTTCGAATTCGACGAGAACCAGCCCCCGCAGTCCCTCGACCTCAACAACGCGATCAACGGCGGTGGCGGTGGTGGTGGAGCCGGCGGCGCCGGCGGCGGCGGAGGCGGCGGCGGCAGCGGCCTCTTCGGCGGCGGCGGCGGCGGCGGCGATGACGACCTCGACCTCGGTGGCGGCGGCGCGGACCTCGACGAGATCCAGGAGATCATCGAGGACCAGGTCGATCCCGACGCGTGGATCGAGGGCACCAGCCGTATCCGGCCGTTCCGCGGCGACCTCATCATCACGACGACGTCCAACAACCACCGCGACATTCAGGGCCTTCTCGATCAGCTTCGAGAGGTCCGCACCATCCAGGTGCTCGTGGAGGGTCGCGTGCTGACCGTCGCGACGGACTTCTTCGAGCAGATCGGCTTCGACCTCGACGTGTACTTCAACGCCGAGAACGACGCGTTCCGCGACATCAACCAGCAGCTCGCCAACAACGGCTTCAACTCCCCCTCGGGCCAGCTCGGCATCCTGCCGAGCCAGATCACGGGCGGCGTCGGTTCGACGATCTCCACGCCCGCCTCGGGCACGGGCGGTGCTGTCGTGACGCCCGGCAACGGCACCGACCCCACCGCGACGGTCGTGGCGCAGAGCGGTCTGAGCACCGTGCCCATCCAGTCCAACTCGCTGGGCATCGTGGACAACCTGCTGGGCGGTGCGACGGACTTCGCCAACGCGGTGGCCGCCAACTCGGCACTCTCGCTCGCCGGCACGTTCCTCGATGACATCCAGGTGGACTTCCTCATCGAGGCGACGCAGGCCGACCAACGCAACGTGACGCTCTCGGCGCCGCGACTGACCTTCCCCAACGGCGGGACGTCCTTCATCCGTGTGCAGACGCAGCAGGCCTTCGTTTCTGACCTCACGCCCGTTACCGGTGCCGGCTCAGGTGCGTTCGACCCCGTGATTCGCACCATCCCCTCGGGTTTCCAGCTCGCGCTCAACGGCGTGGTCTCGGCTGACCGGCGGTACGTGAACCTGAACGTCGTCTTCCAGCTCTCCAACCTCGAGACCATCGCGAACAGCCCGACCTTCGGTGGTGCCGCGGGCGGTGCGACACAGGGCGGCGGCGGCGCCACCTTCAGCGGTTCAGTCCAGCTCCCGACGATCACGGTCACGGACGTCCGCACGGGCGTGACGGTCCCCGACAAGGGCACCATCCTGCTGGGCGGCCAGCGTCTTTCCGAGGAATTTACGGTGGAATCGGGCGTGCCCGTCCTCTCCAAGATCCCCTTTATCAACCGCTTCTTCACGAACTCCGCCACCGCGAAGTCCGAGAGCACGCTGCTGATCATGCTCCGCCCGGAGATCCTGCTGCAGAACGAGCGCGAAGAAGACGCCTTCCCGGGCCTCAATGATCGCCTTGACAGCCAGTCCTACCTCCGCTGACCCGAACAGGTATCTGCACCGGGTTATTCACCCCGCCCGATAGGGCGGGAGCGGGTTCGCCCGAACGTCACGCCCCGCGCCACCGACACCGGAACGCGGGGCGTCTCTTTGCGCCGCGTTGACCCGCCCCTCTGCGCAGGCTACGTTGACGCACCTTCCACGGAGGATCGATATGGGTGTTGATGAATCCAGGCTGCGCGTGAAACTTCAGGGCGAGGTGACCCAGGTCGAGTTTGTCGATCGGAACATCCTCGACGAGGGATTCATCCAGCAGATCGGGCACGAGATCGATGACCTGATTCAGGAGCACGAGCAGCCCAAGCTGCTGCTGAGCTTCTCGAACGTGGACCACCTCTCGTCCGCGGCGCTGGGCACGCTCATCACCATCCATCAGAAGGTGAAGGAGAAGGGCGGGCAGCTCCGGTTGTCGGACATCGACCCTCAGATCCACGAGGTCTTCATCATCACCAAGCTCGACAAGCTGTTCGAGATCCACGACGACGTGGACGGCGCGATGTCGAGCTTCGCCTGACGCCCGGCACGCCAGCGTCCGATGAACGCCCACCGCCCAGTCCCGAGTCCGCAGCCAGGCGATCACGCGCCCGGGGTGTGGTCAGCCAAGGTGCCCAAGGGTGTCGATGACTACCGCGAGCAGGAGGCGCTCCTGCTCGAAGCGGTGCAGGGCGCGGGCTACCCGAGCGCCGCGGTCTTCGCGATTCGGCTCGCGTTCGAAGAGGCGATGATGAACGCCTTCAAGCACGGCGGCGCGGAGGTCGTTGACCTGGGCGTCAGCGTGACCGCCCGGCGCGTCGTGATCACCGTCAACGATTATGGCCCGGGGTACGACCCGGACGCGGTGCCCGACCCGCTCGCGGAAGAGAACCTCGAACTGCCCTCCGGGCGAGGCCTCATGCTGATGCGTCAGTACATGACCGAGGTGCGCCACAACGAGAGCGGCAACACCGTCACGATGGTGTACGAGCGCTCGTAACGGGAATCGGCGCGATCAGTCGGTGTCGGCGCCGTTCGCGTCGTCGTCCGGCTCATCGCGGATCGGATCATCGTGCCCGTGCCAGATCACGTGGATGATGCCTTGGGCGTCTTTGCCCGTCGCGTCGTCGAAGCCGTGCTGCTTGAGCATCGTGGCGAAGTCTTCATCGCGGACGCGGTCGCACTGCACGGGGTCGATTTCTAGCCAGCCGTCCTCCTGGTCGTCTTCGGCCTTCGCGGTGCCCTCGGGGGGCGAGGCGATGGCGGCGTCCGTCGCGAGCTGCTCGGCGCGGTCCAGTGAGTCCGCCCGGAGGAAGACCTCCGCGTACTTCTCGGTCGTCGAATCGGCGGGAAGGCATCGCACGACGCAGCGCCAGGGCGTGACGCCCAGCGGGTTGCCCTCGTCGTCGAGATTCGTGTCGCCCGGCACGTTGAGCTGCAGCAGCCATTCGCGGCGCAGACGCTCGACGATCTCCTCGGGCGTGTAGAGGTCCGGGCGGTCGGGGGGGCAGAAGAGGACGGAGCGGTGCTCGTGGGCCGCGGAGTCGGCGCCGATGATCTCGCCGACGCTTGGGATCTCGAAGGCGGTGAGCAGACGCTCGACCTTCTCGCGGAGCTCGAGCTCGACGCGGATGGTGGCGATTTTGTGCTCGTCGATGAAGACGTAGACGAAGGGCTCGATGCTCATCGCGCCGAAGCCGACGAGCCCGTCCTCGAGGAGCCACTCGCCGTAGAGGCGCTGGGCCTCGATGATCTTGTCGAGCCCGACGGGGTCGTAGGAGACGTAGGGATCGATCTCGCGGTAGGCGTCGTGCCCCAGGACGTCGAGGATGGGGTACACGCGGGGCGGGAGCAGTGTGAGGAGCGCGCGGAGGAAGGCGGGCAGCCGCTGAGCGTTGAGGAGCACATCGAACATGTACCGATCGGGCCACGCCTCCCAGTCCTCGAAGCCCTCATCGCCACCGGTGAGGAAAGGCTCTGCGCCGTCGGCGGCTTCGAACTGACTGAAGTACCCCGCGATGGGAACGACCGGTTCGACGGGGTAGACCCCGAGCGGGAACGAGAGCCCCTCGATCGTGGTGCGCTTGAGTGTGGAATCGATCTCGATCGACGGCATGGGTGCTCCGGGCGAGGTGTTCGGCGTCTGAACGCCGGTGGACAGAGATGATAGTCTGAACGGAATCATTCAGATACAGGAGCCCCCTGCATGGAATCCATGAACAATGTGATCAACGCCCTCAACGGCGTGCTCTTCTCTGACTACACGGTGTACGCGCTGCTGGCTGTGGGTCTGCTGTTCACCGTCTGGTCCGGCTTCGGTCAGTACCGCGCGCTCACCCACGGCGTCTCGGTCGTGCGGGGCAAGTACGACGACCACAATGACCCCGGGGCGATCAACCACTTCCAGGCTCTCTCCGCCGCCCTCTCTGCGACGGTCGGCCTGGGGAACATCGCGGGCGTGGCGCTCGCGGTGGCGCTGGGCGGGCCCGGTGCGGTGCTCTGGATGTGGCTCATCGGTCTGCTCGGCATGGCCCTGAAGATGACCGAGGTCACGCAGTCCATGCTCTACCGCAACACCGACGATCCGGACAACCCGCACGGCGGACCGATGTTCGTGGTGCAGAAAGGCCTCGCGGCGTCCGCGAATCTCCGCTGGCCCACGGCCATCCTCTTCGCGCTGGTCTCCGCCGGTCTGGGCTACATTGGCTACACGAGCACCATGGACGCTGGTGTCGCGACGACGCTGAGCTACGCCTCGATCGTCGTCGCGGGCGTCTTCTCGCTCGCGTTCCTCGGGCTCGGTGCCATTTCCGGCGGGGCGCTCGGTTCCTTCATCGGCGGCATCTTCGTCGTCACGCTGATCATCTCGGCGATCACCGGCGGAAACATGTTCCAGGCTTGGAATGTCGCCGACATCACGTACACGTACTTCCAGGTGCCGCAGGTCTTCACGGGCATCATCCTGTCGATCGTGGTTGGCCTCGTGATCATCGGCGGCATCAAGCGGATCGGTTCGGTGGCGGGGAAGATCGTGCCCTTTATGTGCGTGATGTACGTGCTCGCGGCCCTGTATGTGATCATCCTGAACATCGGCGAGGTCCCCGCGATGCTGGGTCTGATCGTCCGGAGCGGCCTGCCCGATTTCCTGGGCGGCGAATCGCCCGACGCGACCGGCGCGTTCTTGGGCGGCACGTTCGCGTACGCCGCGATGTGGGGCGTGAAGCGTGCGCTCTTTAGTTCGGAAGCCGGGCAGGGCTCATCGCCCATCGCCCACTCCGCGGCGAAGACGGACGAGCCCGTCCGCGAGGGCGTGGTCGCGGGTCTCGAGCCTTTCATCGACACCATCGTCGTCTGCACGCTGACGGCCCTCGTGATCTTGTCCTCCGGCGCGTACAACCGTGAGGCCGAGGCGATATTTGAGGACGTGACGCCGAGCATCGTGCTCGCGAGTGAAGTCGCTGGCGAACTCGCGACGCCGGTCACGGCGTCGTTAGACGGCGACTGGTGGGGCTTGCCGAGCGTGGACGCCCCGACGTACATGCCCTCTGGCAGTGAGCGTGAGAAGAGCGAGGCGGGTGACGGTGTGAGCGCTCAGTGGGAAGACGGCGACACCGTATTCGTCTTCGCCGACGCGGAAGACAGCGACGATGAAACCGGCACGCTCCGCATCGCGTTCCCGGGCAAGTACAAAAAGGGCGAGGTCGTCTTCTCCGATCGCCACGCCGGCACGGGCAAGGGCGCACTCGTCTCCGTCACGCCCGGGGCCACGCTCTACCACGGATCGGATCCGGCCTGGAAGATCGACGCGACCGTGCTGCCGCGCATGACGGCGGACGCCCGCCGGATCCGCCGCACCGACGAGGGTCTGCTCGGCTGGCGAGAGGGCGAGACGATCTTCGCGGTCGTGGAGGCCGACCTGGATACCAACACGGGGCGCGACCTTCGGCGCATCACCGGCACCGTCAAGCGGACGGAGGCCGAGAATGACGGTGTGGTGAACTGGACGGTCGAGTGGAACGCCCTCGAGTCCGAGACCCGCCCCTTCTTCCGCCCGCTCAAGGACGAGGACGGCAACGTCGTGATCGACGACAACGGCGCACCCGTGCTCGACAAGGGTCTCTACGGCGATTACGCCGGTGCCTCGCTTACCGCGTACGCCTTCGACCGCGTGACCCCCGGGCTCGGCAAGATCATGGTCTCGATCGCCGCGTGGCTCTTCGCGGTCTCCACGATGATCTCGTGGAGCTACTACGGCGAGCAGGGCATCTTCTTCATGTTCCGCCGTCTGGGGACAGCGGGCACGAAATCCGTGGTGCTGGTCTACAAGCTCATCTACTGCGCCCTCGTGCTGCTGACGTGTGTCCTCGCGATGCCCATCATCGAGCAGGCCGACGGCACGACCGCTCCGATCATCGGCACCGACGCCGAGCTCGACATGTGGACGACCCTCGGCCTGGGCGTGATGCTCGTCGCCAACGTGCCCATTATGCTCATCTTCGGTGCCAAGGCGATGGGCGCGTACCGCGACTACTTCGATCGCATGAAGCACGGCGGCAACGATCCGCACGATGCGCCGCCCATAGTGGAGGTCGCCTCGGGCAAAGACGTCGAGTAAGACGTCGGTTCAACAGATGTGAACGAGCAACGGCGGGCGCTACGGCGCCCGTTGTTGTGCGCTGACAGTTGGAGTCGGTGTGTCGGGATTACGCGCCGGCGGGAGTGCGGACGGGCATGGGTTCGATGACGGCTTCTGCTGTCTCGGGCTGCGCGAGCCCGAGCGTCTCGAGGATCGCTTGCGCCGCGGCCTGCGACGCCATCGTGCCTGCGAAGGCACCTGTGATCATGCGCTGGTGGAGACGCTGGGCCTCCTGGCGTTCGGGGGAGTCGATGAGCCGGCTCGCGGCGTCCACGAGGCGGTCGGGCCCCTTGAAGTACGGGATGAGCTCGGGGATGACTTCCTGATTCGCGATGAGGTTCGGAAGCGTGATGTAGGGCGTGCGGAGGAGCATCGTGCCGACGGTGCGGTAGAAGAGTTTGTTGACCTTGTACATCAGCACCATGGGCGTCGCCTGGCGGGCGACCTGGAGGCTGACGGTGCCGCTGACAACGAGGGCGAGGTCCGCCCAGCGGACGACGAGGTCCGTCTCGCCAACGCGGACGTCGAGCCCCTCGGGCCAGCCGCCCAGTTCGCGGGCGCGCTTCATGAGATCGGCGCGGACGGTCTCGGTGGTCGCGGCGACGGTGCCCACGAGACCGGGGTACCGCTCGCGCAGGATCCGGAAGGCGTTGATCATCACGGGGAAGTTCCGGCGCAGTTCCGCGGGTCGTGAGCCGGGGAGCAGCGCGACCTTGGGCGTGCCCTGTGGCAGCAGCTCGGCGCGCTCCGAGAGGGTCTCGAGATCGATCGCCTCGTCGAAGAGCGGGTGCCCGATGAAGCGAGCTGGGACTTTCCTCTCTGCGAACCACTTCTCTTCGAAGGGGAGCAGGCAGAGCACGAGGTCCGTGCGTTTGCGGAGCTTGTTCACGCGCCACGTGCCCCACGCCCAGACCTGCGGCGCCACGAGGTGGACGACCTTCCGCCCGAGCTTCTTCGCGGACCTGCAGAGCGGGAAGTTCGCGGCGGGGGAGTCCACCGGCACGTGGACGCGGACGTTGGGGTGGTTCTTCATCCAGCGTGCGATCTCCGCGTTCATGCGGAGGTGCTGGCGGATCTTGCTGAACCCCGGGAGACCCACGACCGCGTCGTGCCCGGTCTCGGCGATGATCTCGGCCCCGGCGCGGGCCATTTTGGGGCCGCCCCAGGCGTAGATCGGCAGGCCCGGCTCGCGGCGCTTGAGTTCGCGGATGACGACCGCCGCGTGGTCGTCGGCGCTGGGCTCGAAGGCGGTGAAGAGGACCGAGGGGCGGTCGGCGGGCGAGGCCTGAGCGCCCGCGGTCCCGGAATCCGTCTTCTGATGATCGTGGGGGGTGGTCATCGTGTGGGTATACTCGCCGCTCGCCCTGTTCCGACGCGCCGTGCATCGGTAGGGGGCATCCTAGACAACCACACTCGCGGAGGTGCCCGATGTCCTCGGTCGCGGCTGCCCACGTCTCACGAACCCACACCTGCGGCGCTCTGCGCACCGATCACGTCGGTGGTCGCGCCACCCTGGTCGGCTGGGTGAACTCCTACCGCGATCACGGCACGGGCCTCGTCTTCATCGACCTGCGTGACCGCTTCGGCGTCACGCAGCTCGTGTTCGACCGCGAGGACGCCTCGCAGGAACTGCTCCAGGCCGCCGACGCGTTGCGTTCGGAGGACGTCATCCGCGTCTCGGGCCCGGTCCGCACCCGCGAGGGGGGCTCGAACCCCAAGCTCGAGACGGGCGCGATCGAGGTCGTCGCCGAGGAGCTCGAGGTGCTGAACAAGGCGACCACCCCGCCCTTCCAGCCGGGCGACACGAGCAACCTGCCGGGCGAGGAGACGCGCCTCAAGCACCGCTACCTGGACCTCCGTCGTCAGGAGATGCAGGGCCACCTGATGACGCGCCACCGCGCCTCGAAGGTCGCGCGCGACTACTTCGACGAGAACGGCTTCATCGAGGTCGAGACGCCGGTGCTCTGCAAGAGCACGCCCGAGGGCGCGCGCGATTTTCTGGTGCCCAGCCGCCTGACGCCGGGCGGGTGGTACGCGCTGCCGCAATCGCCGCAGATTTTCAAGCAGCTGCTCATGGTCGCGGGCTGCGACCGGTACATGCAGATCGTCAAGTGCTTCCGCGACGAGGACCTGCGCGCCGACCGCCAGCCGGAATTCACACAGATCGACCTCGAGCTGAGCTTCGTGTCGCGCGACGAGGTGATCGAGATCTGCTCGGGCTACCTCACGCGTCTGTGGAAAGAAACGCTCGGCTACGACATCACCAGCATGGACGTGATCTCGTACCAGGACGCGGTGGACCGCTACGGCATCGACCGCCCGGACCGACGCATCGGTCTGGAGCTGGTGGACATCTCGGACATCGCCGCCAAGACGGACTTCAAGGTCTTCAGCGACGCGCTGGCGAAGCGCCAGGGCGTGGTGAAGGCAATCCGCGTCCCGGGCGGCGCCGACAAGCTGACGCGCAAGCTCACCGACGGCTACACGGAGTTCGTGAAGCAGTTCGGCGCGGGCGGCGCGCCGGTAACGAAGATCGTAAGCATGCCTGATGGCGGTCTGACATTCCAAGGTGGAATTGCAAAATTCTTCGTGCCTAGTGTCAGAGATGAGTTGATTTCACGAATGCAAGCGAAAGTGGGGGACGTACTCATTTTCGGTGCCGACACCCACGCGATGGCCTCCAAGGCCCTCGCGGAGCTGCGCCTCAAGGTGGCCCGTGACCTGGACCTCTACCCCAAGCCGGGCGACGCCAATTTCTGGAACTTCTGCTGGGTCGTCGATTTTCCGATGTTCGAGTACGACGAGGAGACGCAGCGCTTCTATTCGATGCACCACCCCTTCACGGGCCCGCGTGCCGACCACCTCGCCTCCTTCATGGCCGCCGACCCCAGCGATCGTGACGCGCTCGAGGGCATCGTGACCGACGGTTACGACATCGTCTGCAACGGCTCCGAGATCGGTGGCGGTTCTATCCGTATCCACCGGCAGGACGTGCAGTCGAAGGTCTTCGAACTGCTCGGTATCGGCAAGGAGGAGGCCCGCGAGAAGTTCGGCTTCCTGCTCGACGCCCTCCGGTACGGCGCGCCGCCACACGGCGGGCTCGCCTTCGGCTTCGACCGACTCGTGATGCACCTCTCGGGCACCGACAACATCCGCGACGTGATCGCGTTCCCGAAGACGCAGACGGGCGCGGACATCATGTCCGATTCGCCCGGCCCCGTTGACCCGAAGCAGCTCGAAGAGCTCTTCGTGAAGAACGACGGGCTGCCCGAGGCGTGAGGCAACTCAGGCGGCGTCCTTTTTCGGGGCGTCCTCACGCGAGGCGTCTTTGACCTGCCGGAGAAGGCGGTCGAGCTTCGCGTTGGGCGGTGTGTTCCAGAATCTGAGTCCCACGAGGTGGCCGCGCTTCGGCTCGTAACGGACCGAGCGCGTCTCGATCCCTTTCACGATGGGTCTTCCCCCGAGGGCGAACTTCATCACGCCGACCGAGCCCGCGTTGATCATCTTGGAGACCGCGACGCAGGCGCCACCTTCTCCGAGGTCAACGATCGTGCCTTCGATGATCGCACGCTCTCCCGACGCAGCATCTAGGAGCACCAGGGCCGTCTTCGTCTTTGCGCGGAATCGCTCGTGCTCACGGCGATGCTTCTGTGGGGGCATCTCACTCTCCGGAAGGGTGTTGCAGCGGATTTCATCGAGTGTCACACCCCGCGACTTAATACGAGGATTCTGTTCGATTGTGACTCACGCCCAATTTTCGGACACTCTCCCGCGTGACCGGTACATCCCGAGGGTTCCGGAGAGTCCGGGCTCGGTATCGTCACAGCGGTACCCGCAGGTAGACTCGAACACCCGGCACCACACGCGGCTTGAGCCCTTGAATAGGATCGCCCCATGATCACACTCGCCGCCGGTGCCGGACTCGATCCGGTGCTGATCGAACTCATCCTCCTCCTCTCCAGCGCGGGGATCGTCGCGGCGATCACCGCGCGCCTCCGCATCGCGACGGTCCCGGCGTACCTGATCGCGGGGCTCATCATCGGGCCCTCGGCGCTCGACCTGCTCGGGCGGCTGATCGGCGAAGCGGTGATGGGCCCGACCATGAACGCGGTGGGGAACCTCTCGATCGTGCTGCTGCTCTTCGGCATCGGGATGCACCTGGACGCCTCGATCCTGAAGTCTGGTGCCGCGAAGATGATCGGTGCGGGCGTGGGGTGTGTGGTGGGCTGTACGGCGCTTCTCTTCCCGGCGCTCTTGGCGGGCGGTTTCAGCATGCCCGTCGCCCTCACCGGCGCGATGGCGCTCAGCCTCTCGTCCACCGCGGTGGTGATGAACGTGCTTGTTCGCAAGCGCGAGCTGCACCGCGTGAGCGGGCGTCTCACGCTGGCGATCCTCATCGTGCAGGACGTCGCGGTGGTGCTGATGCTCATCGCGCTGCCCGCGATCGCGCACCTCGCGGGCACGTCCGCGCCGTCCGACGGCGAGGGCGGTGGAGTGAACATCTGGATGGCGGTTGGTGGCGGGCTGGCCGTCGTCGTAGGCATCGTCCTCGCGGGGCGTTACCCCATTCCTTGGCTGCTCAAGCGAGCGTCGAGCAGCCCTGGTTCCGCGGGCGAGGTGCTCACGGTGCTCTCGGTCGCCTACGGGCTCGCGAGCGCGGGCGCCACCGCGTGGGTCGGGCTGAGCCCCGAGCTCGGCGCGTTCCTCGCGGGCTTTGTCCTCTCCAGCACGCCCTTCAAGCACCAGCTCACGGGGCAGGTCGGCGCTATCCGAGACGTCTTCCTCGCGGTCTTCTTCGTCGCGGTGGGGATGCAGGTGGACCTCGATGTGATCGCGGATGAGTGGTGGCGCGTCGTCGTGGGTGTGGCCGCGGTGATCGGCGTGAAGGCGGCGGCGATCGGCGTGATCTCGTGGGCGGTCGGGACCACGCGCGCGGTGGCCGTCAAGGTCGCGTGCTCGCTCGCGCAGGGCGGCGAGTTCGGGCTGATCCTGCTCGGCCTCGGCGCCGGTTCGCTGGGGCTGATCTCCGAGGCGGAGCTCTCGATCTTCACGGGCGTGATTGTCGTGACGCTCATCACCACGCCCGGGCTCATCTCGCTCGGCGAATGGCTCGCGCACCGGACGACCTCCACCCGTCTCGCGCCGTGGATCGGCAGCGCCACGCTGCTCGACGCCGACGAGACGAGCGTGGAGAAGGACGACCGCCCGCTGGTCGTCGTCGCGGGCTTCGGCGTGGTCGGGCGCGCCGTCGTGGACCGGCTCTGCGCCGCGAACATACGGACCTGCGTCGTGGAGACGAACCCCAACACGGTGCGGAAGCAGCAGGCGCTCGGGCGCGAAGTGATCTTTGGGGACGTCTCGGACCCCGAGGTGATGCATGCGGCGGGCGTGCCCCACGCCGCGGCGCTGGTGCTGACGATCCCCGACGACAGCGCGAGCGTTCGCGCGGTGCGGACCGCCAAGAGCTTGGCGCCGAACCTGAAGATCATCGTCCGCTCGCAGTACGTCAGCCGCGCCACGGAGGTGCAGAAGCACGGCGCGGACTACATGGTGGTCGAGGAGATCGCGACGGCGCTGGCGATGGAAAAACTCGTCGAGGACCTGGTGGTGGGGGACCGCATCGGGGCGTGAGCGATCGTCTCAGGGCGTGTCTCCGAGCGTGCGGTCCATGCGTTCGAGCGCGGCCGTTGTGCGCGACGTGGCCGAGAAGAACGCCCAGAGCAGCACGCCGTTGATCCCGAGGGCGAGGATGACGAACGTGGTCATGCGATGTCCTCGATCGCCTCGGCGGATTCGGGTGTTTCGGCGGTCACGTGCTCGCGGATGGCGGCGCGCGTCCCGGCGAAGGCTTTGTACAAGGTGATGACGATCACCACCACCAGCACGAGTGCGAGGACCACGGCCGCCAACAACAATGCGTTGGTGAAGACTGACACGCCCTCGGCGCTCGCGGGAGGCGTCTCATCGGTCGAGGGGACATGCCGCAGGTGTTCGACGGGAGTTCCGGCGGCGAGGCTGAGCAGCGTCACGATCGGTCCGAGAGCGATGAGACGGACCATGCTCATCAGGAAGGACCAGTGGTCTGCGATCTTCTGGCGGTTCATCGCCCTCATCAGGCGTCTCAGCCGACCCATCGTGGCGAGTATTGCGATCGCGATGAGCAGGCTGCCGGCCGGATGCAACGCCATCATCTCCCTCGAGAGGCCGTTCGTTCCCACGCCCCATACGGCGCCAGTGCTCACGCACATCGCGGCGCCACCGATCGGGATCAGGAGCCACTCCGGCGATCCCGGGCCCTCGTCTCCGAAACGGATCGAGGACCGGACGTACGCGCACGCATACGACAGCAGAAAAACGCTGCCGATCCACGCCGGGATTTCGTAGAGCGCGAGCCACGAGAACACCCAGCCGAAGCACAGCAGCGAGACGCCTTTCGACAGCGTCTGGGGGTCTGTGATGCGGTACGCCGCAGCGGCGGGGGCGGTGTCGTTCATCGTGACCGGATCGTAACACGAGCGGGAACTAACCCCGCGTAGAAAACAGCAAATCTCGCGCGTTGCGTTTTCTGAGGCGCAGCACGATGGGCAGCGTGAAGAGCAGCGTCAGGCCGAGCAGCGTGCCCCAGCCGACCAGCAGCGGCGTCATGGGGATCACGAGCCGCATGCCCTGGATCTTCATAATGACCTCGGCGATCCGCAGCCCCGCCCACGCGGCTTGCGCGCCCATCGCGGTGCCCAGGAGACACGCGGCGAGCGCCACGAGCAGGACCTCACCGATGATCAGGCGCGACAGCACGCCCGGCGCTGCACCGATCGCTCGGAGCACGCCGAATTCGTAGCGGCGAGCGTCGATGCCCGCGACGACGATGTTGGCGACGCCCACGCAGCCGATGAGCATCACGCCGATCGCGATGAAGCTCGCGACGCGCAGCGAGCCGATGCCGATCTCGCTGATCTCGGCCTGGATCTCGCGCCCCGAGCCGACGATCACGCCGGGCGTGCCGATGGCCGCCTTGATCTCCTCGGTTGCCTGGGCATCGGGGATGTCCTTGGTGACGTCCACCTGCAGCAGGTTGATCTCGTCGGTCTTGAAGAACTCCCGAAGCACCCCGCGGCTGCCGAAGACGGCGTGGATGGAGTTCTCGGCGAACTCCTCCTCGAAGTCGAA
>JAJDDE010000167.1 GCA_029260475.1 Phycisphaerales bacterium | reverse complement strand
TCCGCCTGTCGGTCGGGCTCGAGGAGCCCGAGGAGATCCTCGCCGACCTGCTGCGCACGCTCGACGGTGCCGCGGTCCCCGCGCGGGAGGCGGTGCTGTCGTGCTGAGCCGCCCGATCGTCGTGCTGAAATTCGGCGGCTCCGTGCTGACCGAGGAATCGCGTTTCGCGGACGTGACCGAGGAGATCAGGAGGTGGCGGGATGAGGGGTGGAACGTCGTCGCGGTCGTCTCGGCGCTGTGCGGGCGCACCGATGCCCTTGCCGCGCGGTGTGCCTCCTCGAAACTGGTACCAGACGAGCACACAAGGGCCGGCGTGCTGGCCCTGGGTGAACGCGAGTCGGCGGCGCTGCTCTCGCTGCGATTGGACGAGGAGGGCGTCCCGAGCGCGAGCCTTACGCCGGGCGGGGTCGGCCTGCGGGCAACGGGCACGGCGCTCGACGCCTCGCCGACGGCGCTGGACGTGCGCGCGTTCGGCGATGTGCTCGAACGCAAGGGCGTCGTGGTCTTCCCCGGCTTCGTGGCGCTCGACGGGGCGGGGCGGACCGTCACGCTGGGAAGGGGCGGCTCGGACCTCACCGCGCTCTTCCTCGCCGACCGGCTCGGGGCCCGGCGGGTGAGGCTCGTAAAGGACGTGGACGGGCTGTACGAGCGGGACCCGCACGAGGCGGGGCCGGCGCCCGCCCGGTACCTCGGCGCGACGTACGACGATGCGCTGGCGACGGACGGCTCGATCGTGCAGCACAAGGCGGTGCGGTTCGCGCGCGAGCACCGCGTCTCGTTCGAACTCGGCGCGATCGACGGCGCGTCGCCGACGCGGATCGGTGTCAAAGGCACGGAGCTCGCGCCGGCCCAGGCGGCGCTGTGACCCCTACAGCATTCCGGCAACGCGCTGGCGGAGCGCGGGGAGCGCTTCGGCGGCGAACCACGGGTTCTTTGACATCCACGGGCGGTTGCGTGGCGAGGGGTGCGCGAGCGCCATGCGGTCGGGAAGGAGCGCCTCGTGCGCCGACACCGCCTCGCTCATCGACGCGAACTCGTGCGCGAGATAGCGGTCAAACGCGTACTTCCCGATGTAGATCGTCAGCTCGACAGACCGGAACGCGCGGAGGAGGCGCGGGTGCCAGGCCGGGGCGCACTCCGGGCGGGGCGGTTTGTCGCCCGAGCGTCCGGAGCCGGGATAGCAGAAGCCCATCGGCATGAGCGCGACGAGCGCCGGGTCGTAGAAATGCTCGTCGCTGAGCCCGAGCCATTCGCGGAGCCGGTCGCCGCTGACGTCGCGCCAGGGGATCCCGGCCTCGTGCGTCTTCTTGCCCGGCGCCTGCCCGATGATGAGCACTTTGGAGCGCGATGACCCCTGCAGCAGCGGGCGCGCGCCGAGCGGGAGGTCCGGTTCGCAGAGCGTGCAGGCTCGTGCTTCTTTCATGGCGACCGGCAGACGCATGGTTCGCTCCTTGCTGGCATTCAGCGTAAAGGAAGGCGCACCCGTGCGCGCACGTGTGCGCGTCTCTGCGTCGTCGCTCACGAACGAGGGCCCGGTCCGATCACTCCTCGCGCAGCAGCCTGACCGAGGGGTCGGGGTTGTGTACGACCATCGCCGCGGGTGTGTCGCCATCGAACTCGAACACGAGACGAACGTGCTCGGCGCCGGCTGGCATGAACGTGCGCGGCTCGATCGGTGTAATCCGGCGGGCGGCACCGCCCTCCACCGAAACGTGCAGCGCTTCACGCCTCACATCCACGCTCATGCGCACCGTTCCCGCGGCGTACACGCCGGTGTAGAGGTCGCGTTGCGATTCGGTCAACGACAGCGCCACGGTGCTCGGGTCCGCGTCGCCCCGTTCCTCGAGATAACGCGTCACGTGTTCGGCGCGCCCCCGCCCGGCCTTCGCGTGCGAGAGCAGCGAGATACCGTGAGGACCGCGCGCGAGGGCGAGCGACGGCTGCGCTTCGAGCGCCGCGGCGACGACATCGAGGTGCCCCATCATCGCGTGGGTGAAGAGGTCGGGCCTCGCGCCGTGGTCGATGAGCAACTCGACGATGTTGTGCCGCCCCACGTGACTCGCTGCTCCGATCGCGCTCTCCCAGTCGCCGAAACCCCAGTCGATGGCTCCCTTGGCCAGCTCCGGTCGCTGAGACACCAGCGCCTTCACACGCTCGAAGTCGAAGTGCGACTTGCCGACCGTCTCCGCGACGAGAGCGGGGTCCTGGAGCGGGAACGCGCTGTGCAACGCCCTGTCCTCCGCCGGCTCGGCGCGAGCCCAGGCGGAGGGGAGCGCGAAGAGCGCGCCGCCCGCGATGAGGGCTTCTCGACGGGTTCTCAGAGCGTTCACTGCCGTTGACATGGTTCCGCCTCTCGTTGGGTGTACTGGTGGTACCCCCGATGTTCGAGGCGGCTTCGCGGCGTGGACCCCAATGTCCGCCAAGGCCTTGCCCGCGGGTGCCGCACACGGTTTCATCGCTATAAAACGCCTCCGAGGCCGCGGGGCCTCGGAGGCGGAGTTGCTGTCACGCGTGTTCGTGTGCGTGTCAGTGGCAGGCAGAGCAGAAGGAGTCGATTTCCTTCTCGGCCTCTTCGCGGCTCTTGCCGTAACGCTCTTGGATCTTGCCGGCGAGCTGTTCGGCGCGTCCCTCGATCTGGTCGAGGTCGTCATCGGTGAGCTTGCCCCATTGCTCCTTGGCCTTGCCTTTGATTTGCTTCCAGTTGCCCTGCAGTTGATCGCGGTTCATAAAGATGTCCTTTCGTAGAGGCGCACAGTGGCACCGGTCGGGGATGAAGCACGCCCGGTTGCGAACCGGACGCGCGGACTCGTTTCACACGCGGCGGCGGCGTTGTCTGCCGTACGCACGTCGCATCCGGTCCGCACCAATGGTCTAGAGGAGCGATCCGCTGCGCGCTGTTCGATTCATCGAGAATCCGGGATTCGCCTGAACCCTGACGGGCTTCTGTGTACGCACGCGCGAAATCGTGGCATCGGAGGCGTGCTCGATGCGGTCATCCCCTACCCGGTCCCGGGCGATCGGTGTCGATCATGCGATGCCGAGGCGTCGGAAGTCCAGCGCGCACAGCGTCGCTCGTCAGTCGCCCAGATACCGCGTCGGCACGACCTCTTCGGTGACTGAGCCCGCCTCGCTGCGAACGCGGTACACCTTCGCGCCCGGACGCGAGGCGACGGCGTCTACGAGTTCAGTACCACGGAAGACCGCGGCGGCGCCATCATCGGCCGCGATGCCGTTCGCGAGCCCTTCGGCGAGCGCGCGGTGGTAGGTGGGTCGCCTGTCGCCCTCGCCGTCGAAGTGCGGGCACGCGCTGCCGGGGAGGAAGCCGAGTCCGTCGTGGAGGGGCTGGAGCGTGCCGAAGGAATCGGTGATGCTGGACTCGAACCAGCAGATCATTCCGGCGCTGACGCCACAGAGCACGACACCCGCCCGCCACGCCTCGCGCAGCGCGACGTCGATGCCGTGCAGCCGCCAGATCGCCAGCGCGTTGGCGGTGTTGCCGCCCCCGACGTAGATCACGTCCTGCTGCAGCAGGTGCTCGCGCGGATCGCCGGCTCTCGGTCGCACGAAGAGCTGCAGGTGGCTGGGGATCGCGCGCGGGTACGTCAGCGCGTCGTAGAAGTACTGGTAATACCGGGACGAGTCGCCGCTGGCGGTCGCGAGGAAACAGACGCGCGGCGTGCTCTTGCCGGTGAGGGAGAGCACGAAGTCATCCATCAGGGGCGTGCTGTCCATGCTGAACCCGCCGCCGCCCATCGCAACGATCGTGGGGGGTCTGTCCTGCACGAGCACTCCTTGGTCTGAGACATCACAATGCGGAGCCGGTGGGATGCGAACCCACGAGCCCCTTTCGGGCCTTCACACATTCTAGTCGTGCGCCCTCAACCGATCGGCCTTGGCAGCCGCGGGCCCTTCTTGATCGCTCGCTGGGGCGATCCTAGCTTCGGAGAGCGGCGGGGTGCGTGGAGGTTCGTTCACGTCAACGCCTCGTCGTCGAGGAGACTTCCCAAGTCGATGTACCCTTGTGATACCACGCCGAACGAGCGCGCCGGCGGGTGTCGCGTGATGGAGGAGAACAACGATGACCAAGCGGCGGTTGATGAGCGTTCTGGCGGCGGTTCGGACTCTCGCCTGCGCGCTCGGTGTGGTCGCGATGACGGGGTGTGCCTCATCGCCCCGCGGCACCAACGGCACCGGCGCGATCCCCGCTTCGGTCCACCACGCCAACGACGTCGTGCTCGCCCACGCCTTTGCGATCGAGGACGGGGGCGGCTATGTCTGGGAATCCACCGGCGTCTCCGAGACCATCACGCACAAGGGCGAGACGATCCTGCGAGCCACCGACGACGGCACCACCTACTGCTGCGGCTACACCTTTATGGTCGCGATGCGCGCCTGCGACGAATTGGGCCTGCTCGAGCAGGCCACGCCGGCGGACGTCCGCAGGATGCAAACCATGTGGTACGGCTCCACACCCGCATCCGCCGAGACGCAGATGGCCCTCGCGATGAGCACCCTGGGCATCGGCGGCCCTGTCACGCACGACCAGGCAATCCCGGGCGACTTCGTGCAGCTCTGGCGCCACAGCGGCAGCGGGCACAGCACTATCTTCCTGGGCTGGGCCCGCGACGAGAGCGGCGCGATCAAGGGCTTGCGCTATCGCAGCTCGCAGGGCTCGACGGACGGCGTGGCGGACAACGTGGAGATGTTCGGCGAGGGCGGAGTAGATAGGGCGCGGACGTACTTCGCTCGGCTCGGGAAGTAACGCGAGCGCGGCTCGGCGCAGGGGCAGATCACGCAAGGCGTCGCTGACGGCGAAGTTGCTCGCGAGGCGGATTCTTTGGGTTGATGAAACAGGATGTGTCCCGCTTCATCGCGCACGAACCCGGCCGCCGCGTAGCGCTGGTAGGTGATAGATCTGGTGCGCAGGCAGCGGCTTGTCTAAGGTACCTCTACAGGTGGATGCACAGGGCATCCGAGATCGGCACAGATTCCTGCGACAGCCTTGCCCACGACCCGATGGTCGCGCATCCTTTCCAGGACCTGGGCCACCTCCTCGCAATGAGGCCAGTACACCCGTGCGCGACGCGGCACGCGAAACGCCGCTCATTTCATGATCCCGAAAGAGAACCACCCATGAAGCATCACCTCGTCCACACCGGCGCTTACTGCTCCATCATGATTGCCACGCTCGCCTGCGCGTCCGGTGCATCGGCGCAGCTCCAGTACGCATACGACGACGGAACGGCCAACGTCAACGTCGGCCCGCCCTCATCCTTCTCACAATTCCCGAACACCGACTTCCTCTGGGGCAACTACTTCGAGGCCGACCCGGACAACACGCTGCTCACTTCGGTGGAGATCGACTTCGGCTCCTTCTCGTCCGTGCCGCGCGACGTGGAAATCCTGATCTACAACGACGCGAACAACGACTTCGACCCCACCGACATCTCGGGCGCCCCTCTCTTCCAGACGACGATTCAAGCGACACCCAGCGCGGTGCCGTTCGAGCGGACCGTCATCGACCTGGGCGGGACGATCGACGTCGACGGGGGGTTCTTCGTCGCCGCCCTCGTTCGAAGTGCCGCCCCCGGCATGGAAGCGGCGGCGGCGCTCGACTCCGACACATCGGGCGACAATTCCTGGCTCTTCTACTACCCGAATACAAACACCGACGACCTGTCGTTCGACATCGGCTTCGTGAGCGAGACGAACAACGCCGCGGTCTTCCCCATCACCGGCAACTGGGCGATCCGGGCCAACGCGATCCCGACACCGGGCGGCGCCACAATCGCGCTGCTGGCGGGCGCGCTGACGCTGCGCCGTCGTCGCTGAGCACGAACCACGCCCAACGCCCGCCCCCACGCGGGATCGAACTTCCAAACACAACCATCCGTACCCACGGCATGGAACAAGCCGACCTGGTCGTCGTTGGTGGTGGGTTTGCGGGCATGGCCTGCGCCGCGGCCGCATCGGTTCGTGGCCTCCGGACGGTCGTGCTTGATCGCAAGCCCGAGCCCGGCGCCGCGCCGCACACCACCGGGATCCTCGTGAAGGAAGTCGCCGACGCCTGGGACGTGCCGCGCCGTCTGACTCGTAAGATCGCGGGCGTTCGCCTCTACACGCCCAACGGCCGCTCGTTCGATCTGCACTCGCCCGGGTACTACTTCCTGGCGACCGACACGCCCGGCGTGCTCCGGTGGCTGGCCCAGCGAGCGAATGCGCAAGGCGCGGACGTTCGGTTCGGCAGCCGCATCCACGCGATGCACCGAACGAACGATCGCTGGCATCTCGATCCCGCCGGCCTGTCGTCGAAGTGGGTCCTGGGTGCGGACGGCGCGCGCTCCGCGGTCGCGAGGATGACAAACCTCGGCGCCAATCAGAAGTTCCTCGTCGGTGTCGAGGCCGAGCTCAAGGGTGTGCGCGGCATCGATGCTGATGCGCTGCACGTCTTCATCGATTCGGAGTTAGCGCCCGGGTACATCGCGTGGGTCGTGCCGGGCGTGCACGAGACGCAGGTCGGTCTCGCTCGAATTGCGGACAGAGCGCCCGATCTCGATGGGTTCCTCAAGAAGCTCGCGCAACGCTTCGATCTCTCGGCGGCCACCGAGGTCTCCCGGCGCCGCGGCCTCATCCCCGTAGGCGGGCTGGTGCGCCCGATGGCCGGTGAGTGCGTGATGCTCGTGGGCGATGCCGCCGGCATGGTCAGCCCGTTGACCGCGGGCGGGATCCACACGGCGCTCCAGTACGGGCGGCTGGCTGGGGTGGCGCTGGCCGACCACGTGCTGGACGGCGGACCCGATCCGGTGCACGCATTGAAACGACAGATCGAACCCTTCGGCCTCAAGCACGCGATGCGATGGGCGATCGACCGACGCCCCCCGAACGCGCTCATCGACGCGATGCTCCGCCTCGGACCGGTGCGCGCCCTCGCCCAGACTGTCTTCTACCACCATCGCGGCCTGAGCACCCGGGCGGCGTGGCGCGATCTGGCAACGAGTTGCCTCGGCAGGTCGCCACAGCCCATGACCCGATCATCAGGTGCGTAACGAGAATGACCTTCCACACGCAAGAAAAAAAGCGGAGCCGGTGGGATTCGAACCCACGAGCCCCTTTCGGGGCCGCACGATTTCAAATCGTGTGCCTTCAACCGCTCGGCCACGGCACCCGTAATGTGCGCAGCCAACGCTGTTCACTCGAGACGGTTTTCAGCCCTCTTCAGCAAGCCCATGAGAATATCGAGCGGGATTCGCGTGTGGACACGACCGCTCTCCTTGTCAAGCAGTTCCGCAACGAGTCGATGGTCCTCTGATCGCTCGCATGTCACCCGGATGACCTCGTACTCATCGGCGTAGATCTCGATGAGACGCGAGTCGTACTCAGCATCCGAAGCGTGTGCAAAGAGCGTGAGCTGACACCGCTCAGCTGGCACGAACGATTTGGGTACGTAGTCGGGATCTGGCTCCCAATCGTCGATGGACATGGGTCGGTTCCTAACCCGTTCTCTGAGTGAAGCGGAGCCGGTGGGATTCGAACCCACGAGCCCCTTTCGGGGCCGCACGATTTCAAATCGTGTGCCTTCAACCGCTCGGCCACGGCTCCGGTGCGCCCCATCCGCACAAACGGACGCGGGCGCGAGGGGACGATCCTAGCGGCTGCATCGGGTTCGGATGGCACCGCCAACCCAGACTAGACTCTCCCGCTCACGATCCACGCCCCCCAGGAGGACGCCCCCATGGGCATCGAAGCCGCCATCTCCGCCGATGGGTTCATGACGACCCAGCTCCAGCGGGTCATCAACTGGTCCCGGCGCAACAGCCTCTGGCCCATGCCCTTCGCCACCGCCTGCTGCGGCATCGAGCTCATGGCCACCGCTTCGAGCAGGTACGACCTCGCCCGCTTCGGAGCCGAGGTCATGCGGTTCAGCCCGCGCCAGAGCGACCTGCTCATCGTGGCGGGGCGCATCGCCATCAAATCGATGCCGGTGCTCCAGCGTATCTACGCGCAGATGGCCGAGCCCAAGTGGGTGATCTCGATGGGCGCCTGCGCCTCCACGGGCGGGGTCTTCGACACCTACGCCGTAGTGCAGGGCTGCGATCAGTTCCTGCCGGTGGACGTGTACGTCCCCGGCTGCCCGCCCCGCCCCGAGCAGCTGATCGAGGGCGTGATGGCGATCCAGCGGATCGTTGACGAGGACGGCATGCCCCCCAAGGGCCCTGACGGGAAGCGGGTGCCGCTGGGGATTTCGCTGCCGCAGGGCGCGCCCGCTCGGACGCCGGTGCCCGTGGCGCTCGGCACGAACTGAGGGGTGCCCTGGAAGCCTCTTGGGGTTTTTCCGCATCGCTGGTAGCCTGACGACCTCCTGAACCGGAGGTGTTTCATGCGCTCGCTCTTCCCAATCATCGCGGCCCTGCTCTCACTGGCATCGGTCACGCACGCGCAGCTCGTGGGCCCGATGGAGCGTTTCAACGGGATGCTCGGCACCTGGCAGGTGGAGGGCACGTGGTCGTGGGGCGCGACGTTGGAGGCGACGGCGGTCCACACCGCCGGGCTCAACGGGCACTTCATGGAGATCAAAACGACCGTCTCGGACAACGGTGGGCCGGAGTACGTGCGGTACACCTCGACGGTGTACCACGACGCGGCGGAATCGACCTACCGCACCTTCAGCCGCCAGCACACCGGCGGGGCCGCCGATGCGCCGTGGACACCCGATGTGCGCGACGGACGCGACGTGTGGACGTCGGGATTCGACACGGACGGCGCATCGATCCGCGAGGAACTCTCGCTGACCGAGGACGACACGATGCTGTGGGTCGTGGAGATGAAGCGGGGCGATGGCCCGTGGCTCGAAGCGTTGCACGCCGAATGGAAGAGGGTGGAGCCCATGAAGAATGATGCTGTGACGAAGCCGATCGACCCATCGCTTTTCGACGCCAGCGGGCCGGATGTGCGCTCGTTCACCAAGACGCGCGAGATCGAGGCGCCCGCCCAGAGGGTGTACGACGCCTGGGCGACGGGCGACGGTTTTCTCAAGGCGATGGGGCGCGAAGGGACACCCACCGCGGCGCTGGTCGATCAGGCGATCGGCGGGCGTTTCGAGTGGTTGTGGGACGGCGAGATCGGCTCCAACGGGTGTCAGACGCTGTGCTACATCCCGGGTCGCCTGATCTGCTTCACCTGGAACGCGCCGCCCGGTCAGGCGACGCGCGAGCGGCGCACGTGGGTCGCGGTGCAGATCGAAGAGCTCGGAGACGGGCGCACGAACGTCACCCTGTCGCACGCCGGCTTCGGCGAGGGCGACGACTGGGACGAGACGTACGACTACTTCGACCAGGCGTGGGACCAGGTGCTCGACGCGATGAAGACGAACCTCGAGGGCGAGTAACCCGCCGGCGGCTTACTCGAACACCAGCGACAGGTACACGACACCCTCGCGTGACACCTGGATGGTGCGTCCGAGCGGCTCGAAGGTCAGTGGCAGCTCGTCCGCGTCGTCGGAATTCGTCGAGAACTCGATCTCGCCCTCGGTGCCGCCGGGCACGACGACGACGGTGATCTCGCCCGTCTTGAAACCGTCGATCAGCAGGTCGTAGACGCCGACGGGCACGTCCTCGATCTCGACGTCGAAGTCGGTTTCATCAGGGCGGGTCCGGAGCCTGACGTCGCCCGACGCGTCGAAATCGACGCCGGTGTTCACGAGGTCGCGCTCGATCTCGCCCAGCGGGAGGATGCCGCCGCCGAGGGATTGCGCGTCGAGGCCGGTGGTGAAGGCCATGACGCCCTCGCGCATGAGGTCGATCGTCTTCCCGGTGGGGTCGAACGTGAGCGGGAGGTCGTTGCCCTTGGCTTTGGTGGAGAAACGCTGCTTGATCTTGCCGCGCCGGGTCTCGAGCGTGCCCACCGTTTCACCCCCGACGATCAGGGTGTAGGTGCCGTCGAGCAGCTTGCTGCCGTCGATGCGCAGCTCCGCCTTCTTGGTGTTGGACTTGAACTTCACCTTGCACTTCGCGCGTGACGATTGCGCGGGGTCGGCGACGGTCATCGTCTGGTTGACGTTCTGCTTCGGGAACATCGAGGCGGGGTAGGCATCGGCGACGAAGTCCGCGAGTCCCGCGAGGATGCGCGACTCGCCCTCGACGATCTCGACCAGCGCGCCGTCGGGATCGAAGTCGAGCGCCAGCTTGCCTCGCCTGGGCGGGTCGGCGAACTCGATCTCGCCTTCGCCGAGCACCACCACGATGTTGCTGCGCACCACGCCATCGACGTACACCCAGTACTCCCCGTCGGGGACGTCCTCGATCTCGACCTTGAAGTCTGTTCGCCCGCCACGGACGCGCAACTCGGCGTCGCCCTCCGAACCCATGTAGCCGTTCTCGGTCGGGGCGAGGTTCGTCGTGACCTCGACCCGTTGCGCGATCGCGGACGAGCCCAGCATGGTCAGGGCGGCGGCGAAGACGGTGATGGCGCGTGCGGTTCGCATGGGTGTACTCCTGTGTGTGGGCACCCTCAGTGTGTGATCGGGAAGTGCTTGTGTCAACAGGCCTTACGGAGTGTGGGCGTGGGTATCGAAGAGTTCGAACAGACGCTGTACATGGCTCGGTTGCGTCTGCGAGTTCCCGAACGCGATGCGAACCAAATACCGGGATCGCCCCCGCACCGGCACCACGCAGTGGGTCAGGAAGACCTCACCCGTCGCGTTGACTCGTTCCATGAGGGTGCGCGTCGCGTCGTCGTCGTGCAGCGCGCAGCACACGAGCCCGCTCTCGACCGGGAACGCGACCTCGAAGCGTTTGTCGGCTTCGAGCCACGCCACGAGTTCCTGAGCCCAGTCGAGGTGCCGCTGGATGTACGAGCGCAAGCCGACGAGGCCGAAGTGGCGGAGCACCATCCAGAGCTTGAGGGCGCGGAAACGCCTCCCCAGCGGCACGTGCCAGTCGCGGTAGTCGATCACGCTCCCCGAATCAGAGGCGCTCGTGCGCAGGTACTCGGGGGTGATGCTCATGGTGCCGATGAGGTCTCGCCGGGCTCCGGGGCTGAGCCACAGGGCCGAGCAATCGAAGTTCACGAGCAGCCACTTGTGCGGGTTCATCGTGAAGGAGTCGAATCGCTCGACGCCCTTCGCGTGGTGGCGCTGCTCGGGCAGGATGAGCTGCGCGCCCATGTAGGCCGCGTCGGCGTGCGCCCAAAGATGGTGCTCGCGTGCGATGCGCCCGATGGCCTCGATCGGGTCCACGGCGCACGTCGCGGTGGTGCCCAGCGTCGCGACCACGCAGCACGGGACGACGCCCTGCGTGCGCACGTCCGCCGCGATCGATCGCTCGAGCGCATCGGGGTCCATCGCGAGTGTGTCGTCCGTCGGCACCGCTCGCGCGACCATCTGCGGCCCCAGCACCCGGCACGCCTTCTCGATCGACGAGTGCGACTGTTCGGAGGTGTACACCACGCAGCGCGTGGGCCATCGCTCACCCTCGGGAAGGCGGTTGAGCGCCCGATCGCGGGCCGCGGCGATCACGCAGAGCGCCGCTTCCGAAGCGGTGCCCTGGATCACCCCCCCACCGACGGGCACGCCCGGTGCGGCGCCGATCGGTTCGGCGCAGAAGCGCTCGGGCAGGCCCAGCGCGCGGGCGAGCCAGTCCATCACGCGGGTCTCGAGCTCGGTGCAGACGGGCGAGGTCTGCCACAGCATGCCCTGCTGCCCCAGGCCCGCCGCCAGGAGTTCCCCGAGGATCGCGGGCTCGGAGGTGCCGGCGGGGAAGTAGCCGAAAAAGCCCGGGTGCCCCCAGCGCGTGGTGTGCGGCAGCACGCGCTCCTCGATCTGCGCCAGCGTGTCCGCCCACGCCTGGCCTTCTTCTGGCGCGTGCGATTCGAAGAGGGCGCCGACGTCCCCCGGCTTCGTCGGCGGGATCACGGGCGAGGCGTCGTCGGCACGCTCGCGGATCAGGATGCGGGCGATGTCGTCGAGCTGGGCGAGGAAGTTGTCATCGGTTTCGGGCATGGGCGCAGGGTAGTCAGTCCGCCTCCCGCTCCTCGATGTCCGGCAGCGAGAGATCCGGCGGTAAACCGAAGGGGATGCGCCGGGGGGCGGACTTGCGGGCGTGGTGCATGGCGCCGAGGTAGAGCGCATCGTGCCCGTGCTTCCGGTTCACCCTGTCGAGGGCGCGCATGAGCTCGGCGCGCTGCCCGTCCGGGCCTCTCCCGGCGCTATCGAAGGGCAGCAGGAACTGGCGGTTGGCGGGGCACAGGCCCTCGAGCGTGACGCCGATGCTCATGACCTCGCGCTTCGGGGCGTTGCGCCACAGCAGGAAGAGTTCGTCGGTGAGCCGGATCGTGTCGTCGGTCTCATCGACCGGCGACCAGTCGCTCCACGCGGAGCGATCGGTGTACCGCACATGCACAGAGATGCGGGTCGCGGCGTACCCCAGGCTGCGCATACGCTGGGCGGCCTTCGCGAGCAATCGCACCGCGACGGCCCGCGCGCGCTCCGGCTGGCGGAACTTCGGTGCCAGCACGTGCTGATGCCCGACGGTCCGCCGGCGCGTGTCGGGGGACTCCACGCGCTCCCCCCGGATCCAGTGCCACCAATAGACGCCGAGCACGGAGCCCCACGCCTCGCGGAGCTGGGCGGCGGAGCGGGCGTAGAGGTCATCCATCGTATGGATGTGGTGAGCGCGGAGGCGACGCCCCACGCCGCTGGCGATCCCGGGCAGGTCCGTGAGTTCGAGGTGTAAGAGCGCGTCCGGGAGTGAGGACCGCTCGATGACGGTGAGCCCATCGGGCTTGGTCATCGCGCCCGCGACCTTCGCGATCAGCCGGTTCGGCGCGATGCCGACCGAGCAGGTGATGGGGCCGATGTCCTGGCGGATCTGCTCCTTGATCGCCAGCGCGATCGTCTCGGCCCGCTCACGCGGGCGCTCGTTCTCCATGAGCAGGGCCCAGCACTCGTCCACGGACTCGACGCACGCAACGGGCACGCACTTCTCGATCGACGCGAGCAGCGCGTGGTGGACCTGGATGTACCGGTCGGGCCTCGCGCGCACGATCGCGATCCCCGGGCATCGCCGCTGCGCCTCCCCCACCCGGCAGCCCGTCTTCACCCCCTTCGCGCGGGCCTCGTACGACGTGGCGATGCAGCACCCCGACGGCCCCGGCGTGGGCGTCACGCCCACAGGACGACCCCGGAGATGGGGGTTGTCCATCTGCTCGACGGACGCGAAGAAGGCGTCCATGTCGCAGAAGAGGACTTCGAGTTGGGGGAGGGCATCGGTCACAGAGGTGACTCTTTGACCGATTTGTTCGGTGTCTAGTAGGTATTGTTTGGTAAATGGGTGGGATGGGCTTCCAGCCCGTCCTGATGCGTATGTCGCTCCAGAATGGCGCTCCCGAAGGACGGCCTGGAAGGCCATCCCACTACGGGAGAGAGCGGCACTCGAGATTATGGTGCCAGCACCGAACCCCGCTCTTCGTACAGTTTTTCCAGCTTGTCGCGCATCGGTGTCGGCTCGCTGAGGCGGGTGCCGGCGGCGGTGAGGAGTTCGACCATCGCGAGCCAGTCGCTGATGGCGACGTGTTCGGGGCCGCAACGGGCGTGCTCGAGGGCTTCGGGCTCCTCGTCGTCCACACGGTCGAGCTCGCTCATGTTGTGGTAGTTGCCCAGGGGGAGGCAGAGGCAGGAGGCCTCGTAGCCGTAGGCCTGGTAGCAGCTGGCCTCGCAGGCGCCGCCGGTCATGAGCTTGCGCTGCCACTTGAAGCGGACGGGGCTCTCGCCCCTGCTGTCCTTCTCTTCGGACTCGAGTTCCTTGGCGAGTGCCGCGAGGGCACCGGTGAGGACGGGGTCGAAGGTGCTCATGCGGTCGCCCACGCGGACGATGATCCCGTCGCCGATGGGGGCGAAGGCGGAGGCGCGGGAGTTCTCCAGGAGCACGGTCCGGGCGTTGTGCGGCAGGGTGCCCCCCTTGCAGGCGGCGATCGCGCCGATGAAGCCGACCTCCTCGGCGCGGGTGAGCAGCAGGCGGACGTGGGCCGCCTCCGGCTCCTCGCGCAGGCGGTCGAAGGCGGCGAGGGCGGCGCCGAGGGCCGCGAGGTCGTCGCAGGCGTGGGTCCAGAGGATCTCGCCGACGTCCTCACCGGCGATGGGCGCTTTCACGATCACCGGGTCGGGCAGTCGCCAGCGCGCGATGTCGCCCGGCACGAGGTCCGTCGCCTTCGAGCGGTCATCGTCCGAGACGACAGCGCCGCAGGGGCGGTAGGGGTCGGCCTTGCCGGCGCTGGTGAGCGTGGCGCGGACGGGGGTGTCCTCGCGCGTATAGGCGATGATGGGGGCGTTGTTGAAGTAGGGGTCCTTCACGCCGCCACGGAACTCGAGGTCGAGCTTCGCGCCGTCGTCCTGCACCCCGCGGATGACGAAGCCCGGGTGGTCCATGTGGGCTGTGATGTACAGCGGCGTGACCTGGCCCGGGCTCGGAGCGCCCCTCCGCTCGATCACGAGGTTGCCCGCCTCGTCGGGCGTGCAGTCCACGTCGTCGCGCTCGGCGCACCAGCCGGTAACGAAGGAGATCACGCGCTGCTCACGCCCCGCGGCGGTCGGCAACGCCGTCAGTTCGAGCAGCATGGAGCGATCGGCGTCGGTGAGCGGTTGCATGTGCTGATCCTACGGGCGCGGATGGGCGTGCGTACGATGGGCCCATGTTCAGCCCCATCCCCGAGATCCTCGACGAACTGCGCAACGGCAAGATGATCGTGCTCGTCGATGATGAGGACCGCGAGAACGAGGGCGACCTCATCATGGCGGCCCAGTTCGTGACGCCGCAAGCGATCAACTTCATGGTGCGTCAGGCGGGCGGGTATCTCTTCGTCTCGCACACCGAAGAGACGTGCAACCGCCTGGACCTGCACGGGCAAACAACGGTGAACACGTCGGCGCGTGGGACGCCGCTGACGGTCACCATCGACGGGCACCCGAAGCACGGCTTCACGACGGGCGTCTCCGCGGACGAGCGGGCGCGGACGATCCTGCTGACGCTGGACCCCGCGTCGAAACCCGACGATTTCGTGAGGCCCGGGCACATCAACCCGCTGCGCTCGCGCAACGGGGGCGTGCTCGTGCGCTTCGGGCACACCGAGGGCATGGTGGACCTCGCGCGTCTCGCGGGGCTCACCCCGGCGGCGGTCGGCATCGAGATCTGTAACCACGACGGCACCATGGCACGCCGGCCCCAGCTCGAGGGCTTCTGCGCAGAGCACGGGCTGAAGATGTGTACGATCGAGCAGCTCGTCGCCTACCGCCTCGAACGAGAACGCCTCGTGAAGCGCATCGAGCCCGCCCGTGGCACCACCGTCAGCACCAAGCACGGCGATTTCACGCTCATCGCCTACGAGAGCGTGGTGGACCCCCTGCCGCACCTCGCGCTGGTGCATGGCGGCGTCGGCGAATTGGGTCCGGGCGGATCGGTGATCGAGTCCGATGCGCCGACGCTCGTGCGCATGCACCGTCGCGACCTGCTCGGTGATGTCTTCGGCGTCGCCTCTGAACCGGGGGGCAACCCTAGCGATCACCAACTGGACGGCGCCATGCGGGCGATTCAACGCGAAGGGCGCGGTGCGATCGTGTACCTGCGCCCCTCCTCATCGGGTGAGAGCCTGTCCGACAGCCTCGTGCGCCTGCGCAACGTGCGCGCGCACGAGGATGCGCCCGATCTGCACTCTGAGGGCGGTATCGGTGCCGCGGCGTTGCCGATGCACATGCGCGCCTTCGGCATCGGCGGACAGATCCTGCGCGACCTTGGCTTAAGACAGCTCCGGTTGTTGACGAATCACAGCAGGGCGATGCCCGGGCTCGATGCCTTCGGACTTGAGATTTGTGAACGGGTTGCTCTAGACTGACAGGTGACACACGCGAGCGACGGAGCCCGCTCCGAGTTCCCTCGCGCGACAGCGTGTGTCAACGCAGACACGAGGCCCCGCCATCTCGCGCGGGGCCTCGTTGTTTTTGGGCGCGTCGCGACGAGCACGGGCCAATGATGACCCGTGCCCGAACGCGACCGCTACCACCGCCAGCGTCTGCTCCCCGTCATCGGTGACGAGGGCCAGTCGCGCCTGCACGCCTCGACGGCGCTCGTTGTCGGCGTCGGCGCTCTCGGGACGGTGAGCGCCGATGCGCTGTGCCGCGCTGGCGTGGGCACGCTGCGCGTGGTGGACCGCGATGTCGTGGAGCTGACGAACCTGCAACGCCAATCGCTGTACTGCGAGAGCGACGTCGGGTACCCGAAGGCGGAGGCCGCCCGGGACCGTCTCGTGCGCACGAACCGGGACGTCTCGATCGAAGCGCACAGCGCGCACGCCGATGCGCGGAACATCGTCGGGTTGATGGAGGGCGCGGGAGTCGTCCTCGACGGCACGGACAACTTCGAGACACGGTTCCTGCTCAACGACGCGTGCGTGAAACTGGGCGTGCCCTACATCTACGCGGGGGCGGTGGGGAGCTCGGGGACCGGCGCGGTGATCCTGCCGGGCGTGACGGGGTGCCTGCGCTGCCTGCTCCCCGAGCCGCCCGCGCCGAGCGCGACCGAGACGTGCGACACCGCGGGCGTGCTGGGCCCCTTGGTGTGGATGGTCGCGTGCTGGCAGGCGACCGAGGCGATCAAGGTGCTGACGGGCCAAATCGAAGCGGTCTCGAAGGGCGTTCGGTCGTTCGACGCGTGGTCCTCATCGCACACCGTGCGCTCGCTGCCACACGCGCTCGGTCGCGACGCGGCGTGCCCGTGTTGCGCGCTCGGGCGGTACGAGTACCTGGAGGGCGCGGCGCTCTCGGGCGCGGTCACGCTGTGCGGGCGCGGGGCGGTGCAGGTGACCCCTTCGCGGGCCGTTTCGTGGACGATCGATGAGCTCGAGACGCGCCTGGGCAGGCTCGGGCAAACCGAGCGTGCCGGGGGCAGCGTGCGCGCCGACATCGACGGGTACGAGCTGACGGTCTTCCCCGACGGGCGCACGATCATCCGCGGCGCCGACGACGAGGACCACGCCCGTGCGCTCTACGACCGCTGCGTCGGCTCCTGAGGCTCAGGCGGCGAAGCTGTAGGCGTGGAGCGAGGCGATCTCTTCGCTGTCGCCCGCGATGACCAGGACATCGCCCTTCTTGAGCCGCCGATCGGCCTCGGGGCGCAGGCTGAGCTCGCCCGATAGGGACCGAGCGGCGACGAAGACGATCTTCGGGTGGTCCTGCCCCACCGAGCGCACGTCGCGACCGAGCAGGGGCGAGTCCTCGGTGACCGCGACCTGCGCGAAGCGCATCTGCTCGTTGCGCCAGCCGTCCTCGGGGAAGAGCACGCGGGCGACCTCGGGGTGCAGGAGGTGCTCGGTGACGTGGTCGGCGCCGTGGACGCTCGGGCTCAGCACCGTGTTCGCTCCGGCACGCCGGAGCTTGCAGATGGAGGACTCCTGCTCGGCGCGGGCGATGATATTGAGGTTCGGCGCCACGTCGTGGGCGGTGAGGCAGATGAGCGCGTTCACCGCGTCCGAAGAGGTGATCGCGGCGACGGTCTTCGCGTTGAGCAGGTTGGCGTGGTGCAGCGTCTCGTCCTCGGTCGCGTCGCCCTCGAGCGCGATGTATCGCTCGGCGCGGGCCTCCATAACACGCGCCGCGTCACGATCGATCACGACGAAGGGGACGCCCGCCTCGCGCAGGCGGTCGCCGATGCGCTGGCCCATGCGCCCGTAGCCGCAGATGATGTGGTGGCCCTTGAGCTGCTTGGCGCGCTGGATCATGCGTCTCTCCGGTCTGAGTGTGCGTGCGACGGCGCCGCTGAGGACCTGGCTGAGGGCGAAGGAAACGGTGCCGATGCCGCCGAGCATGACGATCGCGGTGAACCGCTCGCCCTCGGCGGAGAGCCCGTAGTCGCCGTACCCCACGGTGGTGACGGTGACGAGTGTGAAGAAGAGCGCCCGCCACGGGCCCCAGCCCTCGATCCACACGTACCCCGCGGTGCCCAAGAGCAGCACGAAGGCCAGCATGATCACCGACCGCGTCACCGCGGGGTCCCACGGCTTGGTCATCCAACTCATGCGTCCGAGAACCCGGGTCATGTCGGGGTATCGGTCGATCGGGTTCGTCTATGAAGGCGGATCGCCCGGATCGGCTTGCGTGTCTTCCCGCCTCTGGATCTCGAGGAGGGCGGCGTGCTTCATCATCGCGCTCATGGACGTGATGCTCGCGGCACACATGCCCCGCCACCCGTCGCGCCACGCCTGACGCAGCAGCACCTGCTTGCACCACGCCCCGACCGGGGACGTGACCATCTTCAGAACGGAGCCCCGCTTGCCCATCGCGTGGTAGCTCATCGCCCCGACGCGGGCGTGTCGGGCCTGCTTCTCCATGAAATCCGTGATGGTGAGGATGGAATCGTGGCGCATGACCGCCTCGCGATCGAGGCGCTGCGCGCGGCTGCCCGCGTCGGTGAGTTCCATCGCGTCGTGCGGGTCGTAGCCGCCCCACTTCGCGCCACCCCGGCGGACCAAGCGAAGGCGCCACTCGGGTTGCCAGGCGTGCCGCAGAGGCTTCTCACCCCACCACACGCGCCGGTTGATCTCGAATCCGCCGATCCCGGGGTCGGCGCTGGCGATGGCTGTACGGATCGCGGCCTCGAGGTCGGGCGTGACGGACTCATCGGAATCCAGGTGCAGCACCCATGGCTGCTTGCAATGCTCGAGGGCGAACTGCTTCTGCTTGACGAACCCGCGCCAGGGCTCCTCGATGACGCGGGCCCCTGCGCCGCGAAGAAGATCGAGCGTGCCGTCGGTAGAGCCTGAATCGACGGCGACGATCTCCGCGGCGAGCCCTCGCACGGAGTCGAGCGTGCGCGCGATGGTCGCCCGGTTGTCTTTGCAGACCACCGAGACGGAGAGGGGCAACGGGCTGGGCGGTGTGTCGGGCACCGGGTCATCGTGGGCCTGAAGGGGCGGGGCGTCAAACCGGAGGGCCGAGCGCGGGCGTGGGGCATCGACGGGTGCAACGGTTCGTGGCGCGTGCTACGGTCATCTGATGCTCTGGCCCGGCACCGAATCGCTGCGGATCGTCCGCGCGCCCAAGGGGGGCGACGCGCTGGGCGATGGCCTCGCGCACGCGCTCGGCTCGGGCCAGTGGCGGGCGGACGCCCTCATCCTCAAAGATTCCGACGACGGGACCGTCATCGAAGCCGAACTCGCGGGCACGCCGGTGGTCCTCAAGACCATGGCGCTGCGCACGCTGGGCGACCGCTTCAAATCCGGGCTGGGGCTCTCGCGCCACATGCGCCAGTGGAACGGCGCCCGGACGCTGGAGAAGGCGGGCGTACGGGCGGCGATGCCCCTGGTGATGTGCCGCGGTTTCGGGGAGCGGGGTGAGATCATCGAGACGCTCGTACTGCCGCGCATCGAGGGCAAGAGCCTGCTCGAGCACCTGCGCGATCGCGATCTCACGGACGCGGAGGTCCGTAGCCTCACCGAGTCTCTCGCGACCGACCTCGAGGCGATGTGGCTCCGCGCTTTCAACCGCGACCACAAGCCCTCGAACCTCATGATCGAGCGTACCGAGGAGGGCCTCCGCGCCGTCGTCGTCGACACCGTCGGTGTGCGACGCCTGCGCGGCCTTGCTTCGGGATCGAACCACAAGCTGAGCCGCATGCTCGCGAGCCTGTGGCTGGAGCCGACGGGGGCCCGCTGCCCGCCGACCACGCGCGAGGCGTACCGGCTCGTCTGCAGGGTGTGCGATGCGCCCGCGCCTAAGGGCAAGAAGAAACCGGGCTGGACTGTGCGTCGTTCCTTCGGGTTTGCGCGCACGATGTGGGCGCTCGCATCGGATATCGTGCGTGAACACGGAGATCCGACGCCGAGGGATTCGCCCTTTCCGGACAGATCGCGAGGAGATTGAGCATGGCGGGCGGACGCGAGTACAGCAGGGGCCAGAAGAAGATCATCGACCGCTACTACGAGCACCGCGACTCGATCATGGCGCAGAAGCTGGGCGAGATCGTAAGCGAGCTCTACCTCGCGGAGGGCAAGAAGGCCCAGACGCTGTGGACGCGGGCCGAGAAGGCCCTGGCGAACCTCGCGGCGAACAACACCGAGGTGCAGAAGGTGCTCGCCGATCGCGACCTGGGCGGTCTGGCGCGGATCGTGAACAGGCTGGGGTAGCCGCCGGTGCAACCGGGTGCCTCACGGTCGGTTCGATCGTGAGACGCACGACGGGCACGAGGCTCGCGGGGCGAGAAAGGAACCGAATATGTGGTTGGAGAAGATCCGACCCGCCGTGATCGCGGCGGTCGTTGCTGTTTCGTGGTGCGCGCACGCTGAGGCGTCGCCGGTGCGTTTCGTTGATGTTAAAGAAGCCCAAGAGGTCGTCGCTGTCGGGGACGTCATCGACACACGCGGGCTCTCGGAGTATCTCGCTGCTCACCTCGAAGGCGCTGTCCATGTGCCCGACAGCGCGCTGCGGGCGGGCAGCGCCGGGGTGCCCGCGACGCTGCATGAGAACGAGTTGCTCGCGGCGATCTTCGGGCGCGTTGGCATCGATCGCGAATCCCCCGTGCTCGTCTACGCCTCACGCGAAGACCCACTCTCGGCGACGCTCGTCGCGTACGCGCTTGCGCGCCTCGGGCACGCGGACGTCGCGGTGCTCGAGGGCGGGTTCGAGGCGTGGGCCGCGAATCGCGCGGTGACTCGCTCGTATCCGGACGTATCGCCGACCGTGTTTGTGATCGAAGAGCCCACGCTGGGCGCGATCGAGTTCGGCGGATTCATCGAGACGCTGGGGACCGATGCGCACACGTTCATCGATGCACGCCCGACTAGGCACTATCGGGGCGAGGTGCCCTTCTGGTCGCGCAACGGGCACATCCCCTGTGCGCACAGCTTGCCCTGGACCACCATGACGCACGCCGGCAACCCATCCCGCCCGCTGGACGAAGACGCGATGCGCGAGAAGCTCGACGCGCTGGAGGTCTCAGAGTGGGACGACATCGTGGTCTATTGCGGCACGGGGCGCGAGGCGACGCTGCTCATGATCCTGCTCTCCTGCGAGCTGGGCTATCCCAACGTGCGCCTGTACGAGGGCTCCTGGACGGAGTACACGCAGCGCGACGGTGCGCGCGTCGAGACCGGTGACCGCGTCGTGCCTCGAACACGGGTCTTCCGCGACGGGGACTTCTTCATCGCGGGCCAACCGACCGAGGCGACTTTCGAGGAACTCGCGGAGCGCGGCGTGCGCACCGTGGTGTCCTGCCGTACGGAGCGGGAGATGGGGCGTCTGGACTTCGATCAGGAGGAACTGCTCGAGGAGCTCGGCATGACGTACCGGCACATCCCCATGGGCGGCACCGAAGGCTACAGCCCCGCGCAGCTCCGCGCCTTTGCGCAGACGATCGACGCCTGCGAAGGGCCCGTGCTGGTGCACTGCGCTTCGGGCGGTCGGGCCCGGCTGCTGTGGATGGGGTACCTCGTGGACTACGCGGGCGTGTCGCCCGATGAGGCCTGGGCGCGGTCCGAAGCGATGGGCGGGCAGGCGTGGAGCTTCGAGCGGCTGCTCGGGCGACCGGTGCGGCTGACCGTCGAACCCGCCAGCGCTGCGGGCACCGACTGATCACATCGTGCTCACACCGAACGCACCGAGCGCTTGAGCAGCGTGTTGCACGCCTGCACCACGTCACCCAGCCCGATGTTGCCGATCGCGCACCGCTCGGGGTGGTCGTTGCTGACCTCCTCCTGGGGGAGCGTCGGGTCGGCGGAGAGCTCGATCTCGTCGGCGAAGTGGATCGTCGTCCATCTCTTGTCCGTGGGCCCGAAGAGGCTCACCACGGGGACCGTGAAGGCGGCGGCGATGTGGCGCGGGCCCGTGTCGTTGGTGACCATCAGGCGCGCCCGCGACACCACGCCCTTGAGCGCGCCCAGCGTCACGCCGAGGCGGCAGAGGCTCACGGCACCCGTCTTGGGCGCACACCGCGCGACGATCTCGTCGCACAGGTCCGCCTCCGCGGGGCTGCCCGAGACGAGCACGCGGAGGTTGTGGTGCTCGCGGAGGTAGTCCGCCAGGGCGCTGAAACGATCGGGGGGCCACTGCTTGGCGGGGTTGTTGCCGCCCGGGTTGAGGACCGCGTACGCCTCGTTGCCATCGATGCCGGCGCGCTGCAGTAGCGCGTGCGCCGTCGCGCGCTGCTCGGGGGTGAGGGGCAGTTCCATGGGACCGGGCTCGCCCGGCTCGAGCCCGTAGGAGCGGAGCATGCGCGTCGCGAGCCGGAAGTAGTACTCGCACGCGGGGACGGGGGCCCAGCCGCTCGGGTCCGTCTTCGAGCGGTCGTAGGGCGGCGTGTCGCGCCGGCGTGGCGGCGTGATGGCGTCTGTCAGCAGGAAGGAACGCCCGTCGCGTTCGTACCCGAAACGCTCGCGCACGCCCGCGACGCGGGCGATGAGCGCGGTGGAGAAGGAGTTCGTGAGCAGCAGGGCCGCGTCGTACCGGCGCGGGCGGAGCTTCTGCGCCACGCGTTTGGGCCCCATGACACCCACGGCACGCCCGACGTGCAGCTCATCGAGCAGATCGGTGCCGTCCAGCACCTCGTCGATGCCGGGCCTGCAGAGCCCGCCGATGAAGGCCCCCGGCATAAGCTCGCGGATGACGCGGAGCGTGGGCGTCGCCATGACCGCATCGCCCACCCAGGAGGGGAGCACGATCAGCAGGCGGGCGGGCTGGCGCTTGGTTGGTCTGGATGACGCGGGCACGGGCCCAGCATACGCAACAGGGGAGGACCGCTTTATCGGGAGGCCGCGGAGCTCTTGGCCGCCTCGAGGCACGCCTGCTCGAGCGCCTGGTGCAGCTTCTCGTGCTCGGTGATCGTCGCGAGGCGTTCGTAGAAGTGGGTGACGCGCTGCGCTTCGCTCGCGTCTCGGGGCACGGACGCGATCGCGGTGTCGCCCAGGGCCTCGTGGGTGTTGACGAACCACTCGAAGGTGGGCGCGTCCTCGTCTTCGGGCATATCCACCTGCGTGCGCACGGTGACGGGGCCGATCATCACAACGGGGCAGCGCCCCGCTCGGGTCGTCGGCTCGCGGACCATGAGGAAGACAGGGACGGCGTCGCGATCGGCGCGGTCGCGGAGCTCGCGGCCGTCGGCACCGACCAGCGGCGGACGCAGGAGATAGCAGCCCGGCTCGGTGAGGCCCGGGGCCTCGCCGCTGCCGATGGGGCGCTCGTCGAGCACGACGACGCCGGCCTTTTCGCCCGCTTCCTCGGCCATCTGCCGCTTCTGACGGCGGGCCTCCTGCAGCGGCATGACGATGCGCGCCATGCGCTCGTACTCCTGCTGCGTGTACGCCTTCTCGAGAGCGCGCAGGCACATCGCCTCGCACTCCCAGTAGCGGATATCGAGCAGCGCCTGGCTGGCGGCCTCCATGATGTCGTCGATGGAGGCGTTCTTGCCCGGGGCGGTGGGCGTCGCCCGGCGCGCGGTAGAGCCGGCACCCTTGAGTCGGGCGCGGGTCGTCTTCTGCTCGCTGCTCTGGGGATTCGGGCTCATGGAAATAGTCACTGCACAACCGGATCGGGTGATCGAACGCTCGGGTTCACCCGCCAGCGTTGGTGGCGGCGAGACGGAGGATATCGGACCACTCCGCGCAGAGCGGGTCGAGGTCGAATTCCAGCGTGTCGGCGAGGCCCGACCAGTCCTGCGTCTGCAGGGTGCTCTTCAGGGTGTTCAGCGCGCCGGTGAGCCGCTCGACCGCGGGGTTCACGACCGACGCCTCACCCCCGACTTCGGGGCCCAGGAGCTGGGCCGCGAGCTCGAGGACGGTTTTGGCGCTGGTCCACGTCTCGAGGACGTCGCCCAACTCGCCCAATGCGGGGGCGATCTCGCCGGACTGGATCTGCTGGGCGATCTCGCTGTGGCGCCCGTCGAGGGCGTTGACCGCCTCAGACGCCTGCAGGAGCGGGCCCTGCACCAGACGCGTGGTCTCCGCGCTGATCAGCTTGATCTCCGCGGCGTACGGATCGCTGGCGGGCGGCTGGGACAGGTCGTTCTCCGGGATCATCTCCCCATCGGCCCAGGCCTCGACGATCAGACGCCCCTCCCCCACCCGCTCGCGGGCGGCGTCAAGGGTCGCGGTCAGCGTGGTCCCGGCGCCATCAAGGCGCTCGCCGTCGAGGTAGACATCCATATGGGACGTATCGGCGGGTTGAGGGGGCGGGCTGAACCGGGTCAGGGATTGCTGGGAAGAAACGGGCCCGCGGGGTGGCCGGGAACTGCTGCTTCAGCAGCTCCCGGGAGCAGACCGGGTCATGGGTGCCCGGGTACTGCGAAGCAGAACCCGGACCCGGCGAAGTCCGAATAGCGTGTGCGATAGACACGATTGTGCGACTCTTGCGCCGGGTTCCGATGCGCGGTACCCGGGCACCCTCGGTGCGTTCACGAGATCCTCTGAGTGTCCCGGTGAACGCGGTTCAGAGCGGGAGTGGGTCCATCGGGATCGCCTTCTCGTCTCGTGTTGCCCACCATTGGGCTGAAGACCACGCCCACGCTGTAGGCGTCATCACGAGCCCGGCACGGACCGGGTTGTAGTGGATGTAGTCGATCTTCTCTCGGAACTCGGATTCGGAGAAGATGTTGCGGTCGTAACCGCCGCCGACCTGCCAGAAGCGCGCGACCCCTTTTGCGTCCATGATCTCAGCGAGGATCGGTGCGTCCAGAGCTCGCCATCGACGGATGACTCGCTGCGAATGGGACTGCTTGATGGCGCGCAAAATCGTGGCGACGGTCTGCTCCGTGTCGCGGGGCATCACGAACAGGTGTACATGGTTTGGCATGGCGACCCACGCGAAAAGAGCGAAACGGTGATGCGTGCGCGCACGATCGAGTGCGTCGGCGAACTCGTCTCTGAGTGTCGGTGTCCCGAGAAGGGACATCCTCCGATAGCACGAGAACGTCAGGAACCTCGCGTGACGTTGTCCTTCGATGCGTTTCACGCTGAGGATCGTAGTTCGATCGTATTGGTTCCGGGTCCCGCTTCGCGGTACTCACTCCCTCACCTGTATATACCCTGGGTGCCCGGGTACTGCGAAGCAGAACCCGGACCCGGCGAAGTCCGAACAGCATGCGCGATAGACACGATTGTGCGACTCTTGCGCCGGGTTCCGCTGCGCGGTACCCGGGCACCCCGCCACTATTTCTCTATAAATCGCCAGGCACCGATTCCGCCTCTGCATCATCAAGAAAGTGCGACTTCGCCATTAAGAGGGGCAACAAATCTTCCTTTCCCATCGAGCGCCACCGTGTTTGATCCACGAGTTGCTCCAGGCGTGCAGTTGTCTGTTCGCTCCAGTGCTCATTCATGATGAAGATCAATTCGTGATATCCGGGTGCGCAGATCCTGAAGGAATCAGAGCCGTGGATTGCGCGCCCCTGCGGACTTTGTCGCTCTCCAGATCCTTCCTGGATTGTACAAACCGATTTCAGAATCTCGATCTTCTCGTACACGGTGGTAACAGCGAAACGGGTATTGCGATCTCTCTCGCCGGAGTAGTACTCGATCTCCAAATGGTCTCTCCCAAACACCCACACTCGATTCGTCGGGGCATTTGGAAGCAATGGAAGAGACAGGAAGTACATCGCGATTGGACCCAAGACGATCAAGGCAATTCGAATCGAATCTGACCCGTTCTGAAAGGGGCTCACCGGGGGCCGTACGAATTTGAAGTACGCCGTGACCGCCGCGTATGCAAATAGAACGGAGATCAATGCCACATATCGCACATGCCGAGTGCGAGCACTCGGGAGGCGACTCTCGACAATTTCGAGTTGCGAATCGGTAATCCGGACCCGAGGATCTCCCCAGTCATTGAGACCAAGATCACAGCGAATCAACTGAAGCTCCATGACTCAGAAAAGTGATCGACAAGACGGGTGCTCGGGTCAGTTGTTTTCGATCGCCTTCGCCGCCTTGCGCTCCGCCTTCTCCGCATCCCGCAGCGCACGGCGCTTCTGCTTGTGCAGCAACCGAATATTCCGCGCGTAGATCACCACGCCGGTGGACTGCCCGAGCACACCCACGAAGTCTTGTCGCCAGGCGAAGTAGGTGAAGAGCGCGACGCCGCCGAAGAGGGAGAGGTGCCAGAAGATGGGGGGGACGATGCTGCGTTGTTCCTTCTCGCTGACGAGCCACTGGACCGCCATTCGTCCGAAGAAGGCGATCTGGCCTCCGAGGCCGATCACGACCCAGGCGAGGCCGCCCCAGCTCGTGATGTTGAAGAGCTGGAAGAGGGGGTTGACGCCGGTCATCACGATCTCGTCGCGCGCCTGCTCGCCGACCTTGGCGCCGAACTCTTCGTGCGTGAGCGGGCCGATGGCGTCGCCGTTGCGGAAGAGGAGGCGCCAGGTGAAGGTGCTCGGGTCGTCTCGGTCTGTGCGGACGAGTTCGACGACGCCGCGGGTGGGGCCCATGCGGAGGGTGTGCTTCTCGGCGCCGGCGCGGAATTCGGGGAGCCCCGCGTGCTGGCCCGGGCCCGTCGCGAGCCAGACGCCCAGCAGGAAGACGAGGACCATCGCGACGACGGGCTCCCACTTCATCGGTCTGTCTCATTCGCCAGCACGCTGGCGGTGACGGGGCGCCGGCGTTTACGCATGTACCGGACCGCGAAGCAGTCGATGAGCCCGGGGATGGCTCGTTTGGCGATGCCCATGCTGCCGTACTTGGTCTCGCCCGCTGTGCGTTCGCGGTGGTTCACGGGTGTCTCGACGACGGTGTACCCGAGGTTCCGCGCCGTCACGGGGATGAAGCGGTGCATGCCCTTGAACTCCAGCGGCAGGCGCAGGGCGATCTCCTTCCGCATGACGCGGAGCGAGCAGCCGGTGTCGCGGATGGAGTCCGCGAGGATCATCTGGCGGAAGAGCCGCCCGACCTTGCTGGTCTGCTTGCGGGCCCAGTTGTCGGCGCGGGCGTGGGAGCGGTCGCCCTGGACCATGTCGGCGCCGGTCTCTTTGAGCTTTGCGAAGAGCATGGGGAGGTCCGCCGGGTCGTTCTGGAGGTCGGCGTCGAGCGTTGCGATGAGGGGCGCAGCGCAGGCGCGGAAGCCGGCGTGGAAGGCGGCGGACTGCCCGTTGCCGCTGCCGGGGGGCGTCTCCTGCATCACCACGACGCGGAGCTCGGGGTGGCTCTTCTGGAGTTCGCGGAGCGCCTCGCGGGTGTTGTCGGTGCTGCCGTCGTCCACGATGACGGTCTCGAATCGGATCCCGGCACCGCTGAGGGCGCTGGCGATCTCCTCGACGAGGGGGCGGACGTTGTCCTGCTCGTTGTGCGCCGGCGCGACCACCGAGAGTTCCGGCGACCGATCGGTCGCGTGTTCGGGTTGGTGCTCATCGGGCGCGGGCATAGCCTGAGGATAGCGATGAGGGCCTACCATTCCGACCCATCCGGCTCACACCCCGCTCACAGGAGCCTCCATGCACCTTCGACACTCCGATCACGACCACGACCACGGGCCCAAAGAGGTGCCCGTCAAGTTCATCCTCGAGGACCCGCACCCGCTCACGGGCACGGACCAGACGGAATGGGACGTCAAGGCGGCGGTCGGCGAGCACCTACTGGAGGTCGCGGTGGAGGCCGGGATCAACATCGAGCACGCCTGCGGCGCCGTCTGCGCCTGCTCCACCTGCCACATCTACGTCGAGTCCGGCATGGACGACCTCTCGGAGGCGACCGAGGAGGAAGAGGACCGCGTGGAGGAGGCCCCGGGCATCCAGATCAACAGCCGCCTCTCCTGCCAGTGCGAGATCGAGCGGAAGCCGGGCCAGCCGATCGTGGTGCGTGTGCCGGGGTGGAACCGCAACGCGGTGAAGGAAGTGCCCCACTAGGGGTTCAGGCAAAGGGTGGCGGGAGGTCCTCGGACCCGCCCGTCGTGTGATTCCGCCTACGCTGGTGAACCCGAGGGCGGGCCGGGCGTCTCCAGACGTTCGGTCATGATGCCCTCACGGAGGACCCGCGTGCGACGATCGGTACAGAAGACAGTCCGGCTGCTGAGCGCCCTGAGCGTCTGCGCCGGGGCTTTGCTCGTGAGCGGCGGCTGCAACATCATCGGCATCCTGGGCCCGATCAGCCGCGCGGCCCACGAGGCGGGCAGCACGACCTACCCCGCCGAGTACGACGGGCTGACGGGCAAGACCTTCGCCGTCGTCGTGCAGGCCGACACGGTGCTGCGGATGAACCAGCCCAACCTGGTTTCGGTGCTGACGAACGCCGCGACGCGGACGCTCGCGACGAACGTGCTGCACGCGGGCTACGTGCCCGGTGCACGGGTGCTGGAGTTCCAGTTCTCGACGCCCCGGTGGAGCACCTGGGAGCCGCTGCGCCTCGCGGATGAGCTCACGGTGGACCGCCTGATCGTGATCGATCTCGTGGAGTACCGCACGCACGAGGCGGGGAACGCGCAGATCTGGGACGGGCGCGCTGTTGTTCGTGTCGAGGTCTACGAGTCCGAGTACGAGAGCAACGAGCCCGCCTTCGTCAGCGAAATCCGCGTGAAGTACCCCGACGGCACCGGGTTCAGCCGTCAGGAGATCCCCGGGCGTCAGGTGGAAGCGAACCTGCAGCAGCGGCTGATCGATCGCTGCTGCTGGCTGATGTACGAGCACACCCTCCCCAACACGCAGGAGTACTGAACCATGCGCCTGCGCCCCGTCGCCCCACTGCTGGTGCTCGCCCTCGCGGGCTCGCTCATGACGAGCTGCAACATTGTCGGCGCTGCCGGCGTGCTGATCTCAGGCCCGCCCAAGGTGCCCGCTGCGACATCGCTCGACAAAACGCGCCCGACGGTGCTGCTGATCGATGACCTCAACACGATCCTGCCCAGGGCGTCGCTGCGCGACCGCATCGGTCGGACCGCGGAGTCGGAGATCCTCTCCAAGAAAGTGGTCGAGGACGGCCAGCTCGTCTCCTCCAGCTCGATCCGGCGCGCCGTCTCGGGCGATACCAACGAGGCACGCACCTCCGTCGTGGACGCGGGGCGGGCTGTCCGCGCCGAGGTGGTCATCCACGTCTCGATCCTCGGGTGGACGATGACGAGCACCCCCGGCGAGGTCTCGCCGATGGCGGTGATCGGCGTCAAGATCGTTGATACGCTCGCCAACGAGCGCCAGTGGCCCGAGGGCGAGGGCATGTTCACGACGCGCGTCGAGCTGCCCGTCCGCGCCGACCGCACGCTGGAATCCAACGCCGACCGGCGGCGTGTCGAGGACGCCCTCGCCGACCGCATCGGCATGAGCCTCGCCAAGCTCTTCTACACCTCCGAGCGCGAGCGGATCAGCCAGCAGCGCGAGCTGAACTGAGCGTATCGGGGTTCATCCATCATCGAATATTGATGTAGCGGATCGGGTTCGCTGCCCCGCGCTTTCGATACTCGTCCGGCACTCGCTTATTGACATAGAGGCGGCGAATTTCCTCGGAAGCACGTTCGCCGATGAAGGCGTACCGACCAGAAACTGGCTCAAATTCTGGGAAATGGTTACGTTCGGCCGGTAGCCAGTCGGTGGCGGTGAACGCGTCGATAATCATGCCATGGCGCACTGCCAATACGAACTCGGCTTTACGCGCTTTCGCTGGCGAAATCTTCCACGCGTAACGCGTCGCGTCATAAAGCGACGCGTCTTCCGCGGAACGATTCACATTGATCAGCAGTAGGCGATGAACGAACTCTGCGGGCGTTGCCTGGTAGCGGTTGACGATCTCCTGCGCATGCATGGCACCGAACTCACTGCCCGCACCGCTCGCGATATTTGTGAGACCAGGATAAGCATCAATGAGCGCGGACTCGACTTCATATGCAGTCGTCTCGTTCATGCCGTGCCTGTGGATGACGTGGGCGACCTCGAAGCCTGCCGCATGGATTTGATGGATTCGGCTCAGCTTATCGCCTGGTTCAGCGTCATCAATAGACGCCCGAACGTGAGCGAAGATACGGTTTCCAATACCTTTTCCGACGTAGAACGTCTCGCCGTTACGAGGGTCTATGAGGCGATACACGTACGATTTGAGTTGTTCCGCAACGCCGGTCGGAAATCCATCGAGCACCGTGCACTCCGATCTTGAGTGGTGTCATCTTCCTGTGAGACGATTCAGTTCGCTACGCACTGAAGGGTACATTTCTGCGTTTTCGTCATATGCACCGTGCTCGTAATCGTCAACATTAAACCCGGGGGAGACGGTGCAGCCGAGCAGTGTGTACCGCCCGCCCTCGTACGGCAGCGCCTTGGTCGCCTGCGCGTCCATCAGATGTGCGCCCCCTTCGCGTCGGGCGTCGGCGTCTGCATCTTCTTGCGCTGGCGCCGCTTGTCCACGCGGATGTTGAGCATCTCGACGCCGAAGGAGAAGGCCATCGCGAAGTAGAGGTAGCCCTTGGGGATCGCGTGATGAAAACTCTCGGCGACGAGCAGCAGGCCGATCGCGACGAGCAACGCGAGGGCGAGCATCTTCATCGACGGGTTCTTGTTCACAAAGTCCGCGATAGGGCCCGCGAAGACGATCATGATGCCGACGGAGACCATCACCGCGATGACCATGATGATCACCGCCTGCGTGAGCCCGATGGCGGTGAGCACGGAGTCCACCGAGAAGACCATGTCCATGATCAGGATCTGCACCATCACGGCGCCGAAGGTGGAGACGCGCTTGGCCTTCTGCTCCGCCGCCGGGTCGTGTGCGATCTGGTGGTGGATCTCGTAGGAGGCCTTGCCCATCAGGAAGAGCCCGCCCAGGAGCAGGATGACGCTCTTGACCGTGAAGTACACCGCGTCCTCGCCCTCGGGCGTCGCCTCGTGGAGCGTGAAGAGGTGGATCTTGTCGAGCGTCAGCACCCACCCGATCGTCAGCAACAGAACGATGCGTTGGACCATCGCGAGCAGGAGGCCGTAGGTGCGGGCCTTCTTCTGCGCCTTCTCGCCCTCGAGCTTGTTCGAGAGGATGGCGATGAAGATGACGTTGTCGATGCCCAGCACGATCTCGATGACCGTGAGCGTGAGCAGGGCGACCAGGCCCTCGGTGGTGGTGAGGGCTCCGAAGTGAAAGAACTGTTCCATGGGCGCAGGATACTGCGCCGGCAGGACGTGTTGACCGCCCCGCCTGCGGTCGGTATTCGTACGACGGAATCAACCATCAGACGGAGGACAGATGAAACTTGCGGCACTGCTCATCCTTTTTCCGTTAGGGATTCTTGTGGCGGCTTGGGTTATCAAGCAGCGCGAGAACAGAGCCACGGCCCAGGCACAGAGCGGTGCGCAGTTCCCGCCTCAATACAGTTTCCGCGAAATCGTCCGGGACCCGTCTGCTCGCGACATGATGGAGTTCGACAGGGGCCTCGAACAGAGCATGATCCAGGTGCTCGCCGACGGACCCACCGTGAGGCTCATCGATAACCTTGTCCAGGAAAGCACTTACAAGACGGCACAGCGAGCCATCCGAATTGCTGGCTCTCGCGTTGTGCCGGATCTCATGAAGGCACTCGAAGACCCACGGTTCCGAGTGAAGATCGAGCACAAGCCGGGCGAGTATCCGGAGCGCGTCGAACCCGTGGAGACAGTGATCGAATGCCTGGGCGAGATTGGTGCTCGGCGTGCGATCCAGAAGCTCTCGCGTTTCGTGGAGGATGATTCAGAACGAGTGCGCAAGGCGACCGCTCTTGCGCTAGGGTCGATGGGCGACGAGAGCGCTCTCCCGGCGATCACACGCTGTTTCGCTGATGACGAAGACTACGTGCGGTCGTACGCGCTATCCGGTGTGCAGCATGCACTCCGGTCAAACAGCGCAGCACCCGAATTCCGCGCGGCGATCTTTGAACCCATCTGCGCATTGGTGGAGTGGGAAGGTGCAGGAGCACGAAACGGGGCACCCGAAGTACTGATCGAGCTGGATCGAGATCGTGCAATCTCGTTCCTGTCCGATCCCGTGCGCCTACGACCGGACTCGCCCGGTCTGAAAGACACGCTCAGAGCGCTCCGCCGGGCGAACGCGACTGTTGATGAAGTTGCGTTGCTCGGCATCGTCGAGACGTACGAGTCGCGGAAGGAGCGGTACCCGGGGGCACAGATCTTGGGCGAATGCCTCCCGCTGCTCGCACAGTCTGGGAGCAGCCGAGCGCGCGAGGTGATCCATCGCGGGTTTGCCTCTCACGACGCCAAGGTGCGACGCGGCGCAGGCGAGGCGCTCGCAGCGCTCGAGGGAGTGAACGAACCCTTCCGCTACGCGTGGGAACGGGAAGAATCCGTTGGCTGGGAGGGTCTCGAACCGACGCAGCGCTGGGTGCTCTCGGTGCGCATCCTCATCGACGAGGTGAACAACGGAGGGTTCTCCCAGTATTTCTGGAACAGCTCGGCCGACACGTGGAAGCACGCGAGCAACGGTCTCCACGCGATCGGAGCCCATGAGACGCTGCGGCTGCTCATACAGGCTACGTCGTTCTTCGGCCAAGATGGACCCAGCACCGATCGGGATGTCCGGACAGAGCAACTCGCCAAGCTGGTCAATGACAAGGATGACGACAACCTCTTTGGCGGGCTCGAAACGGAGTTCTACGAAGACCGAGACGACCGCGAGGCGCTGCTTCTGAAATTCGTTGCGGAGCACGCCCAAGACTTTCGGGACTGACCCTCAATCGTCGTCCGGCTGCTCCGTGTGATCCTCGGGCAGGTGCCCGCCGAAGATCGCGCTGCCCACGCGGACGACGTTGGCGCCGCACTCGATGGCGGCCTCGAAGTCCCCGGACATGCCCATCGAGAGGATGTTGAAGCGACCGTCGCAGAGGCCCAGCTTGCCGATCTCCTCGAAGAGTTCGGCGCAGCGCCGGAAGCAGGAGCGGACCTCGTTCTCGTCCTGCGTGTCGGCGGCCATGGTCATCATGCCGCGGACTCGGAGGTTGCCGGTGAGGTCGATCTGCTCGCACAGCGCCCCGGCGGCGGCGACGGGGCAGCCGTGCTTCTGCTCCTCGCCCGAGCAGTTGACCTGCACGAGCACGTCGATGTCCTCGTCGCGCTTCATCGCGTAGTTCTGGAGCTCTTCGACGAGGCGGAGCGAGTCCACCGTGTGGATGAGTCGCGAGACGGGGGCGACCTTCTTCACCTTGTTGCGCTGCAGGTGCCCGATCATGTGCCACCGGACGTGGTCGGGGAAGGCGATGGGCAGTCCCTGGCGGTCGGCGACGTCGGGCATCGCGTGCCGGCGGTTGAGCATCTCGTCCACGAGCGCCGCGCGTTGTTCGAGCTGGAGCGCACGGCTCTCGCCGAAATCCTGGTGTCCGAGGCGCAGCAACTCGCGGATCTCGTCGAGCCCCGCGTACTTGCTGACCGCGACGACCATGATGTCGGCACCGGTCCGGCCCGACGTGCGGGCGGCCCCGTCTACGCGGGTGAGCACATCCTTGTACCTGGCCTCTAGCGTCATCACAGCCGTCATGCGTGCTCCGGGGTAGACTCGCGGCGCGTCCTGCGCCGGGCGGATCGTACCGGAAACGACCACCGACGCCAGCACGAAGACCCATCACGAGGATCACCATGACCACCGACACCCCACTGGTGCGCGACAGCATCATCCAGCCGGGCGACACCGCACCGAACTTCACCCTGAAAGACCAGTCCAAGAGCGACTGGACCCTCAGCGACCACCTGGGCAAGGGAGAAGACCTCGTCCTGAGCTTCTACCCCATGGACTTCTCGCCCGTCTGCGACACCGAGATGAAGTGCGCGACCGCCGAGATGGCGCGGTTCCAGGCCAAGGGCGCGAGGGTGATCGGAATCTCCTGCGACTCCTTCTACACGCACAAGGCGTACGCCGAGCAGCTCGGGCTCAGCCAACCGCTGCTCGCTGACATGCACCGCGCGGTCTGCAAGGCATACGGCCTCTATTTCCCCGGCCTCAACGTCGCCGCCCGCGGTACCGTCATCGTCGGCTCCGATGGCGTTGTGAAGTGGTCGCAAGCGCGCGAGCTCTCCAAGGAATTCGACAAAGACGAGGTCCTGGGCGTTCTCTGAGCCGACGCACCCTCACTTCACCCACAGGGCATCCACATGACCGCGCCGAAGAACACACCCGCCGTCCTCATCATCCGCGACGGCTGGGGTGAGAACCCCAACGTCGATCACGACGCCTTCAACGCGGTGAAGATCGCCAAGACGCCCGTCGCCGACACGCTCACCGCGAAGTGGCCCCGCACGCTGATCCGCACCGACGGGTTCGAGGTGGGCCTGCCCGAGGGCACGATGGGCAACAGCGAGGTGGGGCACCAGAACATTGGTGCGGGGCGCATCGTGAACCAGGAGTCGGTGCGGATCACCAAGGCGTGCCGGGAGAGCGAGCTGGCGCAGAACATCGCGATCGCCGGCGCCATACTGTCGGCGCGCGAGTCGGGCAAGGCCGTCCACCTGATGGGGCTGAACTCGGACGCGGGCGTCCACGCGCTGCTCGAGCACCTCTTCGCGGTCATGGACCTGTGCCGCCAGCTCGGGCAGGAGCGGGTGTACATCCACCTCTTCACCGACGGTCGCGACACGGGGCCCTTCACCGGGCGCGGGTACGCGCAGCGGGTGGAGGCCAAGTGCAAAGAGCTGGGGGTCGGGCGCATCGTGAGCGTGATGGGTCGCTACTGGGCGATGGACCGCGACAACCGCTGGGAACGCGTCGCCCGGGCGTACGCCTGCCTGACCGGCCGCGCAGAGCTCGCGTCGTTTGCGCACGCCACGACCGCGGACGGCGCCTTCGAGCACGCGTACGCCAACTCGCCGGGCGAGACGATGAAGGGCGACGAGTTCGTCGAGCCGGTGACGATCGGCGAAGATTGGGAGGAGACCCGCATCGGCGATGGCGACAGCGTGGTCTTCTACAACTACCGGGGCGACCGGCCCCGCGAGATCTGCAGCGCGTTCCTGCTGCCCGAGTTCGAGGGAGCGGATGAAGTCAAACCTTCGCCCGACAGCGGTGTGCGCGGCTTCGATCGGAGCGAGAAGCTCGACCTCAACTTCGTGCTCATGACCGCCTACTCCGAGCGCCTCGCGGAACTCGCGCCGGTCGCTTTCCCCAAGGCGCCGAAGATGACGGACATCCTGGGCGAGTACCTGTCTGACATGGGGCTCCGCCAGTTCCGCTGCGCCGAAACAGAGAAGTTCCCGCACGTCACCTTCTTCTTCAACGACTACCGCGACGAGCCCTTCCCCGGCGAAGGACGCGCGATCGTGCAGTCGCCCAAGGTCTCGACCTACGACCAGCAACCCGAGATGAGTGCCGCGGGCGTGCGCGACGCGGTGCTCGCGCGTCTCGATGCGGCGGACTGCGAGGACCTCATCGTCGTGAACTTCGCCAACCCGGACATGGTCGGGCACACCGGAAGCCTCGATGCGGCGGTCAAGGCGTGCGAGACGGTGGACGCCTGTGTGGGCCGGATCGTCGAGAAGACGCTTGCGCTCGGAGGCTCGCTCATCGTGACCGCCGATCACGGCAACGCCGAGCAGATGTACTCCCCGGAGCACAACGCGCCGCACACGGCGCACACGACCTACCCCGTGCCCCTGTACGTGGTCGGCGCACCCGCCGAGGGGCGCACGCTCCGCGAAGGCGGCCGCCTCGCGGACATCGCGCCGACGCTGCTAGACATGATGGGGATCGACAAGCCAGTGTCGATGACGGGCGAGAGTTTGCTGGCATAGACCTAGGTGGCCGTCACCTGCGCAGCAGGTTGCGGGAGGCTGCGCTCACCGTTCTGCTCGTCCGCAATCCGCTGCGCGGCTTACAGCCACCCGCCAGTAGACTCTTTTCATGACCACTCTCGGACAGACCGTGCTGGACGCCGCCATCGAGACCTTCGGGTACACGAAGTCGATGGGCGATGGTGCGCTCGCGCAGATCAGCACGGACGAGGACCTCCACGCCTGCCCGCTCTACGACGGCAACTCCATCAGCGTCATCGTCAAGCACATGCACGGCAACATGACCAGCCGCTGGACGGACTTCCTGACGAGCGACGGCGAGAAGCCGACTCGGTGCCGTGACGACGAGTTCGTCGAAGACCGCCCCTCGAAGGACGAGGTGCTGCGCCGGTGGGAGACGGGCTGGGCGTGCGTGCTCGGGACGCTCGGTGCCCTGACGCCGGCGGACCTGGAGAAGACGATCACGATCAGGGGGAAGCCGCTGAGCGTGCCCCGCGCGATCATGCGCCAGACCGAACACTACGGCTACCACACCGGACAGATCGTGAGCCTCTGCAAGCACCTCGTGGGCGAGGGCTGGGAGACGCTGTCGGTGACCAGGGGCGGCACCGCGGCGTACAACGCATCGCTCGGGTACGACGCCAGCGGGCAGAGCGGCGGCACGCATGGCGCGGGTTGATCTCGTCGGCAAACCGATCGTGATCACCGGCGCGTCCTCGGGCATCGGGCGCGCCACCGCGATCGCGTGCGCAAAGGCGGGGATGCCCGTCGTTGTCGGCGCGAGGCGGGAAGAGCTGCTCGCGGAGGTCGTTGCGGAGATCGAGAAGCTGGGCGGCCGCGCCGCCGCGGTGTGCGCGGACGTCACCGTGCAGGCCGACTGCGACGCCCTGGTCGAGACCTGCGTGCGCGAGTTCGGATCGATCTACGCGGTCTACGCGAACGCGGGCTACGGCGTGGAGCGGGCCGTCCACCTGACCACGGAGCAGGAGCTTCGGGACATGTTCGAGGTGAACCTCTTCGGCACGATGAACACCCTGCGCCCGGCGCTGCCACGCCTGCTGGAGGCGGGGCAGGGGCACGTGGTCATTTGTTCGTCGTCGATCGGCAAGCTGGGTGTGCCCTACTTCGGCGCGTACTGCGCGACGAAGGGCGCGCAGTGGCTGCTCGGGCAATCGATGCGGTGCGAACTGCGTTCGCGCAACGTGCGCGTCTCGACCGTCCACCCGGTGGGCACGAAGACGGAGTTCTTCGATACCGCCGCCGAACTGTCGGGCGGATCGGAGGCCATGGATTCGCACGCGCCGGAGCTGATGATGCAGTCCGCCCAGACCGTCGCGAAGTCCATCGTGCGCGCGCTCAGGACGGGCCGTCGCGAGGTGTGGCCCTCGTGGGCGGTCCTTGTGCGCCTGGGCATCGCGATCGGCAACGCGTTCCCGACGCTGGGCGACATGGGCATGAAGAAGATCGCGCGCGAGGGGCGCAAGGGGGAGCCGCGTGACTGATGCTCTGTGGTGGCCGGTTCTGATCGCTGGCGCGTACCTCGTCGGCGCGATCCCGTTCGGCTACCTCGTCGGGCGGGCCAAGGGCATCGACATCCGTGAGCACGGCTCGGGGAACATCGGCGCAACGAACGTGCGCCGTGTGCTCGGGCGAGGCGCGGGGAACGTCGCGTTCTTGCTCGACGTCTTCAAGGGCGCGGTGCCCGTGCTCGTCGCGGGTGGCGTGATGGGCACACTCGGTGCGCACATGATGAGCACCGCCGACGCGTGGGGCTGGCTGGGGGTTTCGGTCGCGACGGTGATCGGGCACGTCTTCCCTGTGTACCTGAACTTCAAGGGCGGCAAGGGGGTCGCGACGGGGCTCGGCTCGCTGGCGGCGCTGTGGCCCGCGGTCACGCCCGCGCCGCTGATCGCGCTGGCCCTGTGGATCCTGACGGTGAAGTCCACGCGCTACGTCTCGGTCGCGTCCTGCGTCGCGGCGGTCAGCCTGCCGCTGAGCGTGGTCGGCCTGCGCCTAGTGGGCTGGGGACTGCCGGCGGACGCCAGTCGCGTGGATCACGCGATCGCTGGCTGGCCCTTTGTGTGCGTGATGCTGCTTCTCGCGCTGCTCGTTGTGGTGCGCCACACCGGCAACCTGAAGCGCGTGCTACGAGGCGAGGAGCCGAAGATCGGCGCGTCGTCTCGCAAGACCGATCAGGGGTAGCCGGCTTATCGGAATCATGTGTGGCTGGATTCGTCTTGCACGGCCTGCGCGGGTTGTGTCTGTCCGGATCGAATACACACGGGGCCCGGCTCGATCCGACGCCGCGCAGTCTCTGCGCCGTGTGTTATCGCCCCGCTCGTCCGGGGAAACCGGATGTGGGGAGTTGGGGGAAAATACGCGGGTGGGTGTGGAAAACTTGCTGTTCGGGGGGGACTCGAAGTGAACAGACCCCGTGCGGACGGTCGATCGCATTGGGGACGCGTGTGGTGCGCGTTTGAAAGGTGGTGGAGCATGATTCAGGACACCAGGTTCCGCTTTGACGGAAACACGCCCGGGCCGAACAAGGGTCGGGTGGCTGGACGTTTCGAGTCGGACGCCGAGGCCTTGCCGTTCCCCGTGGGCGGCGTGTTCGGGCCGATCGAGGTGGAAGCCCCCGCGCCCAAGAGCGAAGACTGGGACTCGATGGACACCCTGAGTGCGATCGAGCACGTCATCGATCGCATGCAGGACCAGCTGACCGAGCTGGAAACAGACTTCGAGGACGTCATCGCCCACATCGGCGGCGAAGACGGCGGCTGGCGCCCCACCGCGGCCTGAGCCCCTCGCCGCTCGCATACGGGCGGAGCGCGAAGAAACACACAACAACGTCACGACGGCGCGGCTGACACCGCTCACGCTGCCGACACGATCGGGCGCACGCGCACGATCTCAGTCCGGCATCTGGTCGCCCAGCTTGCGCTTGATCTTGATGTCCTCGCGCTTGGCGATGGAGATCAGTTCGTACCAACCCAGCAGGCGGCACATCATAAAGCCCGCGTACCCGTCCAAGAAACCACGCTGCAGGACGTAGGTGTAGAGGAACCTCAGCGTCGGCCGCATCGGCAGCTTGCGTGAGTGCTTCTTGAACCAGCGGCGGCGCTCGATGGGCTTGCCCAGGAGCTTGGGCTTGATCTCGCCCGTCGCGTCGTCGAGCTCGCTCATCGCCTCCCACGTGCTGTACCGGTTGTGCTTCTCGACCCAGACCGTGAGGTCGGGGTAGGCGAAGTGCAGGAAGTCGTGCTGGAGGAACCCGGCCTTGCCGCCCTTGAGGACGATGTGCTCGTGGACCTCGTTGTCCCCCGAGCCGGTGTCGCCGAGTTGGCCCAGCCGCTCGTAGCGGCCGACCCAGTGCTTGAACAGCCGGATGTTCCAGCTCGGGTAGTAGCCGCAGCCTCTGATCCAACGCCCCATGAACATGAAGCGTCGGTTGAGCCAGTAGGCGTCGCCCGAGCCGGCCTCCGCTTTCTTGCCCTCGGGCGTCCACGTGCCGTTCACCGCCGCCTCGATCTCCCGGGCGAGCTCGGGGGTCATGTACTCGTCCGCGTCGAGGATGAGCACCCAATCGTTCTCCCACGGGATGTTGTCGAGCGACCAGTTGCGCTTCTTGGGCCAGCCGATCTCTCGGTTGTAGGTGAAGCGGTAGACCTTGCCGCCGAAGGCCTGGGTGATGGGGACCGTGAGGTCCGTCGAGGCGTCCGAATCGACAACCACGATCTCTTTGGCCCACTGCGTCCGCCTGAGGCAACCCGGGAGGTTGCGCTGCTCGTTGAGCACCGGGACGATGAGCGTGACGGGTACGGAGCCCTTCGCGGGCCAGTCGCCGCCCTCGGAGGGGGGGCGCGAGGGGTCGTAGGCGTCTACGCACTCCTGGACGCGGGGGTCCTCCGGCAGAGGCCTTGCGGTGCGCTCGTTGATGGGCACGATGTCGCTCACGTGTTGTCCTCAGGGTCTTCGGGTCTGGAGTGAAGGGGTCTCGACCGCCTGTATCGGCGGAGGCGGGGCCACGATAGTCCATCGGCATCACGCGGACGCGGGTCCAGCATCGATCCCCAGCACCTCGCGGCACGGCGCCCAGCGGTGATCCCGCAGCAGCCTGCGCAGCTTCGCGGTGGTCGTGGAGGTGCCCACGTAGCACTTGAACCGTCGGTGGGGCGGCATGGGCACACTCGGGCAGTCTGGCGCGAAGTCACGCGGGTGCAGGTACACCACGGTCGGGCGCCCCTCGCCCGCCTCGTGGGCGATGCCCTGCTCGATGAACCGGTGCGGGAGCAGCCGCAGGTAGCCGCCTCCGGAATAGCACATGCGCTTCTTCAACGGACCGACACCCACGGGCGCCAGCGACATGGGCAGCTCGGGCATGGTGAGGCCCTTGGGGGTGGTCACGCTGTGCCCACCGGACGGGCACATGTACCCGCCGTGCCCGCGGCTGCCCGGGAAGAGCGAGGCGTCGTAGCGGAGGCCGCACTCGAGGAGCACGTCGAAGGCCCACTCCGTGCCCGCGGTGATGGAGAAGCTCGGCGCACGGAACCCGACGACGTCCGCATCGGGTGCCGCGTCCTTGATCACGCGGATCGAGCGCTCGATGTCCTCGCGGAACGTCTCGGGGTCCAGTTCGTACACCTTGCGGTGCCAGTACGAATGCGTCCCGAGCTCGTGCCCCTGCTCCCAGATGCGCTGCACCAGGGCGGGGTGGCGCTCGGCGACCCAGCCGAGCACGAAGAACGTCGCCTTGGTGTTGGCGTCGGCGCAGAGTTCCAAGATGTGATCGGTGTACCGCTCGACGAGCGTGGACTGCGCGTGGAGCTGCGGCCACTCGTCGGGGTTCTCGACGGCTTTGACCTCGACGATGTGGAACCAGTCTTCGATGTCGAAAGACAAGGCGTGTGTGAGATGGTGAGGTGGTGAAGTGGTGAGCGGGTCGATGGTCGTCATGTTGTTCGACCCTCGAGTGAGCGGATCATGTTGCGGAGCATCCTGCCGAGGCGGTCGGTATCCGTCAGAAGCGTATCGCTCGTTTCGATGTTCACGGGGTGGACGCGCTTGCAGATGATGATCTGTGTCTCCAGTTCTTTGAGCGATCCCTGAGCGATCCGGAGGAACCGAATAAATTCCTGTCGAGACGCCCTGCCGTACCCCTCGGCGATGTTCGAAGGGACGCTCACCGCCGCTCGCTGCATCTGGCTGATGAGCCCGAAGCGTTCATCGCCTAGGAGCGTTTTGCAGAACCGGTACACGCCGACCGTGAGCTCCACGCCGCCGCTCCAGACATCGAGATCACGATACGAGCGCACCGACTTCGCGAATGTACCGGTGCTTTGACCTTCGCGACCACTCCCCATCTCACCACCTCACCATCTCACCATCTCACCATCTCAAAAGAACCGATGCCCCGCGGCCTTAAACCGCTTCACGTCGTCCTTCGTCGGCATCGAGAAATGGCTCTGCTCTTCGATCGGGTTCGGGATCATGTCCTGCGGCTTCAGGCCCGCCTCGACCTTCTGCACGCATTCGATGATCGCCTCGGCCGCGAGGTCTTTCGAGCGGGCCATGACGTCTTCGAGGGTGTCGTGGCTGTGGATCGCGTACTCCTTCTGGACGACGATGGGGCCGTTGTCGAGTTTCTTGTCCACATAGTGGACCGAGACGCCGCCGCGTTTTTCGTCGTTGGCGAGGGTCCAGAAGCTGGGCATGAGGCCGCGATACTTGGGGAGCAGGGCGCCGTGGCAGTTCACGATGCCGAAGGGCGTCTGGTCGCGGAGCTTGCGCCGGTAGAGCTGGGTGCCGGAGATTGAGACGATGAACTCCACGCCGTTGTCGCGGAGCATCTGGAGGAACTCCTCGGAGTTCACGTCGGGCATGTCGTGGACGGGCACGCCGTACTTCTTCGCGACGGCGCCGACGGTGTAGCACTTGCGTGTGGAGCCCATGAGTCCGTTGACGACTTTGCCCATCACCTTGCGCCAGATGTAGTTGCGGAGCTTCCACTGGAAGTACCAGGGGCCGTACATCTTCAGGAGGTCCATCGCGGTCTGCACGCCGGTGCGCTTGCCCTGCG
>JAJDDE010000166.1 GCA_029260475.1 Phycisphaerales bacterium | reverse complement strand
ATCGGGGCGGATCACTGTATGCCCGAACGCCCGATCACGCCGAATGAGCGGTGCCCAATCGGGTTCCGTACGCGACGCGGAGGGGCGCCCCGCGCAACGTGCTTACGAGCCGGGCTTGCGTGCCGCGGCACCCTTGGACTTCGCCTTCGCGCCAGCCTTACCAGCGACCTTGGCGCGGAGCATGCGCGCCGCGGCGGAGAGCTGCGGGCCCTTCGAGCTCTCTCGCTCCGGGGCGGGCGGGGTGTCGTCGCCGCTCTCGTCTGCCTTCACGTTCTCGCCCATCGCTTCGCGGGTGAACGTGTCGTAGCACGTCGCGAGCAGGCCCGAGAGAGGGAACCGGGCGCCCTCGAACGGTGTCGGGCCGAGCCTGCGCAGCAGCGCGTGGTCCACCTCCGGGCGGCGCGGCGTCGTCTCGATGTCGTCCAGGCCCTTCGGCGTTTCCCAGAACGAATCCACGCAGGACTCGAGCGGTTCGGCGGCGACTTCATCGCCCGGGAAGGGCAGTCGCAGAGCCGACGAAGGCTTCGAGCTCCCCGTGTTCTCCAGTTCGCGACGCTGGCGCAGCTTCTCGAGCAGGTCCTCACCCTCGAGGCCTCGCAGGCGGAAGAGCAGGAAGGGGTCCTTGTCGATGTCTTCTGCGAGCTGCGCCGCGATGCACACGCCGTGCTTGCACCAGGCGTCCGTCTCACGGCAGTTGCACACACAGGTGATCTCTCCCAGCGCCTCGCCCTCGGTCCCTGCGGGGAAGAGGTTGAGACCGAGCGAGGCGAAGATCTCGTCCTGGATCGTCTCGGGCATCTCGCCCGCGAGCAGCTTGGCGGCGTGGATGCTGCTCTGCACGAGCTCGCGCACCGCGTCGTCCCACTTCTCGTGCGGGAAGGGCCGAAGGAAGAGTTCGGTGGTGTAGGGGCGGTACGGACGCCCCTGCACGTCTGCGCTCACGCCGCTGACAACCGTCTCGAGCCGGCGCGTCTGACCGCGTTCGGCGTAGTCGATGGCTTCCTTCCACACCTCGCCGGGCACCCGCGCACGGATCGCCTCGACCCAGCGCGTGCCCGCCCAACCCAGGCGCGCGGGCCAATCGTCGGTGTTGAGCTTGCGCCCCGCCCGGACGCGACGCGGCTTGTCGCTCACGCTCGCGGGACGAGCGCGGAACTGGCCCATGTGCGCCGACTGCTGTGCCTTTAGCGCTTCGGGCGAGAGTTCCTTCGCTTCCCCACCCTCGCCCGACGGTTCGGGCGAGTCCGAGGTTCCCGTGGTGTTCGCGGGGTCCGAGGATTCTGGGGCGGTTTCGGGAGCATCCGCCGCGAGCGCATCGGTCACCACTGGACGCACGTCGGAGGGGTCCTCGTTCACGTTTTTCGGCTCGTCGTGCTCAGCCATCGCTCAACGCCTCCGGCCGCAGACGCAGCATCTCTTCGAGTTGTGCGCTGTCGAGTTCGGTCAACCAGTCCTCGCCCGAGCCGATGACATCCTCTGCGAGGGCCATCTTGCTCTCGATCATCTGGTCGATGCGTTCCTCGAGCGTGCCGGTGACGACGAACTTGTGAACGTTCACCGTCTTGGTCTGACCGATGCGGAAGGCGCGGTCCGTCGCCTGGTTCTCCACCGCGGGGTTCCACCAGCGGTCGAAGTGGAAGACGTGGCTCGCGGCGGTGAGGTTCAGGCCCACGCCGCCCGCCTTCAGGCTGAGCAGGAAAATGGGCGCGGTGCCGTCGGCCGACTGGAAGCGCTCGACGAGTTTCTCACGCTGCTTCTGCGGCGTGCCACCGTGCAGGAAGAGCACGTCGCGATCGAAGGCGTGCCGGAGCATGCTCTGCAACGCGTGCCCCATCTGACGGAACTGCGTGAAGACGAGCGCCTGCTCATCAGAGGCGACGACCTCCTCGAGCAGCTCGACGAGGCGGATGCACTTGCCCGAGCGCGATGCGGCGACGGGTCCGATGGGATCCTCGGGTATCTCCTCGCCCGCTGCTTTCGCGTTCGCCTTGGCGACGAGCTGCGGGTGGTTGCAGATCTGCTTGAGGCGGATGAGCGCCGTGAGCACGACGCCGCGGCGGCGGATGCCCTCGGAGCGATCGACCTCGGTGAGCATCGTCTTGACCGCGGACTCGTAGAGCGTCGCCTGCTCCGGCGTGAGGCGGCAGTACTCGCGCGTCTCCACCTTGTCGGGCAGATCCGTGATGACCTTCGGGTCCGTCTTCAGACGGCGCAGGATGAACGGGCGCACGAGCTGACGCAGGCGCGCCGCCTTGTGCTTGTCGCGGTGCCGCTCGATGGGCACGCCGAACGTGCGCCGGAAATCGCCCGCGCTGCCGAGGAACCCCGGGTTGCAGAAGTCGATGATCGACCACAGCTCGCTGAGCCGGTTCTCGAGCGGGGTGCCCGTGAGGGCGATGCGGCGCGGGGCGTCGAGCGTGCGCACCGCCTGCGACTGCTTGGCGCTCGCGTTCTTCACGTTCTGCGCCTCATCGAGCACCAGGCGGCCCCACGGGATGCGGTCCAGCAGGTCGTGGTCGCGGTGCGCGAGGGCGTAGGTGGTGATGACGATGTCCGAATCGCCCGCCGCTTCGACGAAGCTGTCGCCCGTTTTGCGCTCCACTCCGTGATGCACGAGCACGCGGAGACCCGGCGCGAACTTGTTCGACTCGCGCGTCCAGTTGCCGACGATGGACATCGGCACGACGAGCAGCGTGGGCACCGTCGGGATGTTCTGCGCCTCCGCGTCGTTCTTCTCGTGCTGCAAGAGCGCGAGGAGCTGGATCGTTTTGCCCAGACCCATGTCGTCGGCGAGGCAGGGCCCGAGACCCAGGCGGTCCAGGAAGGCCATCCACGACAAACCCTTGAGCTGGTAAGGGCGGAGCTCGCCGACGAAGCCCTTCGGTGCCTCGAGCATCTGGAACGTCGCCTTGTCGGACGTGTCCTGCCCAAGCAGAGACGCGACCCAGCCGCTGGCGTCGATGCCCATGATGGGCATACCCGTCTCGGTGGAGTCGTAGGCGTAGGCCATGCGGAGCGCCTCGCCGAAGCGCATCGCCCCGCCCGGGTTCTCCTTGATGAAGTCCACCGCGTGCTGGATGTCCTCCTTGCGGACCTCCACCCAGCGCCCGTTGATCCGCACCAGCGGCGCGCTCTCGCCCGCCAGACGCTCGAAATCTTCCATCGAGATCGGCGTATCGCCTACCGCGAGTGACCACTCGTAACCGACCAGGGCGTTGAGGCCCAGGCGTGCCTCCGCGGCGCTCGACGGGCTCGCGCCCGAGCCCGACATGTCGCCGTCGGGCGCATCGAAGAGCTGCAGGCGTGCGCCCAACCGGGCCCCGGGGGTGTCCCACCAACCCGGAGCGACCACTTCGACGTTCTGCTCGCGCAGCAGGGGCGCGACCTCCCGGAGGAAGCCGTACGCCTCGCGTGTCGGCACGCGCAGGTCCACGGGTGTCTGCTCGGCGAGAGCGCTCTCGAGCGCGGGGAAGAGCCGCGCCGCACGGGCGAGTTCGCCCAGCAGCAGCTCCTGCGGCTTATCCACACGCTGACCCTCCACCGTCGCGCTGTCCGCACGCAGCGACCAGATCTCTTCCGCTTCGATGATCAGGTCTTCGTTGTCCAGCGATTGCAGGCAGAACGAGATCGTCCACAGCGTGGAGTCGTCGGGCGTCTGGAAGCCCATCTCGTCGTTGCTGACAAGCGGCTCGTCCACACGCAGCAGCAATCGCCAATCGACGCTGATGCCGCGATCGTCGAGCCGACCGACCCAGTGGCGCACCGAGCGCACCATGTCGGTGACAGAATCGGGCTCCGCGACCACGCGCCGCTCCTCGTCGAGCAGCCCGTGCAGCCAGCCCACGTGCGGGTCATCGGCACCCGTCTTGCCGTCGATCGCTTCTCGCATCGCCTGAGCAATGAGCGCCTTGCGGCACGCCGCATCGATCAGCGACTCCAGGAAATGGCGCAGGATCGCTGGCGGATCGTGGTCGAACTCGTCCACCGGCGCTCGCGCAGACGCGGGCATCGAGCGCATGAGCTTGGAGGCCCGCGGCGCGATCGACTCGTCGGCGAGCCAGGGCTCCCACGCGCCGCGCAGCGGGCCGTCGAGCGCCTGCAGCACCGACGGCACCACCTTCTGACCAGCAAGCAGCGCTCGTGCGAAGCGGGCGGCGGTCGCGAAGAACCGCACGCTCGGGCCGACCACCACGTGCAGCGGCTTCTCTTCCTCGTGCCCGGTGGCCTCGTCCGCCCAGCCCTCGCCGCCGAGCTCGCCACGCTCTTCGGCGGCGTCGAGAACCGCTTCCGCATCGTCGGGAGCGATCCGCAGCGTCGGCACACGGAAGACGCTCAGCGTCGGTGCCTCCGCGTCGCCCTCGCCCAGCCAGTGGGCCAGGCGGGGGGAGAGCGCCGGCGTCGGGCCCTCGCTGGCGTCCACGCTGGGCAGACGCACCTCGATCGAGTCCTCGCTGCCATCGATCCCCAGCGCGTCCCGGAGATCCCCGGGCGTGGCGCAACGCGGATGAGCCCCGGGCTCATCGCGGAGCGGCGGTCGGTCGGTTTCGCCCCAGATGTGGAGCGCATCGTCCGTCCAGGCGGCATGCAAAACGAGCATCGAAGCGGCGCGCTCAGCGAGCGCACCGGCATCGGACGGTTGGGGTTTGGTCTGCTGAATCACCATGGGGGAGCAGGGACTCGAACCCTGAACCTGCGGCTTAAAAGGCCGTTGCTCTACCGATTGAGCTACTCCCCCGCCCGGGGGACCGACGCCGCCCGGATCAGGACGGGAAGTGTAGGCAGGTACACCGCTTCACCGTTGAAGCGTCTCCGACTGGACACAGGACCACCCCAGCGGGGACACTGACGCCCCATGCCAGACGACACCCAGCTCGTTCGAGAGACCGCCGCCGAGGCTTCCGAGGTCTTCATGCGCCTCGCGGAGATGGCGGAGGACGTCGCCCGCGTCATCCGGGTCATCCGCGGATGCCTCGCTGCGGGAGGCACCGTCCTCACCTGCGGTAACGGCGGGTCCGCCGCCGAGGCCTTGCACCTCAGCGAGGAAATGATCGGGCGCTACAAGGCCGAGCGCCCCCCCTACCGCGCCCTGTGCCTCAGCGCCGACCCCACAGCCCTCACCTGCATCGCCAACGACTATGGCTTTGACACCATCTTCGCCCGCCAGGTCGAGGGCCTCGCGAGGCCGGGCGACTGCCTCGTCGCCCTCTCCACCAGTGGCAACAGCCCGAACATCCGCCTCGCCCTCGAGCAGGCCCGCTCGATGGGCGTCACCACCGTCGGCCTCCTGGGCAAGACCGGTGGCGACTGCAAGGCGCTCTGCGACCACCCCCTGGTCATGCCCTCCGACGCCACCGAGCGCATCCAGGAGGGGCACCTGCTGGTGATCCACCAGATCCTCGAGGCGCTGGAATCCGGGCAACGGGCGTGAAACGCCCCGCACAGCCCCGCCAGACCGGCGATGCCCGTGTGGACGCCCTGCTGAGCTGGTACGCCCAGGGCCTCTTCCCGATGGGCGATCCGCTCACCGGCACCCTCGCGCTCTACTCCGCTGATCCACGAGGCGTTCTCGACCTGCACAACCCCGACATCCCGAACGTGAGCCGCTCCCTCGCCAAAGCGATGCGCAACCGGGGGTTCGCGTACACCACGGACACACGGTTCGACGAGGTCATCGCGATGTGCGCCCAGCCGCGGGCGGACGACCCCATCGGCGAGGGCGCCTGGATTACCCGCGACCTGATCGACTGGTACACCGCCGCCCACGGCGCGGGGTACGCCCACTCCCTCGAAGTCACCCGCCCGCACCCGGAGACCGGCGAGCGTGTTCTCGTCGGAGGCGTCTACGGCGTCGCGATCGGCGCCGCCTTCTTCGGCGAATCGATGGCCCACCGCCCACGCCCACGACGCCCCGACGGCTCGCGCGACCCGCTCGACGGCTCCGACGCCAGCAAGGCCGCCCTCGTCACCCTCTGCAACCACCTCCGCGCCTGCGGCTTCACGCTCTTCGACACGCAGATGGTCACCGAGCACGTTTCCACCCTCGGCGGTGAGGAGATCACAGGCGATGCCTACGAGCAGCGGCTCCAACACGCGATCGCGCAGCCCGATCACTGGGCCCCGCTCGCCTGATTTCTCGATCGGACGGACTACCATCCGCCCCCGCAATTGCACCCCCCACCCGCTCGAGGTCTCCCATGGAAGCCGGAATCGTCGGTCTGCCCAACGTCGGCAAGTCCACCCTCTTCAACGCCCTCACCGCCGCCGGTGCGTTGGCGGCGAACTACCCCTTCGCGACCATCGAGCCCAAC
>JAJDDE010000165.1 GCA_029260475.1 Phycisphaerales bacterium | reverse complement strand
TCGCGGTGGTCGCCCTGGATGATCAGTTCGCCATCGGTGATCCCACCGCCGGTACCGAGGCTTGTGCGGAGCGCCTTGAGCAGCGCTTTGAGATCGGTGGCGACGGGGTCGAGCTCGGTGACGACGGTGGCCCACTTGCCGCGCCGCTTCTCGCGGCGGACGCGCGGCGATTGGTCCTGCGGCGCGCGCACGTTGCCGTCCTTGTCGCGCGGGCAGGTGCAGGCGTCGAGCGACGCGCCGCAGCGATCGCAGGTGACGGGGCGTTCGAGTGGTGTGCCGTCGAAGAGTCCCATGCGCAGAGCTTACGCGGACTCGCGATCGATGAGGCGCATGTGCTTCATCAGGGCGCGTTCCATCATCGGGCGGATGATGAGCAGCGCGAGCCGCCCGGGGGTGTGCTTCGGGCGCATGCTCATCGTGCGGACGATTTCGTGATGCCCGCCCTCGACCTCCGAGAAGTCGAAGCGCTCTTCGAACCCTGACGAGATGCCCGAGAGTGGCTTCACGAAGTCCCCGAAATCGAGCACGATCTCGCGGGGGAGATCCCACACGCGGATGGTCTCGGTGTGGGACGAACCGTCGGTGTTGGTGACGTAGATCTTGGTGCCGACCACAGCATCGGTCCGCTCTCGGAACACCGCTTCGCGGATGCCCGGGAGGGGGCCCCAGCCCGTGAACTCAGACCAGCGTTCAGGCGTCAGTATCGCTTCCGCGAGGCACCCCGGGGGGGTCGTGGTGACGTGGCGCAGCGTGAGGACGACGTCAGCGGGCATCGGTCAATCCAGCCAATCCTTCGCCTGCAACCGCTCGGGCACGTACACCTCGGTCACGTAGCTGATGTCCTTGGTGATGAGCACCTCGACCTCCAACTGCCAAAGCCCGGTACTCACGGAGTCCTCGCGCTACAAAAATTTCGCACGATCTGCTGCAGAACTTCTGGATCGACCTGCGCATGATAGACCGCGTGCAGATGAAGCGTCCCGTTCTCGTATCGCAGCATCGACTCATCTTGTTCGTCCAAGAACATCGATAGTCTTGGCTCTTTCCAGTTCCACTGCTGCGCGATCACTGCAAAGGGGAAGGGTGACCCGGAGTGCGCCGTCCATGTCGCTTGTCCGCCAGCGATCTGCGGTAGCTCTGCGCCGATTCTCTCTGCGATTTTGAAGCACAATTCGTAGCAAGTAGCGTACTCGACCTCGAAGCCCCACCGTGCTTCGTTGGGTGCATCCACGTCGTCCGCCATACAGACACTATCTCGTGTCATGCAGACGTTGAATTGTTTCCGTTTCACGGGAAAATCACCGCGCCAGTGTTTCACAAGTACTTCCTGCCTTAGTCCAGCCAATCCTTCGCCTGCAACCGCTCGGGCACGTACACCTCGGTCACGTAGCTGATGTCCTTGGTGATGAGCGCTTCAACCTCCATCTTGAAGCCGTTCTTCAGCATCTTCTGGATCTCCATCTGCCAGGGCTTCTTCTTGGCGAACCACGGGTACTCGGCGATCTGCTTCGCGCGGGTGATGTCGCGGTCGTTGAGCTCGATCTGCACGTCGTCCGAGAGGTCGTAGCGCTCGTAGTCCATCGCGCGGATGCCCAGGAACTTTGCATCAGGAATCGCCATGCGCTGGCTCTCGTACGCGAGCGAGATGGACCCCTGCTTGATGACGCTGTAGATGTAGTGCCCCCAGGGGTCGCAATCGAGCAGGCAGTAGATGGGCAGGCCCAGCTCGTCGTGCAGGCGTTGGAGCATGCGGCGCACGCCGCGGGTGGGCTGGCCGGAGCCCTCGGTCAAGATGCAGTTGTGCTTCTCCCAGAAGCGGTCCTCGTTGAAGCGCTGCCAGACGGTGTCCTTCTCGACGTGGAGGATGAACTTCGCTTCGCACTTCTTGAACTGGATGACGTTGGGCTCGCAGATGGAGGGGATCGCGTAACCGCCCGTGCCCATGCGCCGGCAGTCGATGTCGTCGCCCGCATCCACGACGGTGATGTTGCCGACCATCGTGCCGCGCTTCTTCGCGAAGACGTGCAGCTCTTCGCGCATCGCGCCGAGGACGACCTCGAGGTCTTCGAGCACGCTGTCGCACTCGGTCTGGTCGCCGAAGGTCTTCTCTTTGGTGCCCTGGATGGTGTGGAGACCGGCGTAGAACATGCCGCGAAGGCTGGAGGTCTTGCCCTGATCGATGAGGTTCTTGACGCCCTTGCCGACGAGCATCGTCTGCATGAACTTCTTGGCCTGGTTGAGGTTGAAGAGCTCGCGTTGCTGGTAGGCGTCGCCCATCTCGAGCATGCGCTTCTTCGCGTTGTAGCTGGTGTTGCTGAGCGTGCGGCTGGGCACGTCCATCGTCGGGTCGCTGCCCGCGAGCCCCGCCTTGCTCACGCTGTCGGCGAGGCGCATGAGCGCCGCCATCGTGTCTTTGTCGGACGCGGCGCCGGACTTGCCGCGGGCGGAGGGTTTCTTGGTGACCTTCTTGCCCGAGACTTTTTTCGCAGTCGTCTTTTTGGTTGTGGTCTTCTTGGCCATAGCTAATTGGTACCTGTCTCGTCGAGTTGCGCTAGAGCCTCTACCCTTGCCGCGACCCAGATGTCTTCTTCGTCATCGAATATACGCTCGTGCATAGTGCACATGCCCCCGATGAACCTGAGGCGTGTTGCCTCGCAGAATTCCGACGTGAGGGACCGCCATCCCGGACCGGTCAGTTTGTCGTAGAGCGGGACCAACTCGATGCCTTCAGGAGTCTGAGCCACCGCTGCCGGACAGTTAACGCCCATCAGTGCTTTAAAATCACGTCGTTCTTTGTCGCGCCAGAACAGTGCGGAGACATCGAACAGGCCGAGGACGTCACGTTTCGAGAGCTTCAGGTTCAGCGGAGGACAGACAAGCGCGCTGTCATCGGCTTCGAGTACCACTTTGCGGCCGCGAACCAGCCCGACACCTACGCGAGTCGTCAAGTAGACCACATACGCAAGCGGAATCCAGATGATGTCCGCGAGCCATCCGGTCACCCCTGTGATCAGCAAACAAACAACGCTGAACCACACGGAAGGGAGCGGGCGATCTGTGATTCGTGCTCCATCTGTTGTGAGACGAAGCATGTGCTTCATTCTGTACTCGGTGCGGACGTTCATGAAGTTCTGGAACTCGTCTTGCGCACCTTCTTCTTCACCTTCTTGACGATGCGCTTCTTCGTGGTCTTCGACGCCGGCTCCGCTTCGCCAAAGAGGTTTGTGCCTGTCTCGGGTTCCGTCTCGGCGAGCTCCGCTTCCTTCTCGTCCGCGGCCCGCTCGAGGTCGATGTCCGACCCCGTTGGTGCCGAGCCGTTGTCTTCGCGGATGAAGACGCCGTCGTCCTTCGACAGACGCGCATGGTTTTCCACAACCTTGCCGGCGTCGTCGAGCACGTCGTCGAACTGCGCGGTCTTCTCTTCGGCGGTCTCGAGGAGCGCTTCGTAGAGCGCGTCGGCGTCGGTGCCGTTGAGCGCCTCGCACGCCTTGGCGATCTCGCCGATGTAGCGCTTGAAGACGCCGCGCCGCTCGCCCTCGCGCTTCATCTTCTGGCGTTTGCGGAGGTAGGTGCCGAGCTTGCGCCCGCAGTCCTGCAGCGCGAGGCGCATCTCCTTGCGGATCTCGTCGTAGTCGGCGATCGCCTCTTTGGATTCGCTGGTGAAGGGCACCCAGACAGAGGCCATGTGCACCATGAAGACGATGGGGCCGACGGGCACGCCCCCCTTGGGCTGCTGCAGCGCGTAATTCTTCCAGCCCGTTTCGGTCACCGCCTTGAAACTCGAGCACGCGCTCTGCTGGTACTGCAGCGGTACGCGGTTGGCGAAGCGGTAGACCTTCGCGCTCTCCTCGGTGGAGATGTCACCTCCATACGCGATGCCCGCTTCGATGACGAAGGGCCTGCCGCGATAGACGCCGGGCGGGCGCGACGATGCCGCGATGAAATCGGGCGTCATCCCCTGCTGCAATCCCTTGAGCAGCGTGCGCACGCCGATGGGCGAGAGGCAGTTCGTGGGCGGGCCCATGACCTTGGTGGATTCGAGCGCCTTGAAGAGCGCTTCGGCCTGGAGGTGCGTGACGCCGCTGGTCCATGTGCGCGTCGTGAGCCCCGCGGCTTGAGCGACCTGCTGGCGGATCTTGGGCCCCAGGCGGCAGAACTCGTTCTCGAGGAATCCGCCCAGCTGGTTCTGCTCGGTGCGCTCGAGCATGGAGATGAGCGTGCCGAGCTCGATGCCGTGCGGGTGTGGCTTGATCTCCTCGGGAAGGTCGGGGAGCTCGTCCACCGTGCGCTCGAAGACGACGGTGTCGCCATCGGGCTTGGCGGAGGTGGGGGGCGTTTTGTAGGTGAAGCGCGCGTGGGGGTTGGCGACGGCGGTGAGCTGCACGTACTCATCGACGCTGCGCGCGCCGGTGAAGTACTTGCCCTTGAGCTCGATCTCGACGCGCGTGCCGGTGCCCGTGCCGTTGAGTTCCTTCGCGAAGATGCCCTCCGCGTCACCCACCTCGTTGTCGCTGACGATGTCGGCCTTGTTCTTGGAGGTGTCCATCTTGAGGACGACCTCGTGGGCCGCTTTGCGCGGGCCCGTCCGGGTGATGATCTTCACGGGCTTGCCGGTGGTCATCAGCCCGTACATGCCCGCCGCGGAGATGCCGATGCCCTGCTGCCCGCGGCTCATCTTGAGGCGGTGGAACTTGGAGCCGTAGAGCAGCTTGCCGAAGATGTTCTCGATCTGGGAGCGGACGATGCCGGGCCCGTTGTCCTGGATGATCGCAACGAAGCGGTCCTCGGAGACGTCCGAGAGGTGGCGGATCTCGACGAGGATGTCCGGGAGCATGCCCGCCTCTTCGCAGGCGTCCAGGGCGTTGTCCACCGCTTCTTTGACGGTGGTCAGCAGGGCCTTGCGAGGGTTGTCGAAGCCCAGCAGGTGCCGGTTCTTCGCGAAAAACTCGCTGACGGAGATCTCGCGCTGGCTCTTGGCCATGCTCTCGGCGGTCGCGCGAGGGCTCGATTTCTTGGTCGTTTTCGCCATCCGTGGGTCGCTCCGGGGCACACTCCTCGTGCCGGCGCGAGTGTAGCAAACGCGCGCCTTCGGGCGAGTTTGTGCACAAAGTCAGGGACAGCGCACGGGGACGTGCGCTGTTTGGTGGATGTGCGCGACGCCCCGCTTGTGCGGCCTCCGTCCGGGCGTAGCTTCCGTCCGGGCACACCGAACACGGAGGCACACGATGGGACGATTCTGGATATCGATGGTGATCACGACGACGGCGCTCCTCGCGGGTTGCGGCGTCACGGCGCAGGAGCGCCTGGCGGTCTCGCGCTTCGCGAGGGCGACCGAAAAGCTCTCGGGAGCGGTGGGGGAGGCGCTGGTCGGTCTCCGCGAGCGGACGATCGCGGACACGCGGGGCGTCCTTGACGCGGGGAATCCACGCGGAGCGGCGCTCTGGTTGGATGACCTCGATCGTGCGCTGGACGCGGAGGATGTCGCGGCCCGCCTGCTGGCGCTCCGGGCGCTCGCGATGTACGCCTCGCTGCTGGAGGCGCTCGCGGCGGACGATGACGCGGACGCGATCGCCTCGGACCTCGCGACCACGCTCGGGCTGATCGGCGTCTCTGAGCCGGGCGTGCTGGCGGCGGGGGCGCTGCTCGATCACCTCCGGTCGATCAGCGATTCGTCACGCCGGGGCGGCGCGATGCGGGCGGTGATCGGGGCGTCGGACCCCGTGGTCGAGGCGCTGTCACGACTGATCGAACACGACCTGGACCCCGCGGGCCTGGGTTTCGCCTCGCAAGCGCTGATCGCACGGAGCGACGCCGTCGCCGCGGGCGTTGGGGAGATGACGGATGACCCGTCATTGGTGGCGCTCGTGGAGGCGGTGCGTTCGATGCGCACAGCGCACCACGCGATGTCGGCGAGCGCCGATCGGGGCGGGTCGCTGTCGCTCGACGCGATCGAGGAGTTCGTCCTCAAGACACAGGAAGCGGTGGCGCTCGCGACGGTTGTCGCGGGCGGTTGAGCGATCACAACCAAAGGGGCACACAATGACAACGATCGGACAGGAACTGGCGGCGGGTCTGCGGAACGTCACGCGGCTGATCGCGAGCGGCACGGACTCCGTGTCCATCGACGCGCTGCTCGTACACCAGGCTGGTTTGAGCGCACACATGCAGCGACTCGTGGACGAGCGGGTGGAGGCGGGCACGCCGGCGTACCGGGCGGCGGCGTTGGCGCTGGGCGACGCCAACCTGCTGATGGAGGGCGTGCTGCGGCGCGAGGCGGCGGAGGCGGACGCGATGGACGCGCTCTCCGAGGCGGCCCAGCGGCTGGGGCGGCTGGTTGACACCATCACGTCGGGGTGATTGACGCCGATTGGGCGGCGCGGGTGCGGATCGGGGCGGGCGGGGTGCTATCCTCCGGCCCCGATTTCCACGGGGCATTGATCACACAGGCACACCGCCTACACACCAAGGAGCAGAGCGATGGAGACCACCCTCATCATCCTGAAGCCCGACGCCGTGCAGCGCGGTCTCATGGGCAAGATCATCACCCGGTTCGAGGAGAAGGGCCTCCAGATCGTCGGCGTCAAGATGATGCAGATCTCGCCCGAACTCGCGGCGACGCACTATCAGGACCACAAGGGCAAGCCCTTCTACGACGGCCTCGTCGGCTTCATGACGAGTGCGCCCGTGCTCGTGCTCGCGATCAAGGGCGTCGGGGCGATCGCCATCTGCCGCAAGATGATGGGCGCGACCTTCGGCTCCAACGCGGACTCCGGGACCATCCGGGGCGACTTCGGCGTCTCGAACTCCTTCAACCTCATCCACGGCTCGGACTCCCCCGAGGCGGCCAAGCGCGAGTTCGGCCTCTTCTTCAGCGAGGGTGGCGTGCTCGACTACGAGCGCAAGATCGAGAGCTGGGTCTACGACATGTCCGGCGGCGACCCCGAATAAGCGGCGGCTGACCCCCCGCAACACCGAATGAATCAATGGCACGCCGAATGTCTGGAATAGACGTTCGGCGTGCTGTCGTTGTATGCCCAGCGACTCTGCTTTCTCCGATCCTTTTTTGGAGGCCTCCATGCTCCCCATCGCATCGACCAGCTCGCCCGTCAACATCGTCGCTTGGGCCCTCCAGGTCATCGGAGCGGGGGCGCTGCTCATCATGGGCGCGATCCCCAAGCTGACGGGCCAGTTCCCGTCGCCCCAGCTCTTCGAGATGATGGGCGTGCCGGACTTCACGCGGTTCGTGGTTGGGGCGGTTGAGCTGGTGACGGCGATCCTGCTCGTCGTACCCAAGACGCGCGCGGTGGGCGGCTTCTTCCTGACCGTCACCATGCTCGGCGCGATCGGGGCTCACGCCTTCACGCCGTTGGGATTCACGCCAAAGTTCACCGACGCCGGAACGGGCGAAGTGCTCCAGCCGCCCTTGATCTTCATGGCGATCGGCCTGCTGGTCGTTGGCGTTGTGATCATGGTCCTGCGCCGCGATGAGATGCCCGGGCGGGCGTGCGATGTGGCGGAAATCGCGACTTCTGTTGTTGATGACGTGATTTGATCGGGGCGGGCGCGCGTGGGTACAGTTGTCGAGTGTTCGTGCTCGCTGAAATCTCGGACAAGATGCCGACTATCGGCGAGCTGTGGCTTTACGCGTTGATCTTGGGTCTGTATCTCGGTGCGTTCGCGTTGATGCACCGCGTGTTCGCGATCGTCATGTTTTTGATCGCGGTTTCTTTGGCGGGCTTCGGTGTGTACGGAACGGTACACGAGTCGTTCTTTGAAGGAGCGTTCAGCCAAGCGGTTCAGCACGAGTTGGGTTGGGGTTGGATCGTGAGTGGCCTCGTGTCACCCATCTTGATCCCCGTCATGGTGATCGGAGCGTTCAGGCTCTCGATCAATCGGCCCTTCGATCGGGTGCGCGATTGGCTTGAAGCAAAGTACGGTTGATCCCGCAATCCGCTTCGCGGCTTACGCCCACCCCACATTCAGGCGATGGCGGTGTCAGCGTCGTCGGACTTCATGGAACGCGACGTGCAGCGCAGCGCCCAGATGTGCAGAAGCGTGCACGCGCTGAAGAGCGCGGCGCCCGTTGCCTGGTGGAGTGTCGCGATGAGCGCGGTGTGCACGGGTTCGGGTCCGGTGAAACTCTCTTCGTAGGTCGAGAGCACCACCATCAATGTCACGAAACCGAGCGCGATCTGCGCGATGACGAGCGCGGCACTGATGAAGCCGAGTTTCGGTAACGGCGTGCCTTTGTGCTTGGTGGCGCGCATCGCGACGACCGCGAGGAGCGCGAACACGACGAAGGCGAACCCCGCGTGCGCCCAGGCGCTGTGTGCGCTTTCGAGGTGGCGTGACAGCGCGCCGAGCGTGAGCTGGAGCATGAGCGCGAGCATGAGTGCCATCGAGCCGTAACGGACCATGGGGTCGGCGGCGCGCTGTATGTCGCTGGTGCCGTCCTTGGCGTAGCGCGCGGTGGCGACGGCGCCCGTCGCGCAGAGGAAGGCGAGCGTGAGCTGGCCGAAGACGCCGTGAAAGACGGCGCCGGCTCGGGAAATCGTGTTGTCGCTGGTCGCGGCGTAGTCGGAGGGGACTTGGCCCGGTTCCACCTGCGCGACGGTGGTCTCTTTGGCGTTGAGCGTGTCGTCGGCACGATCGACGCGGAGCCCGCCCACGATGCCCTGCGTGAGCACGAGCACGAACGCGATCACGGCGCACACCTTCACGCGCTTGGGCGTCTTCCAGAGGAAGGCGCAGATCGCGAAGGTGAGCACCGTGAGCCCGACGAGCGAGCCGAAGAGTCGGTGGGCGTGCTCGTAATAGATGCCGCCGGTCATCTTCGACAGCGGGTACATGAACATGTTGGCGTTGAAACTGGTGGGCCAATCGGGGACCGCGAGGCCCGCGTTGTGGCTCGTGACGAGCCCGCCCGAGAAGAGCACCGGGATGGCGGCGAGCACGCAGACGACCGCGAAGGCCGGTGCCCACTGGCGCGCGGGTCGCGCGGGCGCTGGTTCGCGGCGCAGCATCGAGCCCGCGGCGCCGCCGATCACGCCGATGAGCGCGCTGAGTGCGAGCCAGCCGGCGACCATAAGTGCGGCGTTGGGATGCGCCGCGCCGTCGTCCTGGGTGAGGAGCGAGCCGAGGATGAGCAGGTTGATGAGGCCGCACGCGAGGCCCGAGAGCAGGCCGGTGCGGATAGGGGCGTGCCCGCTGACGGCGCGTCCGCAGAGGGCGGCGCCGCTGAGCATGGTCAGGAGCATCAGCAGGCCGACGAGCGTGGGGGGTGCCTCGATACCGGGCAGGTGGGTGACGAACCCGACGACCCACATCGCGGCGGTGGTGCCAAAGCCGTAGACGAGGGCCGGGGCGAGCTGGGCGTGGGGTGGCTGCATCGGCTCTGTGGTCATGGTGGTCCTCGGGGAAAATTCCGGTCAGATCGTACGCGTTCCGGGCTGGCAGTACAGCGTGTCCTGTCGCACAGGAACCGTACGAAATACAAACAAATAGGCCGAAGCACGACTGATTGACTGAGAACGAGTCTCAATACCACCCATTGGTCCGCGTGCGAGTTGACGGAGCGGGGGGGCGTCGGTCTACTACTGCCCAACCGCAATCTCGCCTGTCAGGCCGAAGCCGCCTCCCGCCCGGAGGCTCTGAGGCCCGATAGCTGGGGTTCGGTTCTTGTCCGTCGTCGGTCGCTGGCGCGTGGTGCGTTGGGTCTTGGCACGGAGTTGGAGGTGCGCGTGTCGCTCGTCTTCCCGAAGTGGACCAATTCCATCCCCGCGGCCATCGTCGTGTCCGCCGGTTTCGCCGGCGTCGCGGTCATCGCGGGCGGTTGGTACTACATGACACCGGACTACACGGAGGTGGGGTACGAACCGGAGCAGCCGGTCAACTACTCCCACCGCATCCATGTGAACACGCTGGGCATGGACTGCCGGTACTGCCACACGAACGTCGAGGAATCGGGCTTCTCCAACATCCCCGATACCGCGACGTGCATGAACTGTCACACCGGTGACCCCGCGCAGGACATCGCCTACCTCAATAGCACCCTGTGGTCGGCGCACAAGCAGAACGAGAACCTCGTGAAGGTCCGCGAGGCGTACGCGTCGGGCGAGCCGATCCGCTGGCGCCGCGTTCACAAGGTCCCCGACTACGCGCACTTCAACCACTCGGTCCACGTGAACGCGGGCGTCTCCTGCTACTCGTGCCACGGCTCGATCAACGAGCAGGCGGTGGTGCGTCAGGAGAAGTCGCTCGCGATGGGCTGGTGCCTCGATTGCCATCGCAACCCCGAGGACCACCTCGTGCGCGTGAGCGACACGGACCCGGACCTCCCCAAGATCACCGATCTGGACGCGATCAAGCGTCTACTCCAGAGCGACGAGCAGAAGGCCCGCGGCCTCGAGCTCGCCGCCGAGCTGCGTATCGAACCGCCGCAGTCGTGCGGCGCGTGTCACTACTGATGCGCAGTTTGACGCGGACAGACCCCGAGCTTTCGCTTCTTTTCCCGATGACCTCATACCAGACCCCGAGGCCCGCATGAGCACGTTCGACCAGTGCCCCTCGACAGGCAAAGCAGGCACGACCGCGACAGAGCGGAAGGCGTCGTCAGACGCGTTGGGCGGCGCCCGCGCCGTCTCCGCCGCGACGGGCAAGACGTACTGGCGCTCGCTCGACGACATGGTCGGGACCAAGGCGTTCAAGGACTTCGTGCAGCGCGAGTTCCCCGCGCAGGCGAGCGAACTGCTCGACGGCTCGCGCCGGCACTTCCTGAAGATCATGGGCGCGTCGCTCGCGCTCGCGGGGGCCGCGACCATGCCCGGTTGCCGTCGCCCCGATCACAAGATCCTCGCGTACAACACCGCGCCCGAGGGCATCATCCCGGGCAAGGCGCTGTTCTACGCGACCGCGATGCCCCTGCCCGGCGGCGGCTGCGAGGGCCTGCTCGCCACGTCCTACGAGGGGCGTCCGACGAAACTCGAGGGCAACCCGCTCCACAGCTACAACAAGGGCAAGAGTTCCGCGTGGGCGCAGGCGTACGTCCTGGGCCTCTACGACCCGGACCGCAACCCCGCGGTCGCCAACGCGCGCAGCGGGATCGGCGCGATGGACTGGAAGGCCTTCGAGCGCAAGGCGGCGGGCGACTTCGCGGTCTTCGACGAGATCAACGGGCGACGCCTGGCCTTCCTCGCCGACAAGAGCAACTCGCCGACGCGCGAGCGTCTCAAGGCGAAGGTCATGCAGCGCTGGCCCGACGCGGTGTGGGGCGTCTACGACCCCGCCGACAACGCCGGTGAGCTCCGCGGCACCGAGGCGGCCTTCGGCTCCCCGATGACCGCCCAGCACATGCTCGACAAGGCAGACACCATCCTCTGCCTCGATCACGACCTGCTCGGCACCGACGGCCGTCTCAACGACGCGCGCGGCTTCGCGGCCAAGCGTCTCGTGCCGGGCGAGGGTGAGCACTACGCGCACGACGCGAAGATGAGCCGTGTGTACGCGGTCGAGAGCCGCACGACCGTCACCGGTGGTCAGGCCGATCACCGGCTGCCGCTGCGTGCATCGCGCATCGGCGCCTTCGCGCTCGAGCTGGCCAAGAGGCTCAACGTGACGGGCGCCGCGATGCCCGGTGCGCTGACCGCCCAGCTCGATCGCACGAGCGCGGAGCCCAGCGACATCCCGAGCGAGTGGCTCGACGCCCTCGTCGATGACCTCTGGGGCCCGGGTGGAACCAAGAGCGGCACGTCCGTCATCACCTGCGGCGCGCAGCAGCCCGCGTGGGTCCACGCGCTCGTCGCGTCGATGAACGAGGCGCTGGGCAACGTCGGCACCACGGTCGTGTACCGGGCCATGTCCGGCGATATGGGGGCCGACAGCGGCGCCGGCATCTCCGGTGTTGTCAACGCGATCGACGCGGGCGACATCGACACGCTGGTGATCCTCGGCGGCAATCCCGCCTACAACGCGCCCGCGGACCTCGCCTTCAACGCGGCGATCGACAAGGTCAAGGAATCGATTTACCTCGGCGAGCCCAACGAGACCGCGCAGGTCGCCGGCACGTGGCTGCACGCGGCGCACGGGCTCGAGACATGGGGCGACACCGTCGCCATCGACGGCACCTACTCCGTCAGCCAGCCGATGATCGCGCCGCTGTATGGCGGCAAGAGTCAGCTCGAACTGCTCGCGATGCTGCTGGGCGAGGAGGCCGACGGCTACACGCTCGTCCGCGACACGTTCTCTGCCCGTTCGGGCGAGGCCCGCACGATCGCGGGGCTTCCGAACAGCGGGTTCGAGAAGACGTGGCGGCGCACGCTGCACGATGGCCAGCTCGCCAACTCCGGCAACGAACAGGGCGAGAGCCCGCGCGTCAACGCGTCGGGCGTCGCGAGCACGATCAACGCGGACGCGGTCCGGGTGATGAACGCCGGCGGCATGGAAGCACTCTTCCAGCCCTGCTCGAAGGTCCACGACGGCCGCTTCGCCAACAACGGCTGGCTGCAGGAACTCCCCGACGCGGTCGGCAAGATCGCGTGGGACAACCCGGTGCAGATGAGCAAGGCGACCGCCGAGAAGCTCGGGCTGAACCCGTCGCGCCGTCTCGGCGAGGCGCAGTACAACGAGGTGCAGGTCGTCGAGATCACCGTCGGTACGCAGTCCGTCCAGGCGCCCCTGTGGGTGCAGCCGGGCATGCCCAATGACCAGGTCGTCCTCACGCTCGGCTACGGGCGCGAGCACGGCGGGCGCATCGCCGAGGGAACGGGCATCAACGTGTACCCCCTCCGCACGTCCAAGGGCATGGGCATCGTGCAGGGCGTCGAGGTCGCCCGCGCGAAGAGCCGCTCGCCCTACCTCATCGCGACGACGCAGGACCACTGGGCGATGGAGGACCGTGCGCTGATGCGCGAGGTCGATCTCTACTGGTGGAAGCAGGAGGGCGACACCAACTTCAACGTGGACTCGCACGGCAAGCCCGTGAAGGACCCGTACAAGAACAAGCGCGACCTCAACCCCGCTCAGATGCTCGGTCTCGAGAGCCACACGCCCGTCACGAACGAGATCTATCTCGACAAGCCCGGGGGGCGTGGCGGCGCGATCTTCTACCACCGCGTGGACAAGAAGGGCAACGCCGTCCTCAAGGACCAGGCGGGCAACTTCTTCGTCAAGGGCAAGGACGGCGAATACATCGCGGTCAACGAGAGGGGCGAGCCCGTCGAGGGCGGCCCGCAGAAGCCCGTCGGCAAGGCCCACCGCACCCACCCGCTCAACAAGAACGGCGGCGGGGTCCAGCAGTGGGGCATGTCCATCGACCTGAACACCTGCACCGGTTGCAGCGCGTGCATCACCGCGTGCCAGGCGGAGAACAACATCCCGATCGTCGGCAAGAAGGAAGTCGCCAAGGGCCGCGAGATGCACTGGATCCGCGTGGACCGCTACTTCGCGTCCGACAAGATGGACGATTCGGCGTGGGAGACGCCAGACATGGCGATCCAGCCGGTCGCCTGCATGCACTGCGAGAACGCGCCGTGCGAGGTGGTGTGCCCCGTCAACGCGACCGTCCACTCCGAGCGCGGCACCAACGACATGGCCTACAACCGCTGCATCGGCACCCGCTACTGCAGCAACAACTGCCCCTACAAGGTCAGACGCTTCAACTACTTCGACTACGCGACGAAGAAGTACAAGGGCGAGGTCTACGGCAAGCCCGAGGGTGCGCCTGTCCCCGAGAACCGCAACCTCATCCCGCCCCGTCTCCGCGAGAAGGTGGACGAGGTGCAGACGCTGCAGAACAACCCCAACGTCACGGTCCGCAGCCGCGGTGTGATGGAGAAGTGCACGTACTGCATCCAGCGCGTGAACGCCGCGAGCATCGAGATGAAGCTCGAGGACCTGCGCATGGTGCCCGACGGCTTCTTCGAGGTCGCCTGCCAGCAGGCGTGCCCGACCGGCGCGATCACCTTCGGCGACATCTACGACTTCTCGTCCAACGACGGGAAGGGCTCGGTGGTCATGCAGCAGAAGCAGGACCCGCGCAGCTACGCGATGCTCGAGTACCTCGCGATCGTTCCCCGCACCACGTACATGATGCGTCTCCGGAACCCGCACCCGGTCATCCGGTCGCACGCGGAGCACAACCCGTTCCGGCACGGCGGTCACGATGAGGGCGACGGTCAGTCGCACGACGGTGAGCAGCACTCCCGCCTGAGCCTGCCCGTCCTCAACAACGTCACCTTCGATGGAGCCCCGGCATGAGCACCATTCACCCCGACCAGGCGGAGGCGCTGGGCCTCGTCGGCAACCGCCGGCACGACGGCCCGGACCACGACACCATCGACGGGTCGATGACCATCGACCCCGCGACCAGGCCGCCATTGGTCCTCGGTGATCGCGACTTCAAGTCCGTCACAGACACGATCTGCGGCTGGATCGAGGACAAGACGCCCTCGTGGTGGATCCCCGCATTCGCGGTGAGCAACCTGCTCGCGATCACGGGCACCCTCATGATCGTCTACCTGATCATCACCGGCGTCGGCGTCTGGGGCCTCAACAACCCGGTGAGCTGGGGCTGGGCGATCGTGAACTTCGTGTGGTGGGTCGGTATCGGTCACGCCGGCACGCTGATCTCCGCGATCCTCTGCCTCTTCAAGCAGGACTGGCGCACGAGCATCAACCGCTTCGCCGAGGCGATGACGATCTTCGCGGTCGTCTGCGCCGGCATGTTCCCCGGCATCCACGTCGGGCGCGTGTGGATGGCGTGGATGCTCTTCCCGATCCCCAACTACAACTGGATCTGGCCCAACTTCCGCTCCCCGCTGCTGTGGGACGTCTTCGCGGTGGGCACCTACTTCACGGTCTCGCTGCTCTTCTGGTACATGGGCATGGTCCCGGACATCGCGACGCTGCGCGACCGCGCGACCAAGCGCCGCAACGAGAAGGTGCGCTTCGGCCCCATGTGGGCGCCGCACCCGCTCCCCGATTTCGTCAAGAAGGCGACCACGATCACGCTCCCCGCGAACATGATCGCGTCGTACGTCTACGGCGTGCTCGCGATGGGCTGGCGCTTCAGCAGCCGCCACTGGTGGAACTACGAGAAGGCCTACCTGCTCCTCGCGGGCCTCGCGACGCCCCTCGTGCTCTCCGTGCACTCGGTCGTCTCGTTCGACTTCGCGGTCTCCATTCTCCCCGGCTGGCACACCACGATCTTCCCGCCCTACTTCGTCGCCGGTGCCGTCTTCTCCGGCTTCGCGATGGTGCTGACGCTGCTCATCCCCGCCCGCATGCTCTACCCCGGTCTCAAGGACTTCGTGACCGCGAAGACCATCGAGAACATGTGCAAGATCATCACGGTGACGGGCTCGATCGTCGGCTTCGCCTACATCATGGAGTTCTTCATCGCCTGGTACGGCGGCAACCCCTACGAGCAGGACGCCTTCGTGCGTCGCGCCTTCGGCCCCTACTGGTGGGCCTACTTCGCGATGTTCTTCTGCAACGTGGTCTCGCCCCAGGTCTTCTGGTTCAAGTGGTGCCGCACGTACATCCCGTTCATCTTCGCGATCACCATCGTGGTGAACATCGGCATGTGGTTCGAGCGTTTCGTGATCGTCTCGACGCTGTCTGCGGACTTCCTGCCCTCGAGCTGGGCGTACTACTCGCCGACGCTCGTTGACATCCTCACCTTCGTCGGTTCGCTGGGCGTCTTCATGACCCTCTTCCTGCTCTTCCTCCGCTTCCTCCCGATGCTGGCGATCAGCGAGGTGAAGAACGTGCTGCCCCAGGCCAACCCGCACCACCCGATGTACGACACCGACAACGCGACCCATCACGGGGAGGGCCACTGATATGGCGGTCAAGCACAGCCACACCACGAGCCAGGGCGTGCCGATGCACGCGATCCTCGCGGAGTTCTCGAACCCCGCAACGGTGACGCGCGCCGCAGAGCACTTCCGCGACGCGGGCTACACCAAATGGGACGTCTTCTCGCCCATGCCCATCCACGGCATCGAGCACACCATGGGCCTCAAGCCCTCCAAGGTCAGCTACTTCTGCGCGATCGGCGCCATCGCGGGCTTCACCATCGCGGTCGCCATGCAGGGCTGGATGTCGGCGATCGACTACCAGACCGTGACCGCTGGTAAGCCCCTCTTCGCCTGGGAACAGTTCACCCCGATCATCTTCGAGCTCTCCGTGCTCCTCGCGGCGATCTCGACGATCGCGGGCATGTTCATCCTCAACGGCCTGCCCCGGCACCACCACCCGCTGCTCACCAGCGAGCGGTTCCTCGGCGCGAGCGACGACAAGTTCATCATCGCGATCGAAGCCACCGACCCGAAGTTCGACGCACAAGGCCTCAAGAGCACCCTCGAGTCGCTGGGCGGCTACGGCATCGAAGAGATCGAGGAGGACTGAGCCATGACGAAGCACCAGACACAACGGCCTCTCACGCTCGCCCTCGCGTGCCTCGCGCTCGCCGGCATCGGCGTGGCGAGCATGACCGGCTGCCGGGGTGACCGCTCCAACAAGCCGCCCCGCCAGTTCTTCCCCGACCTGGACCACCAGGAGAAGTACGACCCTCAGGAGGAGTCGCACTTCTTCAAGGACTACGTCGATCCGGAGACGGGCAAGGCGTACGGACGGACCCAGCGGCTCCCCGTCGCGGGCACGGTGCCCTTCGGGCGCAAGCCCTACGTCACGCAGGTGATGGGCATCGATATGTCCCACCGCGCCGAGTTCCTCCGCGACGACGACGCGTGGGCCGAGGGGCGCACGTTCCGCATGCTCGCCAGCGGCGCCCCGATGATGAAAGACGACGGCACCCCCGTCTTCGACTGGGTCGAGACGATCCCGTTCACCGTTGACCAGGGCCTCATCGACATCGGGCACAAACAGTTCGACATCTACTGCCTCCCCTGCCACGGCGGCTTGGGCGACGGGCAGGGCCTCGTCGGGCAGCGGTGGAGCTACGCGATCCCCAGCTTCCACGACGCGGTCTATCAGCCCGGCGACGCGAAGGGCCAGGACGGCTACATCTTCCATGTCATCCGCAACGGCGTGGTGAACGTGGGCGGCCCCTACCCGCTCAAGATGCCGTCGTACGCACGGAAGCTGACGATCGACGAGACGTGGGCGGTCGTCGCCTACCTGCGTGTGCTCCAGGAGACGCGCAAGGGTTCGATCGATGAGCTGCCCGAGTCGCAGCGCATCGAGCTCATGCGCAGCCGCACCGGCACCGCGGGCACCGCCAACCAGGAGACGAACCAGTGAGCGCCCACGCACCCCAGCTCGAGCGGTACCTCGAGCGCGAGAACATCTTCCTTTCCGAGGGCGCCGGCAGCACGCTGTGGAAGGCGCTCGCCGGTCTCGGGGCGATCCTCACCGCCGTCGCGGTCATGGCCGGCTTCACCGGCGGCGAAGAGGGCGCGAAGATCGCTCTCCACGCGCTGCACACCGGCTTCGCGCTCAGCGTGATGCTCCCGGTCACGGCGCTGGGCTTCGTGATGATCCTGAACGTCGTCAAGTCGGGCTGGAGCGCCACGATCCGGCGCCAGCTCGAGAACATGATGGTCCTCATGTGGGTCCCCGCGATCATGTTCGTGGGCATCCTCGTGCTCCAGTACGTGCTCGCGAGCGCCGTTGAGGTCACCGACCCGAAGTACGCGCCCTACCTCTGGGAATGGATGAACAGCGCCTACGTCGAAGGCGACGTGCTGTACGAGCACAAAAAGGGCTTCCTCAACGTGCCCTTCTTCCTGATCCGCTCGCTCATCTACTTCGGGCTGTGGGCGGTCCTCGCCTTCCTGCTCTCCAACGAGTCGCACAGCCAGGACGCCGACGCCGACAAGTGGCGCACCGTGACCGCCCTCAAGATCTCCGCGATCGGCCTGCCCATCTTCGCCTTCGCGACCGCCTTCGCCGGCTTTGACTGGCTCATGGGCCTCGATTTCCATTGGTTCAGCACCATGCTGGGCGTTCACTTCTTCGCATCGGGCCTCGTGAGCGCGCTCTGCGTGCTCGCGCTCACGCTCCTCGTGCTGCGCTCGCTGGGCAAGCTCCACGGCTGCTTCACCCAAGAGCACATGCACGACCTGGGCAAGCTCATCTTCGGATTCAACGTCTTCTGGGCCTACATCGCCTTCAGCCAGTACTTCCTGATCTGGTACGCGAACATCCCCGAAGAGACGAATTTCTACATCATCCGTAAGGCCGGGGAGTGGCAGTGGGTCTCGTGGGCGGTCCCCATCGTCCACTTCGCGATCCCCTTCGTCCTCCTGCTGCCGCGCCCCTCCAAGCGCAACGGCCTCGTGCTCGGTTCCGTCTGCGTGATCATCCTCATCGGGCAGGCGCTCGACACGTGGTGGATGATCCGCCCCGAGGTGGTCATGAGCGACGGGCACCGTCCGGGCATCAGCTGGATCGACTTCGTCGGCGTCTTCGGACCCCTGCTGATCCTGGCCGGCTTCTACGTCCGCAAGGTGGCGTCGGGCCCGCTCATCCCGCTGAACGACCCACGCCAGGGTCAGGCCCTCACGCACGTCAACCATGTCTGATCGTTCCCGCATTCTCACGGTGATCACCGAAGCCGAGGCCTCCCAATGAGCCACAGCACCGCACCCATCACGGACCCCGACAACCATCTCGACGAGTGGTTCAAGCACGACTCCAACGAGCCGCACCACCAGGAGACGCACGGCCAGTTCAACAGCGCCGGCATCTTCATCACGCTCCTGCTGACCGCGTTCGGGACGCTCGGCGTGTCGGTCACGGTGATCCTCTGGACGAACCACTGGGTCTTCGGTGTGCAGGCGAGCTCGCAGGAGGGCTCCACGCGCATCACCAGCCAGCGGACCGAGGCCTTCGGCGCGTGGAAGTCCCAGCTCCATCGCGCCCCCGAGTGGATCGATCAGGGCGCGGGCGTCGTCAGCGTGCCGCTGGAGACCGCATCGCGCAGCGTGATCGGTCGCTACGAGCAGAGCGGATCGTGAGCGGGGGGCGCACAGCGCTCGCGCTCGTCGGCCTGCTGCTGTTCATCCAGAGCGCGGGCGCGCAGGTGCTGCGCCAGGACATCCCCGAGGCCCAGGGCATCGGCGTGGTCGATCGCATCGGCGACGCCGTGCCGCAAGACCTGGTGTTCACCGGCGCGAACGGCAATCCCGTCGAGCTCGCCACGTTCTTCGACGGCGAGCGCCCGGTGCTCATGGTGCCCGTCTACTTCGACTGCCCGGTCCTCTGCCCGACCACGCTCCAGCGCGTGCTGAAGTCCCTCAACGGCATGTCGTGGACCGCGGGCGATGACTACCGCGTGGTCTGTTACAGCTTCGACCACACCGAGGGGTACCGCGTCGCGCAAGCGAAGCAGGAAGCCACCCTCGCGAGCTACGCGAAGGAGTGGACGGACGCCCAGCAGACATGGGCCTTCCTGACGACGAGCGACGCGAAGGTGAGCCAGGCGCTCAGCACCGCGCTGGGCTTCCACTACCGCTTCGTCCCCAAGGCGGGCGAATACTCGCACGTCGCGGCCGTCTTCTTCCTCACGCCCGACGGCGTGGTCCACAACTCCATCGAGGGGCTCGATTTCTCGGGGGACGACATCCAGCAAGGGCTCAAGGAGGCCCGCGACGGCGAGGAACGCTCGATCTTCGACGCCGCCTACCTCTGGTGCTTCCCGTACAACGACGAGACGGGTTCCAACACGCCCGCGATGTGGCGGCTGATGACGGTCGGCGCGACGGCCGGCGCGATCCTCCTCTTCGGCGTCATCGGGGCCCTCATCATCACAACGGGCCGGCGCGCCGAACACGATCGTGCACAGCGCATCCACGCCCCAGACGCCTCACGGGAGGCAGGGTCATGATCGGGTGGGGAAGACAGACCAGCGATCGGGCCTGGGGCGACAAGAACGCCGATGTGTTCTACAGTGCCGGGACATTTTGCGGTAGGACAAGAATCCGACCGACCACAGAAACGAACCCCCCTGCGGCAGGCCCGAACCCTCGGGTCTTCGCCGCACGGGACAAGAGGGTGGCCTCAGCATGACGCTCAGCACCATGTCCAGCTCGCTCGCGACCAATGCCTGGGACGCGCTGTGGTTCCGTGAGAACGGCAGCGCGTACGCGGGCGAGTACAACAGCATCTACTACTTCATCTTCTGGGCTTCCGCGGCGTTCTTCGTCGTGCTGATGGTCCTGATGGTGTGGTTCATGCTCCGCTACAAGCGCCGCCCCGGCGTCGCCGCGGAGGTCAGCGCTTCGCACAACACCCCGCTGGAGATCGCGTGGTCCGTGATCCCCGCGATCGGCTTCGCGATCATGTTCTTCTGGGGCACATGGGCGTACCTGCCCAAAGCCGTCGTGCCCGAGGGCGCCGAGACGATCAACGTCACGGCGCAGCAATGGCAATGGAAATTTGAGTATCCCAACGGCGCGACGTCATTGCAGACCGAGTGGATTTCCGACATGGAGCAACCGCTCTTCGCGATCCCCGCCGGACGCCCCGTGAAGTTCCTGCTCTCCTCGACGGACGTGATCCACTCCTTCTACATCCCCGAATTCCGCATCAAGCGCGATTGCTTCCCCAACCGCTACACCGTCTGCTGGGCCGAGGCGAAGGAGCCCACACACTGGTTCGACCCCGCGGACGGTCTCGCAAAGCCCTACGACAAGAACGACGACGGGAAGTTTACCGACGGAGAACAGGGGTACTACCTCTACTGCGCCGAGTATTGCGGCGATCAGCACTCGCAGATGACACACCGCATCGCGGTGCTCGCCGAGCCCGACTACCAGGCCTGGCTCGAGAAGCAGAACAACACCGACGGCGTGCCGCTGCTCGACCTCGGCGCGAAGCTGTACAAGACCGGCGGCTGCGCCGCGTGCCACTCGGTTCAGCCGGGTGGCGTGGGCACCGGCCCCTCGTGGCACGGCATCTGGGGCACCGCACGCCCCGGCTACCAGCCGCTGAACGCCGATGAAAACGCAGGTGCCGTCGTGGATGAGCAGTACATCCGCACCTCGATCATCGAGCCCCAGAGTTATTACGCCCCGGGCTTCCAGGGCGTGCAGATGTCGCAGTACGCGGGCGTTTTCACCGACCGCGAGCTCCGAGCCATCGCGACCTACATCCAGTCGCTCTCCGACGACCCCGCTGCGGTTGAGAAGGCCAAGCAGAAGAGCGACGCGGAGGCGGCGGCGCAGGCGGCGTCGGACGCAGGAGCCGCCGAGGGCGCTGCCGATGAGAGTGACCCCGAAGTCCCCGCGGAGCCCGGCGCGTAAGCGCACCAGCACGCACGAAGTCGAACCCCAGAGCCCCTCAGAGGCACCCCCGAAATGTCCGACCACCACGCACACTATCTCGCAGGCAAGGGCTCCACCGGCAAGACCATCATGTCTTGGGTGTGGACCTACGACCACAAGAAGATCGGCGTCATGTACCTCGTCGCGGTGCTGATGATGTTCTTCCTGGGTGGTCTCGCGGCGCTCGGTGTCCGCGCCGAGCTCTTCGAGCCGCACTACACCGAGTTCGTCAACGACGACGGGCAGGTCGTAGCGGACACCAAGGGCTACAAGGGCGCCGGCTCCGACTTCGTGGTCCCCGAGGGCACCACGCCCGAGCAGCGCGGCGTCATGTTCCCCAACATCACCGTCACCACCGTGGAGACGAACCCCGACACGGGCGAGCGCACCGAGGGCACCAAGACCGTCACCGGCAACAACATCTACAACCGGGCCTTCACGCTCCACGGCACCATCATGGTGTTCCTGTTCATCATCCCCGCCGTCCCGGCGGCGCTCGGCAACATCTTCCTCCCCATCATGCTGGGAGCGAAGGACGTGGCCTTCCCGAAACTCAACCTCTGGTCCTGGTACATCTACCTCTTCGGAGGCATGTTCGCGATCTTTGCGCTCATCCAAGGCGGTGTCGAAACGGGGTGGACGTTCTACACGCCCTATTCGAGCACGACAGAGTGGGGCAACGTCACCGCGATGGTGCTGGCCGCCTTCATCCTCGGTTTCAGCTCGATCTTCACGGGCATGAACTTCATCGTGACGGTGCACAAACTGCGTGTGCCGGGCATGGGGTGGTTCGACATGCCGCTGTTCATCTGGGCGCTGTACGCCACGAGCATCATCCAGGTCCTCGCGACCCCGGTGCTGGGCATCACGCTGCTGATGGTCGTCTTCGAGCGCACGTTCCTGATCGGCATCTTCGACCCCGCCCTGGGCGGCGACGCGGTGCTCTTCCAGCACTTCTTCTGGTTCTACAGCCACCCCGCGGTCTACATCATGATCCTGCCGGGCTTCGGCATCATCTCGGAGATCATCGCGGTGCACTGCCGCAAGCGGATCTTCGGCTACCGCGCGATCGCGTTCAGCTCGATCGCGATCGCCGCGATCTCGTTCCTCGTGTGGGCGCACCACATGTTCACGAGCCAGTCGCCCGTCGCGAACGTCGTCTTCAGCGCACTCACGTTCCTCGTGGCGATCCCGACGGCGATCAAGGTCTTCAACTGGATCTCGACGATGTACAAGTCGTCGATCGCCTGGACGACCCCGATGCTCTACGCCTGCTTCTTCCTCTTCTGCTTCACCATCGGCGGGCTCACCGGACCACCGCTGGCGACGCTCGCGGTCGATATCCACCTGCACGACACCTATTTCGTCGTCGCGCACTTCCACTACGTCATGATGGGCGGCACCGTCCTGGCCTTCGTCGGCGGGCTCCACCACTGGTGGCCCAAGTTCACCGGCAAGGTCTACAACGAGACCTGGGCCACCGTCGGCGGCTGGATCGTCTTCCTCGGGTTCAACCTCACCTTCTTCATCCAGTTCTTCCTCGGCACGCAGGGCATGCCCCGCCGCTACGCCACCTACCCCACCGACATCCCCGCCTTCGAGATCATGCACAAGATCTCGACCGTCGGCTCCTGGCTCCTGCTGCTGGGCTTCCTCATCCACCTCTTCGTCTTCCTGCACTCGCTGCTCGCGGGCAAGAAGGCGGCGCGGAACCCGTGGGGCGGACTCACACTCGAGTGGGAGACCGAGACGCCCCCGCTCGAACACAACTTCGAACGCGAGCCCGTCATGACCCACGGCCCCTACGACTACGACACCGCGCGACCCGTCAACGCCGACCCCGCGCTCTTCCCCATGCCTACCGACACGCCCAAGGCCCACTAACGCCGCACCCCCTGGCCTCGCCCTGACCCCCGGAACCTCGGACGCACACCATGAGCGATCAGCAACACAACCAGGCGGGCTTCGACGCGGGCCCACTCCCCCCCGCGGGCACACGCCCGCACGAGACCTACGTCCACGGCCACCACTGGCGCGACCGATGGGAGGAGGCCGACGGCGCGAAGCTGGGCATGTGGCTCTTCGTCTGCACCGAGCTCCTGCTCTTCGCGGGCTTCTTCTGCGCGTACGCCGCCTTCCGCCTGATGTACCCCGACAACTGGCACGAGGCCTCCCGCTACTACCTCGACTGGAAGATCGGATTCATCAACACCGGCGTGCTGCTCTTCAGCTCGTGGACGATCGTCATGGCGATCCGCTCCCTCCAACTCGACAAGAAGTTCGCGGCCTTCATCTACCTCGGCATCACCAACGCCTGCGCGATCTGCTTCCTGTTCCTCAAAATCACCTTCGAGTACATCCCCAAGTGGCAGCTGGGCAAACTCCCCGGCAAGTACTTCAACTACCCGAACTACGGCCCCGCGGACCCCGCGGTCATCGATAGCACCACGCTCCCCGAGCCCGCCGGCCCCCTGGTGGACGCGGGACACGCGATCACGAACGGCGCCACGGACATGGTCGCCAGCGCGATGAATTCCGGCGTGATGGACGTGCTCCCGATCGCCGCTAAGGCCGGCGAAGAGGCGCACCACGTGCCCATGCCGCACGACCACATCTTCATGTCCGTCTACTGGATCTCCACCGCGACGCACGGCCTCCACGTCTTCATCGGTGTGGTCCTGATCACGTGGCTCATGTTCCGTGTGATGGGCGAACACTACGGCCCACGCCGCTACACGATGGTCGAGAACGTCGGCCTCTACTGGCACGTCGTTGACCTTATCTGGATCTTCCTCTTCCCCCTCCTCTACCTCGTCTGAATCAGGATCGGATCACACCATGAGCCACTCCAACGATCATCACGCGGGCGCGGGCGAGGGACACCAGCAGGACCATCACCTGCACGTGACGCCCTTCGCGCCGATGCTCATCGTCTTCATCGTGCTGCTCGCGCTCACCGCCCTCACGGTCTACACCGCGAACCTGCACCACATCGACGTGGGCAACACGCGGATCGAGATCTCCGGCACGGCGCACATCCTGATCGCCCTCACGATCGCGGTCGTCAAGTCCGCGCTCGTGCTGGGGTTCTTTATGCACCTGCTCTACGACAAGGCGGTGAACACCATCGTCCTCGCCTCGTCGCTCTTCGCGATCAGCCTCTTCCTCGGCCTCACGCTCATGGACCTCGCGGTCCGCGACTCCATCGAGCCCTACGAAGCGGGCGAGCTCACGCCGGGCGGCACGAAGCAGGTCATCCGCCAGTCCATCCTCCGCGACGAAGCAGGGCACGGCAACGCCCACGAGGGCGAAGACCACAGCGCTGATGACAACGCCGACGACGGCCACGCGGACGAAGACCACGCAACGGACGACCAAGCCAACGACATGTAACGCACACGTGCCTCCGCGCAGCCCGCGCGCACGAACGGCTGGGGCATGAACAACCGCAGACAATTCCAACTCGGTTTGGCCCTCGCGATCCTCGGAGCGATCGGTCTGGCGGTCTCCATCCCCTGGCTCGTCTCGCGCCTGCGCCACCGCAACATCACCACGATGCGCCTCGTCGCGCAGATCGAGGAGCCCAACGTCCTGGTCAACGGCGAGCCGCTGCTCGTCGAGCGCGTCCCGCCCGAGGGGGAAGACGTCGGGGGCCAGCGCCCCGTGCTGCGCCTCCACTGGCGCGGCGCTACCCACGACTTCCCGATGATCGATGACAACGTGATGTTCGAGCCGGGCCTCAAGAAGTACGGCTACTGGTTCGGCGTCGTGGTCCTCGCCGACGGCGCCGCGACCGAGGAGGAGTTCGAGCGCATGTGGTCGATGGGGGGGCCCGAGCCCTTCCTCGTCGCCGTCGCGCGATACCCCGCGCAGGGCTACGAGGGCACGCCCTGGAACGAGGTCCGCCGTCAGGAGTGGATCTACGAGTTCGCCCGCCTGCACCTCGACGGGCACGAGGACGAGCCCATCGAGATCGCCCGCAAACCCTACGAGCAGGTGGACGCCCTCTTCCTCCCCGGCAAGTACACCGACAAGAAGTACCTGCCCACGCCCGAGGAGCGCGAGCGCGACCTCTGGCAGTACTACGCGATGAACTACGTCACCCCGCCGGGCCAGATCCGCGGGCGGAACAAGGTCATCGACCCACTGATGCGCGAGATGGGTCTTGCCTGGCCCGCCGCCGGCACGAGCATCCTCGCGATCATGCTCGGCATCCTCCTCGTCGCGATGTCCCGGCGCGAGCGGGCGGAGCTCCCGCTCGACTGAAGCGGCCCCGCCGGCAGGCCTACGCTTGCCCCTCGACTCCCCCCAAGGACCGCCCACAGAAGCGAGAGCCCCGCGTTGTCCCAGACCGCGTCCGCCATCGAAACGCCCGGTCCCGGCAACGGGCCGGTGCCGCAGACGCGTCTGCGTGCGCGCTACTGGACGCTCAACACGTCGCACGCGCTGATCGACATCTTCCCCATCTTCTTCGTGACGCTCATGCTCCCGCTGCGCCGCAACCTGGAGCTGGCGGACTGGCAGGTCACCTTCATCTACATGGCGACGCCCATCTTCAGCGGCCTCTGCCAGCCGCTGCTCGCCTGGCTCAGCGACAAGCACGACACCCGCCTCACCGGCCCAGTCGGCCTCGCGATGGGAGGCGTGTGCATCGCCTCTATCGGGTTCGCGACGGACTTCTGGCAGCTCATCGCCCTGCAGATCATCGGCGTCGTCGGCACCGGCATGTACCACCCGATCGCCACCGCCACCGCCGCCCAATTGGGCGCCAAGACGCTCCGCAACGGACGAGCACAGGCCATCGGCATCTTCATCGCCTGCGGCATGATCGGCCAGACGCTCGGCTCCGTCTTCGCGCCGCGCATCAACGAGCACTTCGGCTCTATGAAGCCCCTGGCGTGGCTCATGATCCCCGCGATCATCATGGCGTTCGTCATCCACCGCTTCGTCGGCAAGACCAAGCACCGTCACGACAACCACGCGGAGATCAGCGCCTCACTCGGGCCCGAGGCCAGCAAGCGGCGCTGGCGCGCCGTCGGTGTGCTCACGCTCCAGAACTGCCTGCGCTTCACCGCGAACGTGGGCATGTTCGTGATGTTCAACACGTGGGCGCTCGGGCACATCACGCGGTATGAACTGGCGGGCGCGAAGGACCCGGAGGACGTCGCCGCGGTCGCCGCGGGCCTCATGGGCGGCGCGATGACCGTGGGCATGGGCCTCTCGGTGACCGCCGTCGGGCGCTTCGTGAAGCGCGGCAAGGAACGCGCGCCCCTCGCCTTCCTCTCGGTCATCGGCGCCGTCGCGATGGCCTCCATCGGCTATGTCGGCGACGCGGCGGTGGGCGACAGCCAACTGGGCGTCGTTGTCATGCTGCCGATGCTCGTGTGCGTCTCCATGTCCGCGATCGGCTTCTTCGGCACCTTCCCAATCGCCACCAGCCTCGCTCAGCGCCTGCAGCCCGGACACACCTCGCTGGTCACGAGCCTCATGATGGGCGTGGGCTGGGGTACCGCCGCGCTGCACGCACTGATCGCCCCGGTCTTCTTCGGATTCGTCGCCATCAACAGCGCCCACCTGCTCCCGGAGTGGCGGATCAACATCGGTTTCGTGGGCTTCGCGAGCCTGCTGCTGGTCGCGGGGGCGCTGACGATCTTCATCCCGAAGGACCTCGTGGAGAAGGCCGCCCAGCACCACTGAGGCGCGGGATACTCGCAAACGACACGTTGTCCACGCCCACCGACAGCCCTCGAAGCGCACGCCCTGCGCGGTAGGATCGGGCCCCATGGACACCCGTCACGGAGGACGCATGACACCCGATCCCAACGCCATCGCCGAGACCAAGCCCGTTGCCCCCGAGGTCCGATCCGTGCGCCCGGAGGGCGCGATGGTGGACGTCATGGGGGGCGATCTGCGCCGTGAGATCAAGGTGCTCGATCACGGGCTCGTGGCGCTCGTGGACGCGATGCCCCGCCTCGTACCCGAGGGGCAGACGGCGGACCAGGCGATCGTGCAGGCCGCCCGCGTCTCCTACGGCGCCGGCACCAAACGCGTGAACGAGGATCGCGGCCTCATCCGCTACCTCCTCCGTCACCGGCACACCACGCCCTTCGAGATGGTGGAGTTCAAGTTCCACTGCGCGATGCCCATCTTCGTCGCGCGCCAGTGGATCAGGCACCGCACCGCCAACGTCAACGAGTACTCCGGGCGTTACAGCATCATGCCCGACCGCTTCTACCGCCCGAGCGCCGAGAACGTGCGCCAGCAGTCATCCAGCAACCGGCAGGGCGGCGAGGAGCAGGCGGACCAGTCCACCGCCGACCGCTTCCTCGCGCTGCTCGAGCGCACCGAGCGGATGCACGCGGAGTACCTCGAGCTCACCGAGAAGGGGCTGGCACGCGAGCTCGCGCGCATCCCGCTGCCGCAGAGCCTGTACACCGAGTGGTACTGGAAGATCGACCTGCACAACCTGCTGCACTTCCTCTCGCTGCGGCTAGACCCGCACGCGCAGATGGAGATCCGCGTCTATGCGCAGGCGATGCTCGACCTCATCGAGCCCATCGTCCCCGTCACCGTCGAGGCGTTCCGCGACTACCGCAGCGGCGCGGTCGCGCTCACCCGCCTCGAGGTCGAGGCGATGCGCAGCGGCAAGGCGGAGCTCGATACCGAGAACAAACGCGAGCAGGCCGAGTGGCGCGAGAAGCGCGAGAAACTCGGGCTGGCGTGAGCGATCATTCGGTAACGACATTGCCGTCCGGGTGGAACGCGGACCAGGAGTAGTAGAAGCCCTGCATCGTGCGTACGGTTTCCGGCGCTGAAGTTACGCGCACGCCCGCGTCGGAGCGCGTCATCGTGACCCCGCCCGCCGGCGTTTCCAACGTGTATCCGTTGTCGCCGATCAGCGTCGCCGGCACGAACCACGATCTGTCGGCGTACTCCACCGCGACGCCCAGCGTCTTCTTGGCCAACGCGTCGCCGACGCCGCTGACCGGCACCATCAGGCCGTCGTCCGCGAAGAACGAGTCGTAGGGCGAGACGGAATAGTCGCGGGCGACGCCCGTCTGGTCGCTCACGATCTCCGCGCCCGGGTGCTGCGTGCTGAAGACGCCCAGCGACACGAGCTCGATCGGCAGCGAGCGCAGCGATGTGCCGGCGTAGGGACCGCTCACCGCCTCCATCGCGTACTGGCTCCAGAGCCCCTTGTGTGCCGTGTCGTACATCAGCACGTTCGAGTTGTAGAGCGCGCCGGAGACGCCGAACTCGAGCGTCTCGGTCGCCCCGTCGGCGCTCTTCACGCGGCGATCGAAGACCGCCGCCGAGTCGCAGAGCGGGCAGTAGGTCACCGCGACGGGCACGCCGCCGACGGTTGTGTTCACGATCTCGTGCCAGTTCAGCACACGCAGCGGCACGCCCAGCACCTCCGTCTTCGTGCGCACAACGACGATCCGCGCCTCGGGCGGCAGCCAGCCCGCCTCGGTCAGGGCTTGGCGCGGGGGGTCCGTCAACGCCGGGATCGCGTCGCGCGGCAGGAGCGTGTGGATCTGGTCCTTCGGGATCGAGAGCCCGCTCAGGTCGTAGGACGTTTCGATGTCCACCGCCCCGGGGCGCCCGACGCGCACGAAGCCGGTCGGGGCCTCGCTCGTCTCCGCCTCACGCACGTCCGTTTCGCTCTCTTCGGGTGCGTGGCACCCGGTTACGACACAGAGCCCGGCGAGCGTGACCACAACGCCGAGTCCGACAGCCAATCGAGTGCGCATAGAGCACCTCCCGCGGGTGCAACGGCGCGGTAGACCGGACTATTCCTCCAGCGCCAACCACAATTCCGCGAGGTTCCCGTCCGGGTCGTAGGCGAACCAGGACCGCGAACCCATCCACTCGAACTCCGTCGGCCCGTGGACCTCGACCCCCGCATCGCGCAGGCGTGCGAGCGCCGGCACGGGGTCGTCGCACCGCAGCGCGAAGTGAACGGGGCCGCCGAGCCGGGCCTTCTCGGGAAGGTCGGTCCTCGGCGAGTGCTCCAAATAGAGCAGCGTCGCGCGCGTACAGGCGAGGCGTGATCCGTCGGGCATTCTGAACCACGCCCAGTCCTCGTTGTGCTCGTGCTCGAGTGCGAGGCCGATCAGGTCGCGGTAGAACCGGACCGACGCCTCGACGTCCTTCACAACGAGCACGATCTCCGCGAGGCCACCGATCATCCGACACCCGCTTCCACCGCCGCCGGGCCCGAGTGCTCCGCGAAGTCGTGCGCCGGCGGGAGACGCAGGTACCGCGATAGATGCTTGGCACCGAAGTAGAACGGGACGGTGTCCAGCAGCGCGCAGACCATTTTATAGACGTACCCCGTCGCGATCAGGGTGAAGAGCACGGGCCAGACGGCTTTGCCCTCCACCATGGTGTCGAGCTGTTTGGTGAAGAAGTACGTGATCAGGATCACCGCAAAGGTGTCCACGAGCTGGGAGACGAGCGTGGAGCCGTTGTTGCGCAGCCACAAATGCTTGCCCTTGGTTACGCGCTTCCAGAAGTGGAAGACGTGGACGTCCACGAGCTGCGCGATGAGGTAGGCGATCATCGACGCCGCGACAGCGCCGAAGGCGAGCGAGCGGATCTCGTAGAAGACCGGCACCCGCCCCGCGCTGTCCGGCACCAGCGACCCGTCCATCGCCCGCTCCTCGAAGCCGGGGAGCGCGCCGCCCAACCAGAGGATGGCGACCACCCACAGGTTGAGCAGAAAGCCGACCCACACCACAGCGCTCGCTCGTTTCTTGCCGTAGAGCTCGGAGATGAAGTCGGTGCAGAGAAACGTCAGCGGGTAGGGCAGCACGCCGACCGCGACCGCGAACGTGATATCCCCCGCGTCCGGGCGCTCGATGGTGAAGAGATTGATGAACCGCGAGATGCCCAAGATGTTGAGCATCGCCAGCGTGCCCAGGAACAGGCCGCTGAAGACGAGGAACAGTCCCTCGCGTCGCTTGTACAGCGTGCCCTCGTCGAGCGCGGGCAGGTCGTCGTAGCGGTGCTGCTGGGACGGGAGCGTGGGGGCGTCCATGGCTCTAGGGTACGCCGATCATGGACGAAACGGTCACATCCCCACGCCCTACTTCCGTGGGGGTATTCGCGATGGGTGCGTTGGCGTGGTGCCTCGTGGGTGTCGTCTGGTTCTTCCTCACGCGCGGATTCCATCCTGACATCACCACCGGTGCATGCGCCACCGCGGCCCTGATCGGCACGTATGCGTTCGCCTCCTATGTCGATCAACTCGTGATGCGGAGAGGTCTGTCCGGAGCGGCGTATGCCGTTGGCCTGGTCAGCCTCGTCCTCACTGCGGGGGGTATCGCGTTGCTCGGGGCACGTTTGGTGTACATCCGAGGCGGGTACACGCCGGGCCCTTGGCTCTACCATTTCGGTATCGATACCGTGGGAGCCGCGGTCCATATCGTCGGTGCTGCGTGGGCTGTGGCCCTTTGGAAGCGTTTTATCTGACGCGAGGGCCCTCCCTGACGCGATCCGGCACATTCAGAGGCACACTTCCGAGTAGGGAAGAATCGACCCGCCTCGTTCGTTCGAAGACCTATACAGAGCACCTCCCCCGACCGCCGCAACGGAAGGATCCCCGTGACCGCCCGTTACCTCCGAGCCGCCATCTTCTTCACCCTGCTCGTCGCCTTCGGCGTCTACGTCGCGACGAGCCAGCCCAGCAGCCAGTCATCCAGCCAGGAGTCCCGCGTGACCCCCATCTCCGATACCCGGGCCGTGAACACGGTCCCCCTCCGACTCATCGATGATCGGGGCCGGATCGTCGGCCCCGTGAGCGCCCGCCGTCTCGAACTCAGCGAGGACGAGTGGCGCGAGCGACTCACCCCCGAGCAATTCAAAATCCTCCGCAACGACGGCACCGAGCCGCCCTTCTGCGGCAACCTCCTCGATAACAAACAGCTCGGCGTCTACACCTGCGCCGGCTGCAACCTCCCGCTCTTCACCTCCGACAGCAAGTTCACCAGCGGCACCGGCTGGCCCAGCTTCTTCCAGCCCATCGCCCCCGAGAACATCAACGAACTCACCGACCGCACCCTGGGCATGTCGCGCACCGAGATCACCTGCGCGCGCTGCGACGGGCACCTCGGGCACGTCTTCACCGACGGCCCCAAGCCCACGGGACTGCGCTACTGCCTGAATTCCGAGTCGCTCGCGTTCACCGCCAACGAGGACCTCGCAACCATCGGCGAGGTGAGCCAAGCCGTCTTCGCGGGCGGCTGCTTCTGGTGTACCGAAGCGGTCTTCGAGCAGCTCGAGGGCGTGCTCGACGTCGAGTCCGGCTACGCCGGCGGCAACGGGCCCGCGACCTACAAGGAGGTCACCAGCGGCACCACCGGTCATGCCGAGGCGATCCGCATCGTCTACGACCCGAAGGTCATCAGCTTCAAGCAGCTCCTCGAGGTGCACTTCGCGACCCACGACCCCACGCAGCTCAACCGCCAGGGCAACGACGTCGGCACGCAGTACCGCAGCGCCATCTTCTACGCCGACGACGAGCAGAAGCAGGTGATCGAGGCGTACATCAAGAAGCTGGGCGCGGGCAGGGCCTACAGCAAACCGATCGTGACCACCGTGGAGCCCCTCGAGAGCTACTTCCCCGCCGAGGAGTACCACCAGGACTACGCCGCCCGGAACCCGGAGGCGTCCTACATCCGCGCTGTGTCGCGCCCGAAGGTCGAGAAGGTCCGCGCGAAGTTCGGTGACCTGCTCAAGGGCGTTGGCAAGGGCGACCCCGAGGACTGAGCGGACCCTGTTAGAATCCGTGCTCCCCGAAATTTGGAGCACACCTCATGAACAACCAAGCCACCAACGCCCCGCCCGTCCTCGCGATGCTGTGGGGCGTTGTGCTTGTTGCGGTGCTGTACTACTTCGGCACGCATATGTACGAATTCTCGTATACCAGCGCAGCCGTGATGCTGGATGGTGGTGACTTCATTCCGCGATACTTCTGGGGGATCCTCATGGCGGCTGCCGCGATTCCCTTTGCGCTGCTGCACTGGGTCGCGCTCTGGATGCTCGCCCCCTCAAAGTCTGTCAATGCCTTGCAAGTTCCTGTCGCCGTCGTTGTCGGCGCCATCATGCTGGTGTCGTGGTTCTTCTCATCACAAGATGCGGGACTCGGAGTGGTTGCCGGTATGGTGGGGTCCACGATGAGCGGCGAAGGAAGCCTCGGGGGTTTGTTCTCCGCTTTGTTCCACGTCGCACTGGCAAGCGCAATCATCATCGCAGGCGTCTACTTTGCCTCGGTCTGGTCCCGCATCCTCGCCCGCACGCTCGTCACCCTCTTCGCACCTGACAGCGTTCGCGAGCACTTCTCCGCCCTGTACGCACCCGATCACACGCCCGAAGCCCCCGGAAACCCCAGCCAGACGCCCGAGGGCGAGGGCTGATCGCGCGTACAATCGCCCCATGAGCGAGATCCGCGTCCTCTCGGCGCACGTTGTCAATCAGATCGCCGCGGGCGAGGTCGTGGACCGCCCGGCCTCCGTGGTCAAGGAACTCCTCGACAACGCGATCGACGCGGGCGCGATGCGCATCACCGTCGAGCTGGAGCAGGGGGGCATCGATCTGGTGCGCGTCTCGGACGACGGGGTGGGCGTGCCCAAGGAGCAGATCGCCCTGACGATCCACCCGCACGCGACGAGCAAGGTGCGCGACGCCTCGGACCTCGACAAGATCGGCACCATGGGCTTCCGTGGCGAGGCCCTCGCCTCCATCGCCTCGGTCGCGCGCGTCAGCTTCCGTTCTCGTCAGAAGGGCGACGAATCGGCGCACGAACTCCGCGTTGACGGTGGGGAGGTCCACGAGATCCAGCCCGCCTCGGGGCCCGTCGGCACCGCGGTCACGGTGCGCACCCTCTTCTTCAACACGCCCGCGCGCCGGAAGTTCCTCAAGACGCCGCGCACCGAGCAGGGTCACTGCGTGGAGCAGGCCAAAACGCTCGCGATCTCCCACCCCGCGATCGGCTTCCGCGTCGTTGCGGACGGGCGTGAGGTCTTCGAGGTGCCGCCCGGGCAGCAGCCGCGGGAGCGTGCGCTCGCGCTGGTGGGCAACGAGCTCGACGAGCAGATGGTCGAGGCCCACGCCGACGCCTTCGACGACCGTCGCGGCCTCGCCCTCTGGGGCCTCGTCGGGCTCCCGGTGCTCGCCCGCGCGACCAACAAGGGCCAGCACGTCTACCTCAACGGACGCCCCATCCGCGACAAGACCGTCGCCCACGCGATCAAGGAGGCGTACCGAGGGCTCATCGAGCCCGGTCGCCACCCGCTGGCGGTCCTGATGATCGAGATGGACCCGTCCGCCGTGGACGTGAACGTCCACCCCGCGAAGATCGAGGTCCGGTTCCGCGACGGCTCGATGGTGCACAAGGCCGTCTATCAGGCGGTGCGCGACGCGCTCCGCAGGGCCGACCTCACGCCCGCGGTGCGCGTTCCCGAGCATCAGAGCCAGGCAGCGCCATCCATCAGTTCATCATCGGGCGCACCATCGTTCTCCGGCGCCTTCACGTCGGCGCCCCCCGCACCCACGGGCGCTTTCCCCTACACAGAGATGAAGCGCAGCGTCGATCAGCAGCGTCACTACGAAGCCCCGGCTCCCGCTTACCAGCAGTGGAACGCGCCGGAACCCGATGCGCACGCGCTCCCCACGCCCAAACGCGCCGACAGCGTGCTCCAGGTCCACAATTCCTTCCTCGTCACGCAGGACGAGGGCGGCATGGTCATCATCGACCAGCACGCGCTGCACGAGCGCGTCATGTTCGAGAAGCTCCGCGAGCGACTGGACGAGGGCAACCTCGAGACGCAGCGCCTGCTCGCGCCCGCCGTCGTCGAGACCACCACGACCCGGGCGGCGTTGGTGGACGACCTCGCGCCCCTCTTCGCCCGCCTCGGCGTGGAACTCACCCCGCTGGGCCCCGCGACCGTCGGCGTCACCGGCTTCCCCTCATTCCTCTTCGAGAAGGGCGTGGAACCCGAGCCCTTCGTCTCCGAACTCCTCGAGCGTGCCGAGGACGAGGGCTACGCCGACCTCCCCGAGGAGGGCGACGCCAGCGGCCGGCGCGAGACCGCCCTGCACGAGGTGCTCGACATGATGAGCTGCAAGGCCGCGATCAAGGCGGGCGACAAGCTCTCCGAGACCGAGCTCTCCGAACTCCTCCGCCTCCGCGAGCGAGTCGAGCGCTCCAGCAACTGCCCGCACGGCAGACCCACCGCGATCCGCCTCAGCATCCACGAACTCGAGAAGCAGTTCGGGAGGAGCTGAGCGTCGTCGCGTACCCTTTGTCAATGGAAGACCGCCCGATCATCGGACGCCGCGAGCGTGTGGTGCTCCCCATCTGGGGCATCCGGTCGCTGCGCGCCAAGATCGACACCGGTGCGTACACCAGTGCGCTCCATGTGGAGGACCTCGACGTCGAGGGCGATACCGCCCGCTTCCACGTCGCCCTGCGCCGTGACGCGAGCAGGCTCAGCCGCCTCATCGAGACCCCAATCGTCCGCATCGCCAACGTCCGCTCCTCCACCGGGCACGACGACGAGCGCGTCGTCGTCCGCACCACGCTCATCATGGCGGGCGTGACCAACGACGTCGAGATCACCCTCGTCCGCCGTCACAGGATGAAGTACCGCATGCTCATCGGACGCCGGCTCATCACCGACGGCGACTACCTCGTGGACGTCGCCCGCGACGGTCTCAAATTCCCAGCACCACCCACGCCCCCGAAGCCGAACACGAAGAAGGCCCTCTGATGAAACTCGCGATCCTCTCACGCGAACCCAAGGGCTACACCGTCCGGCGCCTGCTCGAAGCGGCCAAGGCGCGAGGGCACAAGACCCGCGTGCTCGACACGCTCCGCTTCAGCATGCTCCTCGAAGATGAAGGCCCCAAGCTCTTCTACTCCGGCAAGGAGCTCTCGACCTACGACGCCGTCATCCCGCGCCTCGGGCCCTCGATCACCTACTACGGCACCACGGTCGTCCGCCAGTTCGACTCGCTGGGCACCTTCTGCCTGAACCCGGGCTTCGCCATCACCGCCGCCCGCGACAAGCTCCTCTCCCTCCAGCAGCTCTCCTCCTTCGGCGTGCCCATCCCCGAGACCGCCTTCGTGCGCGACCGCAAGGACGTGATCGACGCGATCGAGCGCGTCGGCGGCGCGCCCATCATCATCAAGCTGCTCGAGGGCTCGCAGGGCGTGGGCGTCATCCTCGCGGAGAACCAGAAGATCGCCGAGGCGATCCTCGAGACACTGCAATCCGCCAAGCAGAACGTGCTGGTCCAGAAGTTCGTCGCCGAGAGCAAGGGGCGCGACGTGCGCGCGCTCGTGGTCGGCGACCGCGTCGTGGGCGCCATCCGGCGCGTCGCCCAGGGCTCCGAGTTCCGCAGCAACATCCACCGGGGCGGCTCCGCTGAGGTCGTCGAGCTCGACGAGGCGTACCGGCGTGTCGCCGTCAAGTCCGCGCGGGTGCTCGGCCTCCGCGTCGCGGGCGTGGACATGCTCGAGGGCAAGGACGGCCCCCAGGTCATGGAGGTCAACGCATCGCCGGGCCTCGAGGGCATCGAAACCGCCACCGGCAAGGACATCGCGGGCGACATCATCGAGTACATCGAGCACCGCGAGCAGTTCCCCGACATCGACATCCGCTACCGCCTGGGCCTCGCCCAGGGCTTCGGCGTCGCGGAGGTGCCCGTGCTCCCCAAGTCGTCCATCGACGGCGCCGCGCTGCTCGACACCGACCTGCGCGACGGCGACGTCGTCGTCCTCTCCATCACCCGCGGCAACGATGTCATCTCCTCGCCCCGGGGCGACACCGTCGTGAACGCGGGCGACACGCTGCTCTGCTACGGGCCCTTGACCACCGTGCGCGGATTGCTCCCGAAGCGCACGCGCAAGAAGCGCACGAAGAAGAAGGCGACGCCCGCTTCCGAGTGAGCGCTGGCCTCAGACGTGCTGCAGCTTGTTCACGCAGTTCAGCGCCGCGACCTTGTAGCACTCCGCCAGCGTCGGGTAGTTGAAGACGGTGTCCACGAAGTAGTCCACCGTGCCGCGGAGGGCCATGACCGCCTGGCCGATGTGGATGAGCTCCGTCGCGCCCGTGCCGCTGACGTGGACGCCCAGCACCTGGCGCGTCTCTTGGTGGATCAGCAGCTTGAGCATCCCGATGTAGTCGCCCAGCAGCTGGCCCCGCGCGATCTCGCGGTAGTTGGCGATGCCCGACTCGAAGGGGATGTCCTCCTGCGTGAGCTTCTCTTCCGTCCAGCCCACCATCGAGATCTCGGGGATCGCGTAGATGCCGAAGGGGAAGAGCTCGGGCGTGGAGTTCGTCGGGAGGTTGAACATGTGGCACGCCGAGATGCGCCCTTGTTCCATCGAAGTGGACGCGAGGGCCGGGAAGCCGATCACGTCGCCCGCTGCGTAGATGTGCGGCTGCTCCGTCTGGTACTTCTCGTTGACCGTGATGCGCCCGCGCTTGTCCGCGTCGAGGCCCACGTTCTCCAGGGCCAAGGAGCCCGTGCAGCCCTGACGCCCGACCGCGTACAGCAGCGTCTCGGCGCGCAGCACCTTGCCGGATTCCATCGTCGCCTCGACGAGCTTGTTCTCGCGCGCTTGGGAGTGCTGGGGCGCCTCGACGACTTCTACCTTCACGACCTTCTCGCCCATACGCAGCGTCATGCCGCTCTGGCGCAGGTGGTACTGCAGCGCCTCGCCGATCTCCTGGTCCACGAAGTCGAGCAGGCGGTGCCGCCCCTCGATGAGCGTGGTCTTGACCCCGAGGGCCTGCATCATCGAGGCGTACTCGGTGCCGATCACGCCGCCACCGACGACCAGGAGCGTCTTGGGCAGGTGGTTGAGCTTGAGGATGCCGTCGGCGTCCACCACGCGTTGGTTGTCGAATTCGATGCCGTCCGGGCGCGCCGGCGAGGTGCCGGTGCAGATCAGGAAGTACTCGCTGGATATGCGTCCGCTGACCTTGCCGTGCGTGTACTCGACGGTCTTCTCGTCCACGAAGGAGCCGGTGCCCGTGTAGAGGTCCACGCCGTTGCGCATGAGGGCGGACTTCACCACGTCGATCTCACCCTTGATCACCTGCTGGCACCAGAAGGTGAGGTCCTCGATGGTGACCTTGGCGTTGGAGGCGGGCCGGTCGCCCGTGAAGGCGCGGTGCTCGAAGCCGGTGAGGTGGATGATCGCCTCGCGGAGCGCCTTGGACGGGATGGTGCCCGTGTTGATCGCGACGCCGCCCACGACCTCGCGACGCTCGACGATGCAGACACGCTTCCCGAGCTTCGCCGCCTGGATCGCGGCCTTCTGGCCCGCCGGCCCGCTCCCGATGACACATAGGTCGTACGGCTCCATGCCTCGTGACTCCGAATCTGAACGTGGTTGGGGGACCGATGAGCGACAGGCTCACCGCACACTGCGGCTCGCCGGAGGTTATTCATCGGGTGTTCGCGAAGCCCGGGACGCCCGAAATCGCCCCCGCCCGCCGATCCGCGCACATTCCGCAGCGCCCCGGCACGCCCGCCCGAACGCCCGGCACCAAACACACGAACTTCCTGCTCGGAGGGGCGGATTTCCTTCACCCGGGGAGTGTCTGCGCCCGATCGATCACTACTATGGTGGGATGCGTGCGCCCGCACCCGTGATGGCCCGTCCGAAGGCCACCACAAACGGGGGTACGCACCGCTGACGCGGGTTTCCCGCGCGACCTGCTCGCTCCGTTGCCACGCAGGCCGACATCGTCCAACGCCCTCGCACTGGGGGGTCCACGCGCGTATGTCCACATCTCCTCGAGCCGTCCGCCCCGCCGTTAACGGTTGGAACGCCGCCTACCTCGACGACCAATACGCCCGCTGGCGTGCCGACGCGCACAGCGTCACGCCCGACCTGCGCGCGTTCTTCATGGGCCTCGAGGCCGGTGCCGCCAGCAGCGGGGGGGACGACGCCCTCATCGGCGGCACCCGAGCCAGCGAGAACCACAAGCAGGCCGAGGTCACACACCTCATCAACGCCTACCGCGAGTTCGGGCACCTCTGCGCCGAGATCGACCCCTTCGGCGAAGCGCGGTCCCGCCCCAAGAACATCGAGCTCGCTCACCACGACCTCGACGCGTCTGACCTCGACCGCACCTTCGACGCGGGCACACTCGTCGAGCACAACGAGCGGATCACCCTCCGCGAGATCGTCGAACGGCTCGAGCGGACGTACTGCGGCTCCGTCGGCGTCGAGTTCGGGCACATCTCCGAACCGGAGGAGCGCGCGTGGCTCGAGAGCCAGGTCGAGGTCGGCCACCGCGATCCGGGCATGGCTCGCGAGAAACGCGTCCACACCCTCTACCAGCTCTACCGCGCCGAGCAGTTCGAAAAGTTCTGCGGCAAGCGCTACCCGGGCGTCAAACGCTTCAGCCTCGAGGGCGGCGAGTCGCTCATCCCCATGCTCGACGCCTTCATCGAGCACGCGGGCGATGTGTTCGACGTACAGGAGATCGTCTTCGCGATGAGCCATCGCGGTCGCCTCAACGTCCTCACCAACATCATCGGCAAGACCTACCAGCAGATCTTCACCGAGTTCGACGACTCCTGGGCCGAGGACCACGAGTTGGGCGGCGGCGACGTGAAGTACCACCGCGGCTACTCCTCGGCGCGCGTGCTCCCCTCCGGGCGCAGCATCTGGCTCGCGATGACGAGCAACCCCTCGCACCTCGAGGCCGTCGGCCCCGTGATGATGGGTCGCGCCCGCGCCAAGCAGCGCCTCCGCGGCGACGTCGCGCGCGAGAAGGTCATCCCGCTGCTCATGCACGGCGACGCCGCCTTCATCGGGCAGGGCGTCGTCGCGGAGCAGTTCCAGCTCTCGCAGCTCGAGGGCTACACCGTCGGCGGCACCGTCCACGTCGTCGTCAACAACCTCATCGGCTTCACCACGGGCCAGGACGACGCGCGATCAAGCCGCTACTGCACCGACATGGCCAAGACCATCGAGGCACCGGTGCTGCACGTCTCGGGCGAGGACCCCGAGGCCTGCGTCCGCTGCATCGAGTTCGCCCTCGACTACCGGATGAAGTTCAAGAAAGACGTCGTCATCGACATGCAGTGCTACCGCAGGCACGGGCACAACGAGACCGACGAGGCCGCCTTCACGCAGCCGCTGCTCTACAAGAAGATCAAGGACAAACCCTCAGTCGTGAAGACCTACGCCGAGCGACTCCGCTCCGAAGAAGTCATCACGGACAACGACGTTTTGGACATCGAGCACGGCCTCGACGACCAACTCGACCAGGCGTACACCCGCGCTCGGCGCACCCCCGTGGACCCCACGCCCAACCCCGGGCACCTCCGTTGGACGGGCATCGAGGGCGGGTGGTCCTTCGACCCCTCGGGCACCGGCGTGCCCAAGGACACGCTCGAGAAGATCGCCCACGCGATGGGCACCGTCCCCGACGACTTCACGCCGCACCGCAAGCTCACGAAAATCCTCGAACAGCGCAAGAACGCCATCGGCAGCGGCGAGCTCATCGACTGGGGCGCCGCCGAGGCGCTGGCCATCGGGTCGATCCTGGTCGACGGCACCATCGTCCGCATGTCCGGGCAGGACTGCCGTCGCGGCACGTTCAGCCACCGGCACGCGGTCCTTCGCGACAACGTCACCGGCGATCCCTACGTCCCGCTCAACCACATCCAGGAAGTCGGCGTCGCCGGCACCGACCACGAGCGAGGCACCAAGACCGACGAGGGCGTTACCCGCCAGGCCAAGTTCTGCATCTACGACTCCCCCCTCAGCGAGTTCGCGGTCCTCGGCTTCGAGTACGGCTTCAGCCTCGCGGCCCCCGACATGCTCGTGCTCTGGGAAGCCCAGTTCGGCGACTTCTGCAACGGCGCACAGGTCGTCATCGACCAGTTCATCGCCTCCGCCGAAGCCAAGTGGCAGCGCTGGACCGCCCTCACGCTCCTGCTCCCGCACGGGTACGAGGGCCAGGGTCCCGAGCACTCCTCAGCGCGATTGGAACGCTTCCTCAAGCTCTGCGGCCAGAACAACATGCAGGTGTGCGTGCCCTCCAACGCCGCCCAGCACTTCCACATGCTGCGCCGCCAGGTCGTGCGACCCTTCCGCAAGCCGCTCATCGTGATGACGCCCAAGAGCCTGCTGCGCTCCGCCGCCGCGTCGTGTACCGCCGAAGACCTCATCAGCGGCTCGTTCCGCGAACTCATCGACGACCCGCACTTCAAGGACGCGACCGCCGCCCAGAAGAAGAAGGTCAAGCGCCTCGTCCTCTGCACCGGCAAGGTGTACTACGACCTCGACAAGCGGCGCGATGAGGCCGGGCGCGACGACGTCGCGATCGTCCGCCTCGAGCAGGTCTACCCCATCCACGACGAGATGCTCGAGGGCATCGTGAACTCTTACCCGGGAGCGGAGCTCGTCTGGTGCCAGGAGGAGCCCAAGAACATGGGCGCCTGGGGGCACGTGCGTCTCTACCTGGGCGAGCACTTCAACTGGGAGCTGCCCTACTACGGCCGCCCCGCCAGCGGCTCACCCGCGACCGGTTCGCCAACCCAGCACGCCCTCGAGCTCGACCGCTTCCTCACGGATGTCATCGGCCCCGCGCCCGAACCCGAAGCCGCGCAGGACACAACGGCCAAGAACGGCGCCGCCAAGAAGGGCGCGTCGTCCGGTGCGAAAAAGACGAACAAGAAAACCAAGTCCTCCAGCGCCGCGTAACCCAACGATTCCACACCACTCCTTCCCCCACCCGGACCCGCTCTATGCCCACCGACATCGTCATCCCGCAGCTCGGCGAGTCGATCACCGAAGCCGTCATCGCATCCTGGCTCGTCGAGGACGGCCAGTACGTCGATCGCGACCAGGAGATCGTCGAGCTCGAGACCGACAAGGTCACGATGCCCCTGCCCTCGCCCGCCGCCGGGAAGATCAGTTTCGGCGCCGGCGTCGATGACACCGTGGGGGTCGGCGCGAGCATCGGCACGATCGACGAGTCCGCCAAGAAGCCCGCCGGCAGCGACGCGCCCAAGCCCGCGCCCAAGGCCGACAAGAAGCCCGAGCCCGCCCCCGCGAAGAAGCAGGGCGACTCCCCAGCGCCGAGCGCCAAACCGGGCCCCGCGTCCAAGCCCGCCATCGCGACCGCCGAGGCCCACGACGTCTTCGCCACCCCCGTGGCGCGCAAGCTCGCCGAGGAGCGAGGCCTCTCCCTCGATCGCATCACCGGCACCGGCCCGGGCGGCAAGGTCCGCGAGCAGGACGTCCTCGTCGCGCTCCAGGCCGCACCCTCCAACGGGAGCGCCACGCCGGGCACCGGGCAGGCCCCAGCCACCGAGCGCAAGGCCGAGCGGTCGCGCATGAGCCAGCTCCGCAAGAGCATCGCCAACCGCCTCGTCGAAGCGCAGCAGACCGCCGCGATGCTCACCACCTTCAACGAGTGCGACATGACCAACGTCATGGCCCTACGCACCAAGCACAAAGACGCGTTCCTCAAAGAGCACGACGTGAAGCTCGGCTTCATGTCCTTCTTCGTGAAGGCCGTCTGCTCGGCGCTCGAGAAGCACCCGCAGGTGAACTCCTTCATCGTGGCAGGCGACAAAGGCCCCGAGACCGAGAGCCACAACTACTGCGACGTCGCCATCGCCGTCGGCACGCCCAAGGGCCTCGTCGTCCCCGTCCTCCGCGACGCGCAGGCCCGAGGCTTCGCCGAGATCGAGTCCGGCATCATCGCACTCGCCACCAAGGCCCGCGAAGCCACCCTCACCCTCGACGAGATGTCCGGCGGCACCTTCACCATCACCAACGGCGGCATCTACGGCTCCATGCTCTCCACGCCCATCCTCAACCCGCCGCAATCCGGCATCCTTGGCATGCACAACATCATCAACCGCCCCATCGAGCACCCCGACAAGCCGGGCGAGATCGCGCTGCGTCCGATGATGTACCTCGCCCTGAGCTACGACCACCGCATCGTGGACGGCGCCGGCGCGGTGAGCTTCCTGAAGCACGTCAAAGAATGCATCGAGAGCCCGGAGCGGTTGCTGCTGGGGGTGTGACGCCCCGCGGTCACGGCACCTGATAGTCCGGTCGGTCGCCCGCGGCGGTACCGGGTGTAGACGTCAGCACCTCGATCGCCTCCACCACGACCGGCGCCAGCTCGCGCGGGCACCGGATGCCCGCCTCGAACAGACGCTTGGAATACTGATCGCGGATGACCAGGCGTGCCCAGACGCTCCCGACCTGGCGTAACTCGGCGTGCATCGGGCCGTCCCACGGGATGAACACGGTCGTCGCGCCGGCGTCGTCCTTGATCGGGATCTTGCCGATCCCGCCGGGCGTCAGGACGAACCGCTCGGCGCCGCGTGCCTCGCGCTTCCCGCCCGTGGTCATCAGGAACACGAAGAGCCCGATGGCCACCGCGCCCAGCATCAGCAAGTAGATCGGTCCCGCGAGGATCAGCAGCCCCGCGCACTGCACCGTCAAGAACGCGAAGCAGCTCGCGAGGATCCACAACACACGGCGCCACACCGGCATGCTGTTGGCGATCTGCTTCGCGACGCCCGAGACGATCAGCGATTGTTCCTCGAAGGGCAGCCCGCACTCCGGGCAGCGACCGGGCGCACCGATCCCGGTGATGTCGAAGCCACAGCGCAGACACCAAGGCGGGATCGACGCGAACTCCGGGTCCGGGAGCGGTTCGCGCGGGCGTTTCAACGGTTACCTGGAAGGCCCCTGGTACTCCGCGCTGCCGAAGCCGAGAATGCAGTAGAAGATCGGGCTCAGGAAAAACAGTCCCAGCCCGAAGAGCACGCCCTTGCCAAACGCCTTGGCGATGTCCAGCGACACGATGAGGGTGATGACGAGGCTGACGAACGGGATCAGGAACAGGAACAACCACCACCACGGGCGACCGGCGATCTGCAGCATGAGGTAGATGTTGTAGATCGGGATCAACACGCCCCAGCCCGGCTGGCCCGCCTTAGTGAAGACCTTCCACATGCCGGCGATCACAAGGACAATGATCGCCAGGTAGATCACCAAGACGATCATCGCGCCTATACCGCCGCCGCCACCGGAGTTCTGGGCCAGCGTGAGAGAGTGTCCGAGCATAGAAGATGCCTCCAGGCATGAAGCGGCCACGACGATGGGCGCTATGTTGCGTGGGCAAGAGCATAACGCATCTCGATGATCTCACGTGTCCCGGTCGAGCGGGGCAACGACGGGTCACCGATGCCCCTGATCGAGCACCCCCGAGCGGTTGTCGCTGGTGGTGTGACCGGGTGACGCATCCCCGCGCTCCCGGCCGCCGGCTCAACCCGTCTCCAACTCCACCCCGAGCCCCAGCACCATCCGGTTCGCGTACGCGAAGTACGCCGCCACCTGGCACACGTCGAGGATGTCCCGGTCGCTCAGCCCCGCCCCGTGCAGCGCATCGATGTGCCCGGGCGTCACCGCCGAGGGCGTGCGAGCCAGCACCTCGGCGTACCTCACCATCGCGGTTTCTCGCGGGTTCAATCCGCGATACTCAAGACGCACGAGCCCGTCGATCAGGTCGTCCGCGCCGTGCGCACGCTCTGGGTCGAGCGCTGCGCGCAGGCCGCGAGAGTGGTGCGCTACGCAGTACGCGCACCCGTTGATGGCGCTCGTCACCACACCCACCATCTCGCGTTCGGACTTCGACACCGGGCCCGGGGCGCGCATCGCCTGCAGGTACAGCGCCATGTGCGCTCCTAACGATGCGGGGTTGAGCGCGTGCGCCTTCAGCACGCTGTCCACCCGCCCGTCGGGCCCCCGGTACCGCGCGTACAACTCCGCGAGTTCGCCCGTAGCCTCTGCCTCGTTGATCGTCTGGATGTAGGTCACCCCGGGTGACACCCACACCCCGCCCCGCACGACCCACCGCCGCGCGCGGGGTCAGGCCCGCTGGGAGACCCCTTCGCGATCGACAGGCTCGCGCTGAACAGCTTCTCAACGGGCGCCCCCCGCGGGGTATCGCCGGGGTCCTCGCCCGAGGCCTCGCACACATCGCCCCACGTCGTCAGCGTCGCGCTCATCGGGTGCATCGCCTCGACCGTGCGCCCGTTCGCATCGCATCGGTACTCGTACCAGGGCATCAGCCGTCCTCCTTGCGCACGCCGAGCGTGAAGCGCAGCGTCTCGTTGCCATTCGTGCTGATCACGAGCTCGCCATCGACCACCCTCGCCTCCGCCGGCCCGGCGAGGCGTGCGAGGTAGCGCGACTCGAGCCTCATAAGGTGTTCCGGCCCCGCCATCTTCGTCTGCGCGATCGCGCCGACATAGAACGTGCCCACCGTCAATTCCTCATCGTCCACCTCGCCCATGTACCGGTTCACGCTCGACTGCCCGGTCATCCGGTGGTCGTCGCCGATCGTCAGCGTCGGTGGGGTCCCGCCCTCCTTGAGCAAGACAGACACCGGCTCACCATCGATCGCGACGAGCGTCCACGAGCCCGCGAGCGCCGACACATCGGTCACCCCGTTCGCACGGTTCGAACTCGCGGCACACCCCGAGAGGAGCAGCACCGAGACAGCAAGCAGCAGCAGGCAGACACGCATCAGAGACCTCCGAAGAGCGGGTGAATCGTTCTCGTATCGTACGCCCAAGATCACAGCGAACGCGCCATTCCGCGTGAGCCTGGAGAAGCTGCGAGAAGGCGGGGGCGTGCTCCTGCCAAGTCACCCTCTCGACGGTGTTGCCACACTTCTGGAGAAGTCAGCTGGGCGCGATCGTTGAGGAGAGGGCCCGATCCTTGCGCCCTCCACGTTTCGTACACGGCATATCCTCGTGCATGCGCGTCCCCCGCTCGATACCCGCTCTCATCTCGTTGCCGCTCGCGGGCGTAGCGGGGGGGGTGCTCGTGGTCGTCGGGGCGGCCTCCCGGAAGGGCCTGGGACTCCCGGGGAACGCGGACCTGCTGATCGCGGCGGGCGTTGGCCTCGCGGTGGGCGCGGCCCTCTCACCGATCGCCTCGTGGCAACTGCAAGGGCGAAAGGCGAGCCAGGTGCTCCCCACACTCGTCTTCCCGGCTCTCGGTGCCTGCGTGTTGCTCGGCCCCTACGGCAACCACCCGCTCACCCTCTCGGGCGTCGCCGTCGCGTTCATGCTGAGCGCCGTCGCGATCGGTTTCTTCTTGCCGAAGCACACCCCCGCACCGACGTCGAGGCGGACGTGTCCAGCATGCCACGCACCGGTCTCCAAGGGGCAAGAGCGTTGTCCCAACTGCGCCGTTCAGCTCTTGGACGTCAACGCCGGCAACTCGTCCAGCTTGCCCGCCTCATCCAGCACGCGCTCCGCGTAATCCACCATCGCGTCGCGCAGCTGCTCGAAGGACTCGAGCACGTACAGGATCGGCTGGTAGTGATCGATCTCGAAGGTCGTGTCGCAGACGCGGTCCAGATCGAAGGCGCGCCGCTCGACATCGGGAGACTCCAGCGCGTGGTGGCCCTCGCCCTCGCTGGAAATCAGCCCGGAGCCGTAGAGCTTCATCGTGTTGTCCTCGTGGATGAGGCCGAACTCGACGGTGAACCAGAACAGGCGCGCCAAGCGCTCGGTGTGGTCGGGGTTATTCGTGTAGAGCGCCGCCTTGCCGTAGGTCTGCAGGAAGTCCGCGAAGACGGGGTCCGCGTGCAGCGGCACGTGCCCGAAGACGTCGTGGATGATGTCCGGCTCCGGCAGGTAGTCCATCGACTCCTTCGGGCGCACCGTGATGGTCGTCGGGAACTGGCGCTGCGCGAGGAAGGCGAAGAAGCTCTTGGCCGGCAGGTATCCCGGCACGCCGTGACTCGACCAGCCGGTACACGCCGAGAGGTTCTGATTGACCACGCGCAGGTCGGGCACACGCTGGCGGTTCAGGTCGATGACGTCGGCGCCCTGGAGAAAGATGCGGGAGCCGGCGCCCTCGTCGCGCAGATGACGCATCCGCTTCTCGTACAGCACGCCCCACACCTCGTGGTCCGCCTCGGTGTAGCGCTCGTGGTTCTGCGTGATCTTCATCGCGTCGATGTCGATCTTGTCCGGGCCCAGGTCCGCCGAGCGGTCGGCGGCGGCCTGAGCCGCGCGAGCCTCGTCGGTGTCGATCGCGTTCGAATAGATAGAGGCGGCGGGCTTCGCCTCGTCTTGTGGCTTATGGCCTTCGTTCATGCGTGATCGCTCCTTCGCTGCCTCGGAATGTTCGGGGTGCGGACGCTCTGAGTATACGAATCGACGGCACTCGCGTTCCAGAACCGTTGAGTTCGATTACGAATGCATCACGAAACCGATCGAGGACTGCCCCTGGAACCGCATCGGGCGCCGGACGGCCCCCAGCAGTGGGGCTAGGAGGACTGCGAGAACCGCAGAGTAGACCGCGACACCAAACCCCGTCCCCAGCGAGGCGGCGGCCCCTTCCAGCGCCAAGTCGTCGTAAAAGCTCCGCACCGTCAGCAGGGTCAGGCGGACGACCTCCACGAGCAGCGAGCCCACGAGCACGAGCACCGCCAGCGTGAAGGGGCTCTTCCGCTGCATCACCGAGCGGACGGTGAGGATCGCGTACGCCGCAAGCATGCAGCCCAGCGAGAAGGGGCCGATGATCATCACCGGGTTCGCGGTGTGCGCCTCGGGCACCGTCGAGACCGCGTCGAGCAGCAGCCCGACCAGGATCGCCGCCAGCATCATCGCGCCGGGCGGCGCGTGGATGCAGATGAAGACGAGCAGCACGACCGTGAACCGCGGCGCGATCGCCGAATCGCCCAAACTGAGCACGTTGCGGAGCCCCAGATCGAGCCCCATCGCGAACCATGTCAGGACGGCAAAGACCAGCCAGTTCATCCCGCGCCCTCCGCGTTCGACGCCTCGGGCATCCGCAGCAGCACGCTCCGCACCCGCTTCGGGTCCACCTCGGGCGTCACGACGACGCGCTTGAACAGCGGCTCGTCCGTCGCCTCGATCCGTGTCACACGCCCGAGCACCAGCAGCTGCGACGAGCGGGGCCACGTCTCGTCGAGCACACGAACCGTGTCCCCCTCCGAGAGCGCGTCGGCGATGGAGATATTCACCGCGTCGGCGACCAGCGTGCCACGACCCGTCGGCTCCAGCTGGATCCGAGGCAGCCGGTCGAGCTGCACCGTCGATTCGATCATCAAGTCGGGGCCCGCGACCACGCCCACCACGAGCCCGGGCTCGAAGCGTTTGTCCGTCAGCAGGTGCAGCATCGAGGTCATCGGGCTCGCGTCGGTCACGATACCGACGATCTGCAGCCCGCCCGGCGCGATCGCGATCGCGTTCACCGTTACACCCGCGCGGGCCCCGGGCCGGAGCTCGATAGCGCCGCTATCCACGAGGCTCGCGATGCGCGTCGCGGGGATGGTCTTCGTCTCCACGCCCGTCGCGACACGCAGACGCCCGAGCTGCTCGACGAGGGCCGCGAGGTCCCTGTTCTCGGCGCGGAGGGTCAGCAAACGCGCTTCCAGATCGCGGATCGACGCCTCGAGCTGCTCGCGTGTCGCGTCGTCGTCACCCGCGATCGGGCGCGGCGGGCGGAGACCCGAGGCCATCCGGTCCAGCAGGTTCGAGAGCGGCGCGAAGACCGCCACCACCGGGCTGTGCCCCACACTCATCCACCGCGTGAGGACCGCGGGCGCGAGCGATAGGCCCAGGAGCACCAGCACGGTGATCCCAAGCGCCGCCCGCGGGTTGGGACTGTTCCGGCTCACGGGCCGCGGGTCTCCTATGCGATGAATGGTTCGGGCTCAGTCGTCGCCGCTGCTCTCGAGGGTGTCCTTCCACACCTCGAGATTGTCCAGGAAGATCGCGGTACCCGCGGCGACGCACGTCAACGGATCGTCCGCGACGCGGACCTCCATGCCAGTCGCGTTCTGCAGCACGATGTCCAGACCCCGGAGCAGCGCGCCGCCGCCCGCCATAGTGATGCCGTTCTCGACGAGGTCCGCTGAGAGCTCGGGCTCTGCCTGCTCGAGCGTCCGTGTCACGGTCTCGATGATCGCGTTCACCGGTTCCTGCAACGCCTCGCGGATCTCTTCGCTCGTGACCACCGTCTTGCGCGGCAGCCCGCTGACCATGTCGCGCCCGCGTGCCTCCATCGATGTCTCTTCCCCGACGGGAGCCGCGGAGCCGATCTCGATCTTGATCCGCTCGGAGGTCTGCTCGCCGATCATCAGGTTGTAGTGCTTCTTCATGTGGGCCATGATGGCCTCGTCCATGTCGTCGCCCGCGACGCGCACCGATTCACAGTTCGCGATGTCCGCCAGGGACATGATCGCGACCTCCGTCGTGCCGCCGCCGATGTCAACGATCATGCTCGCGGTCGGCTCCGCGAAGGGCAGCCCCGCACCAATCGCCGCGGCGACCGGTTCCTCGACGAGGTACACGCTCCGCGCGCCAGCGCGCTCCGCGGACTGCTTGACCGCTTCTTTCTCAACCGCCGTGATGCCAGAGGGCACCGCGATGACCACCCGCGGCTGCACCAGCCACGACCGACCGCCCACCTTCTTGATGAAGTAGCTGAGCATCGCCTCGGTGATCTCGAAGTCGCTGATCACGCCGTCCTTGAGGGGGCGGATCGCGGTGATCGAGCCGGGCGTCTTGCCCAGCATCTCCTTGGCGCGCCAGCCCACCGCCTGGCCGTTGTTCAGGACACGGTTCGTGCCCTTCTTCACCGCGACCACAGAGGGCTCGTTGAGCACGATCCCCTCGCCACGCACACACACCAGCGTGTTGCACGTCCCGAGGTCGATGCCCATATCGACGCTGAACCAGTTGAGAAGGCTATCGAGTCTCAAAGACGTCGCTCCACGCACGTGCCTCCGTGCTCGGTGGCGTGGTGAACATCGGAACCCGCGCGGCACACAGCCGCGTCGGTCGCCCCGACACATCCACACAGGCTATCGGATGTTGGTGACCCTTGCCCCAAGTTTCCCATTGTACGCATCCTCTGCGCACAAAGACGCCCGCATCTCGGGGACGCGGGCGTGGATATCCGAATCGGTCTTGGACGCGAGCCGGGCGGTCAGTTGCCCAGGTCAACATTCCCGGAGGCCGGGTGGATCTTGACCGCCGCCATCACGTCGGAGCCGGGCCCGACCTTCATGCCCGCCGAGCCCACGATCACGATCGCGCCGAGCAGCGCGGCGCAGGCCGCCAGCAGCATGCCGGTGTAGACGTTGGGGGTCGCGGCGCGGGTGCGGCGGCGACCGGGCATCTGCATTCCGAGTTGAGACATGGTCGGTCTCCTGTGATCAAGCGGGTGAAGTCGCGGGGGGGGGGGGAGAAGAGCGAGGGAGAAGAGCGGGGGAGAAGGGCGGGGAAGACGGGTCAGGCGTCCGATCAGGCGGGGGGCTGGACCTGGTCGTCCGTCTGGATGTCGCCAGCGCCGGTGAGCACCACGCGACCGACGGCCTCGTTGAGGTCCACACGCATCAGGCTGATCTTCGCGAGGAACCGGCCGTCGCGGACAGCGATGAGCTCCATGCCCTCGGCCAAACGATCGGAGCTGCCCGCGTTGATCTCGACGAGCACGGAGCCGTCGGCGTCCTCGATCACACTGGTGACGCGGGCCCGGAAGCTGTCGGGCAGCGAGGCGCTGGCGGCCGAGCCGGTCGAGCCGCCACGACGGGCGACGATGAGCTGCTCCTCCAGGGCGCGTGCGAGGTTCTTAGAGCTCTCGAGCTCGCTCACCAGATCGGAGTTGCGATCCACGAGCTCGATGATCTGGCGGGCCTGCGCGTTCACCTGATCGCGGATGCTGCGGAGCTCCTGCTGCTGCGCCTCGCGCAGCGCCTTGTCCTGATCGGACAGGGCGATGAACTGGTCGATCTGGTTCTGGTACCGCTGCTCGGAGAGCGCGAGTCGCTGCGTCTCGGTGCGCGCCTCGTTGAGCTCCGTCTGAAGGCTCTTCAGGTTGTTCTCGGCCCGCTGGGCAGCGGTCTCGAACGCCTGCTTTTCCTGCATGAGGCTGTCCGTGTTCGCCGCGACGCGACGTTCGACAGAGTCCGCTCGCGTCTTCTCCGCGGTCGCGGTGTTGCGCGCCTGCTGGAGTTCATCCACGATGCGGTCCGCGTTCGCGGTGTACGCGACCGTGAGGCCTGCGAGCAGGACCGCGAGGACGGACGCGAGGATCACAAGAAACTTGGTGATGATGTGCACAGGACCGCTCCTGGGGTGTGTTCTGACGCGCGGCGGGGCATCCCGACCGCACTGGTGGACCGTTCAAAGACGAGCGTCACAGCGTAGCGGATCGAACGCCACTTGGGGAGGCCCGACCCCCGCCAAGCGTAAGCAGATCCTGCAAGGGGCACCAGAGCCCCTTCGCGCCCGCCCTATTCGAGCCTCACCCGCCCCCCGGTTGCCCGATTCTCTTGCGACAGAGCAACTCTGCGCAATCGGGTCCTCACCCCCCGAAATTCACCGGACCGCCAGAGCATCCACGACCGCCGACGACGCCGAGATCCGTACAAGGGGGTCGTTGTCGGACATCAGCAGCTCCAGCCGCTGCAGAAACTCGCCCGAGCCGATCTCGCCGTACAGGAACGCCACCTGGGCCCGGACCGTGGGCACCGGGCTCTCCTGGAACGCGGTCCCGATGTAGCCCCGGGGCTCGAAGCCCAGCTTCACCATCGCGGTCGCCGCCGCCAGGCGCAGCTCGGGGGGGTAGAGGTAGTCCGCGCTGGAATTCGCCGAACCCGTCCGCCCGTTCCGTGTGAATTCGATGATCTCGACGAGCTGCTTCGCAGAGCCCACGTCGCCGACCTCGCCCAGGATCTGGGCCGCGAGGACCGCCGCCTCGATCTCCTCGGTCTCGGAGGGATACAGCCCCGCGCGGAGCGCATTGATCGCGTCCTTGTCGCCCAGTTTCACCATCGCCTCTGCCGCCTGCATCCGGAAGATCGCGCCCCTCGATCCCATGGGAGTGCCCCGCACCGCGGAGCGCAGCAGGGGGATGGCGCTCGAGTTGCCGATCTCACCCAACGCGAAGGCCGCCTGACGACGCACGTCCTCCCGGTCGTGCTGCAGCATCTGCGCCAACGGAGACTGGTCCACCTCCTGCCCCATCATCGCGAGGGCCGCGATCGCGCCGGTCCGCACCAGCGGGCTCGGGTCCTCTGTCATCGCCCGGAGCGAGGGCACGAGCTCTGTGAGACGCATCTCGCCCGCCAGCATCGCCGCGATCGCGCGCACGCCCTGGTTGTCGTCCGCGAGCCCCGCCCGCACCACGCCCTGCGCCCGCGATGGCGCGCCCGAGAGCCCCTCCATCGCGTTCGCGCGCAGCAGTGCCCACTCCGCGAAGGCCTGCGACTCCAGCTCCGCGATCGCCCGCTCACGCAGCGCCGAGCGGTGCAGGGGCGACATGTCCGAATGGGCGGTGGTCTCCGTGCGGGGCGCGTTGCGCGAACCGGTCCCCGACGAGGAACAGGCGGCGAGCGACGCCAGCAGCGGGGGGGCGAGGAGCGCGAGGACGAGCTTGGTCTGCATTGGGGTTCTCCGGGGCGATGTCGCCCCGATGGCGTGAGGATGGGTCAGGACGGTCCTACGACTCGTCGGTGCCCCGAGGTCGCGACGACTTGGCTCTCGGCACGATCGCCCCGATCCCGCCAATCACCGACGCCAGGCCCAGCAGCCACACCAGCCAGCCCCCGAGCCAAGGCCCCGAACGACCCACGCCCGGGCGCACGTCCACCGCCATCGCGCCCCACGCGTTCACCGGGCCCTGCGACGCGATGATCGACCCCGCTTCGTCCACGAACGTCCCGGGCACGATCTGCCCGCTCCGGTCGATCCCCACGCTCACGCCGGTGTTAGCGGCCCGCACCACTGGCGTCCGGTTCTCCGCCGCCCTCCAGCGAGCAACCAACAGGTGGTTCTGTCGCCCGCTCCGGTGGTCGGCGAACCAGCCGTCGTTGGTCGCGTTGACGAGCAGTTCCGCCCGCCGGGTGCCGTCGCTGTTGTACACCAGGTCCCGGCACACGTCCGACGCCGCCGCCTCGAAGCAGATCGGCGTGCCGATCAGCAGCGTCGAGTCGTCGGTCTCGAAGACGTGCGCATCGCTGCCCGCAGAGAGGTCGAAGGACATGCCCCGTGCGCCCAGCGCCAGCACCTGCCGCTCCAACCAGGGCCACCGATGGACGTAGGGCAGCACCTCGCCGAAGGGCGCGAGGCGGCGCTTGTCGTACCGCTGCGTGATCGAGCCGCCCTCGATGAGGAAGACGCTGTTGTACCGGTCGTCCCAGTTCTCCTCGGGCTGCTCCTGCCCGGGCACGTCGGTGATCGCGTACCCGTCCACGCCCATCGCGCCCATCAGCCAGGGCACGCCCGCGAACGCGCCGGCGCTGAAGTCCTGCACCGCGTCGGCGTAGGGCGTCCTGAACCGCTCCCGGATCAGCACCAGCGCCTCGGGCGAGAGCGTGAAGCCCGGGAACATCGTCTCGGGCCACACGATCAGTTCGGCGTCGGGCCACCGGTCCACCGCGTCGATCGTGAGCCGCATCGTGCGCACGAAGTCCTCATCGCGCTGCTCGGGGCTCCACGCCACCTTGTTGCTGGAGGGCACCGCCGTCTGCACCACGATCACCCGCACGCTCCGATCCGATTCGGGCGGCGCCTCCGCGACCGACAGCAGCACCGCGAGGAACATCGTGACGACCACGCCGATGCGTGAGCCGTTCCAGCCCCCCACGAGGTACGAGCACACCAGCGCGCTCGGGAGCACCGTCACCGCCGACAGCGCGTACACGCCCACCACCGCCGAGGCCCAGGCGAAGGGCAGCCACACGATCAGCGGGTGCGCGATCAGGAACCACGGGTACCCCGTGAGCACCAGCTCGCCGCGCAGCACCTCGAGCCCCGCCCACAGCACGGGCCCGAGCACCCACAGGGGCAGCGCCGCGCAGCGCGCGCGCAGGCGGGCACCGATGACGACGAACGCCGCGGGGTAGAGCGAGAGGTACAGCACCATCAGCGGGAAGCCGATCGGCGTGACGTCCATGATCCAGGCGTGGTGCCAGAACCACATAGGCACGGTCCCGACCAGAGCGCCCAGCGAGGAGCGCCAAGGCCCCGGCGTGCGCGCGATGACGACCATCAGGGGCAGCGGCGCGACCAGCGCGAGGAACCACGCGTCGAAGGGCGGGAAGGCCAGCAGAAAGCACAGGGCGTGCGCCAGCGACAGCACCAGTGCGCCCACGAACGGGCGCGAGCCGGGGTCCATGGGCGTCAGCACACCCGTGAGCACACGCTTCATTTGCCGGCGTAATCGATCAGGCGCGCGATCTCGTTGCGCAGCTCTCGCCGGTCCACCACGCGGTCCAGCATCCCCGACTCCATCAGGAACTCGGAGGTCTGGAAGCCCGGCGGGAGCTCCTGCCGGATCGTCTGCTGGATCACGCGAGGCCCCGCGAAGCCGATCAGCGCCCTGGGCTCCGCGATGATCACGTCGCCCAGCATCGCGAAGCTCGCCGAGACGCCGCCGGTGGTCGGGTCGGTGAGCACCGAGATGAACAGCCCCTTGGCGTCGTCGAAGCGCGCGAGGGCCGCGGACGTCTTGGCCATCTGCATCAGCGAGAGGCCCGACTCCTGCATGCGGGCGCCGCCCGAGCCCGAGACGATCACCAGGGGCAGGTCCTCGGCGGTCGCGAGCTCGATCGCCCGCGTCAGCTTCTCACCCACCACGCTCGAGAGCGTGCCCATCATGAAGTGCAGGTCCAGGACGCCCAGCACGAGCTGGCGCCCCTTGATAAAGGCCCGCCCGGTGATCACGCCCTCATGACGCCCCGTCTTCTTCTGCTCCGCCGCCAGGCGGTCCTTGTAGGTCTTGAGGTCCTTGAACTTCAGGGGGTCCACGCAGCGCAGGTCGTCGAAGAGGGGCTCGAAGGCGCCGTCGTCGCAGAGCTGGCGGACGCGCTCGTCGGCCCCGATGCGGTAGTGGTGCGCACACTCGGGGCAGACGTGCTGGTTCGTCTCCATCTGCTTGCGGTAGATCATCGACGCGCAGCCCGGGCAGCGGAGCCAGAGGCCCTCGGGGATCCGGGAAGCCCCCGCGGGCTTCAGTTCCGCCCAGGATTTCGTGCCGGTGGTCGCCATCTGTTCCTCAGTACCTCACCCTCGCGGGGTCCGCTTCGGCCCACTCCATCGGAATGGGCGTGTGTACAGGGCGGGTGCCGTTCGGGAGATCGAACGGGGCGACGATACCAACGCACACCCCTCCGGGCCACTCTCAGGGCCCTCGGGCGGGGTCGATCGCCCGATTACGCGCCCCGCAGAGCCCGTATGACGCTCGCACGCCCCTCGGGTGCGACGCCGAAGACCGCGCTGCCCGCCACCAGCACGTCGCAGCCAGCGTCCCGGCACGCCCGAGCGGTCTCCGGGTTGATCCCGCCATCCATCTCCACGCGGACCCCGCTCCGGGCATAAGGGCCCACACGCTCGCGGACAGCGCGGGTCGCTTCCAGGCTCGATTCGATGAACGCCTGTCCGCCGAACCCGGGGTTCACGCTCATCACAAGCACCATGTCCAGCACCCCCGCATCGATCACGCGCATCGCGTCCTCCAGCGGCGTCCCCGGGTTGATCGCGAGCCCCGCCCCCATCCCCGCTTCTCGGACGCGCTTGGCGAGTTCGATCGCGTCGTACCCCTCGCTCAGCGGCGCCATCCCCGCGCCCGCGTGGAGGTCGCTCGCGGGCTCGATGTGGAACGTCAGCATGTCCGCTCCCGCCTTCGCGAAGGGCGTGACGTACTGCTCCGGGTCGGTGACCATCACGTGTACATCCAGGCACGCCTCGGGCAGGGCCGCCCGGAGGCAGGAGACCAGCGCCGGCCCCAGTGTGAGATTGGGCACGAAGTGCCCATCCATCACGTCCACGTGCAGCAGGTCCGCGCCGCTGTCGAGCACCTGCCGGCAATCCTCACCCAGCCGGGCGAAGTCCGCGCTGAGGATCGAGGGCGCAACGAGAACAGGCGTGTCGGAGCGAAGGGCGTCTCTGGGCATCCCCCCACGATACCGCAGCGGCTCAGGATCGGACGCGCAGCATCAGGGTGCCCGATCGGGCAAAAAAACAACGGCGGGCCAAGTGGCCCGCCGCTGATGGTTCGCTTCGTGAGTGCTTTACCGAAGTCAGGCGCTATTAGGCGCGGCGACGACGGAGGCCAGCGATGCCGGCGAGGCCGAGAAGGGCCGCGGCGCCGGGAGCGGGAGCGTCGGTGATGATGACATCAACGAAGCCACCGCGAGCGGTACCGACGGGGGTCGTCTTGGCGAAGAGGGTGCCAGCCTCGGTGGCCACACCAGGGCCATCGATGACGAAGTCGAGGTTGAGGCCGACGTTGGAGGAGAAGATGACCTGGAAGAGGTTAACCTGGGCACCGGCGGGGATGCGGGCAACCCAGACGTCGTTGTCACCGAGGGCACCAGCGCCGGAGGCGACGTGGTTGGCCGCGGCGGGGATGGTGAAGCCAACGTTGAAGGACTGGTCACCGAATGAGCCGTAATCGTCGGTCGAAGCGACGAGGGGGGCAGCGTTCGCGGTGCTGTCGAGGGGGCCGGAAGCGCCAGCGCCGCCGGAGTGGGCACCCAGGAGGATGGTGCTCGCCATCGCGGGGTTCTGCCACTGGGTGTTGGGGTTGGCACCAGCGTTGGGGACGATGCCGCCACCCATCTGGAAGTTCAGGGCCGCGCCACCGTCAGACAGGCCGCCGCTGGCAGCGAGCTGGGCACCAGCAACCGAGAAGGGGGCAGCAACAGCGGAGCCAGCGATCATGAGGACGCTAGCAGCAATCAGAGTCTTAACCATTTGGAATCTCTCCATCTCTACCGAAGAAAAATCTCTCTCTCGGGAAGCGTTGACACGACGCACTCACGCCGCGAACCCGAGGTGTTTACCTATGACAAGATAGTCCCAGCCGAATCCATGAGCAAGGAGTTCTCTGGGGCCAACAGACGAATTCCACAATTTGAACACGCCATGCGCCGGTCCTCGTCCGCTTGGAAAACCCAGTGTGACAGAGGGCGGTCCGAAAACGGGGCAGGATGTTCTGTAAGTTTTAGGGTATCAGGCAGTCTGAGCGCCCAAATTCGGATCCGAAGACGCCGAAATCACCCAAATCGACGTCGCCGTCGTCATCGAAGTCCGCCTGGGGGCTGAAATTCGGATCGCCGACACCGCTGTTGAATGCGGCCCCGAAGACGCCAAAGTCGCCCAGGTCCACGTCGCCATCGTCATCGAAGTCCGCGATGCAGGAATTCGCCGGTGCGCAGGGCTCGCCCGAGCAGTCCGAATCGTCGCCCAGATACATCCCCGTCAACGCGAGGCAGTTCGATTCCGTGAGGACCGAGCAGGAATCGCCCAGGCAGCACGCGCCCGTCGGCGCGGCGGGGAGGAACCGGAACGTGGCCACCACCGGGTCGTGGTCCGAGGCGTTGCTGGAGGCGTTGGAGTTGCCGTTGGCGAACTGGCCCGGGAAGTGGACGCCGCTGACGTTCTGGTTGGAGTAGTACACGAAGCCGATCTGGTTCGCCTCGGTCTGGTCCACCTGCTGGTTGCCGTTGGTATCGAAGCGCAGCGCGAGGGCCTCGTTGGCCATGATGTAGTCCAGGCGGCTCGAGCCGAACGTGCCGGTCTGCGAGGTGCCGGCGCTCTGCGACGCCGAGAGGCTCTCATAGACGATGTCCGTCAGCCCCGTCGAGCCCTGAAACGACTCGATCGTGCCCCCCGCGAGGTTGCAGAGCCCCGATGAGACGTCGGGCACGCAGCAGGGGCTCATGGTGGCGCAGTCCACGCCGAAGGCGATCATGAAGTTCTCGTCGGCGCTGCCGTCCTCGGGAGCGCAGCACGCGTTGGTGCTGATCTCGCCCGCGAAGAGGCCGTTCAGTGTGCCGTCGCTGTTGTTGTTCGAGTTCAGGTCACCCGCGAGGACCACGTGCTGGTTCTCCAGCGGCACGCCCGGCACGAATCCGTTGAGCAGGTCCGCGGCGATGCTGGCCCCGTGCGTGTTCGCCTCCGCGGTCCGCGTCGCGCGAGACGAGCTGTCGCCGAAGGCCTTGAAGTGCGCGGTGTACACCTTGAGGTACTCGTCCGAACCCGGGATCTCGAGCACCACGGTCACCCCATCGCGCGGCCCCGGGGTGCCGAAGGTGTCCGTCTCGATGATGGTGATGTCCGGACGGACGAGGATGGCCTGGTAGTTGAACCCATCCCCCGCGCCGGTCGGCCCGAAGATCTGATACCCCGGCAGGAAGTTGTCGCGGTACGTCGTGAGCGTGCCCGGGCTCCCCGGGTCGAGTTCCTGGAAGCACGCGATGTCCGGCAGCAGCCCGACGGCGCCGTCGCCCGTGTTCTCGTCCACGGTGGTCACCATGTCCGAGACGGCTTCGTACGCGTTGCCGGCGGGGCCGACGAGCCCTTCCTTGACGTTCAGCGTCACGATCCGCAGTTCCACCCAGCCCGTCCCAGCAAGAAGCGGAGCGGTCAGGAGCAGGGGGCTCAGCAGGGCGGCGGTCAGCAGGGTCGATCGAGTTACGCGCACGAGAAGTTCTCCAGAGGGCGGGCGGGGCACGCACGGTATTCACGAATCAAACGCTCGCCCTCTCGAAGTACGAGCAGGAGCAACGATCGCGCGGTTTTTCGATCAACCGAGGCAATCGGTTCGACCGAACTGGCCGCCAAAGACACCGAAATCGCCCAGATCCACATCCCCGTCGCCATCGAAGTCTGCTGCCGGGTCGTAGTTCGTATCGCCGGTCATGCTGTTGAACGCGGCGCCGAAGACGCCGAAGTCACCCAGGTCCACGTCGCCGTCGTTATCGAAGTCCGCGGCGCAGGTGTTGACGGGGTCGCACGGGTCGCCCGAGCAGTCCGAGCCGTCGCCCAGGTACGCGCCCATCATCGCGAGACAGTCGGTCTCGGTGAGCACCCCGCAGACGCCCTCGATGCAGCAGCCGCCGGTGGGGGCGGGGACCGCGAAGAGGAAGTCCGCGACGACCGGCCGGTGGTCCGCGCCGTCGAAGACCGCGTCGGCGTTGCCGTTGGCGAACTGGCCCGGCACATGGAAACCGGGCACGTTCTGCTCGGCCCGGTAGACGTAGCCGAACGCGCCGATCTCGTCGGATTGGAGCACGCCGTCCGTGTTCGTGTCGTGGCGCAACGCGAGATCGATGTTGCAGACGAGGTAATCCAGCCGCGTCTCGCTGGGCTGGCGTGTGCCGGTCTCGAAGGTGCCGGGCATCTGCGATTCGGCGATGCTCTCGTAGCGGATGTCGAGGCACCCCATGACGTCGATCACCTCAACGAACTCGCCGCCCGCGAGGTTGCAGAGCCCGGTAGAGACGTCGGGCACGCAGCAGGGGCTCATCGCCGAGCAGTCCACGCCGAAGGCGATCATGAAGTTCTCGTCCGCACTGCCGTCCTCGGGAGCGCAACAGGCCGTCATCGATGTGGCAGCGAAGATCTCCTCGACGGTGCCGTCGGCGCGGTTGTTGGAGTTGAGGTCGCCGCCCAGGATCACGTGCTGCTTTTCGAGGGGTACGCCCATGACGAAGCCGCTGGCGATGTCGTTCTGGATCGCAGCGCCCAGCACGTCGGCCTGGCTCATGCGGGTTGTCTGGTCGCTGCTGTCGTTCCCCGCTTTGAGATGCGTGGAGTACACCTTGAGCACCTCGTCGGACCCCGGGACCTCCACGACCACAAAGATCGGATCGCGCGGATTGACGGTGTTGACGCTGCCCTGCTGCAGGATGTTGATGTCCGGTCGCACGAGGATGCCCTGGAACAGGAAGCCGTCGCCCTCCGAGGGCGGGGCCCAGATCTGATACCCGGGCAGGCGCGCGTTGCGGAAGCTGGTCAGGTTCGTGAGGTTCGTGAGTTCCTGGAAGCACACGATGTCGGGCATCAACCCCGTCGCGCCGTCGTTGGGGTCGTCATCGACGATCGTGATCATGTCTGCGACCGCTTCGTACGTCGAGCTGCCCGGGCTGTTGACACCGAACTCCACGTTGTAGGTCACCACGCGAAGGGTCACGTAGTCCGTACCGCCCGTCGCCGCGGAGGCGAGAATCGCGAGGGCACACACACCAACCATCATCGCCTTGTGCACGATCATGTCTCCGTTCATCGAGGGCGGCGGGGATTCGAGGGCGTGCGTCACACACACCCCAAAAGCGCAGGAGGCGGCTTTCGCCGCCTCCTGCGTGGAAGTGTTCAGATTTACTTCGCCGTGAGGCAGTCGGTACGACCGAACTCAGCACCGAAGACACCGAAGTCACCCAGATCGACATCGCCGTCGTTGTCGAAGTCTGCGGCGGCGTTGTAATTCATGTCGCCGGCCATGGAGTTGAACGCGGCGCCGAAGACGCCGAAGTCGCCCAGGTCCACGTCGCCGTCGTTGTCGAAGTCGGCAACGCAGGTGTTGACCGAGCCGCAACCGGAGCAGTCGGAGCCGTCGCCGTTGTACGAGCCGCCGAGAGCCGTGCAGCCGTCGTCGGTCGTGAGGACACACGTGCTATCCGAGAGGCAGCAGCCGCCCGTCGGATCGGAGGAGACGCCGTCGCCCTTGAAGACGACGTCGTCAACGTTCCAGCCCGAGCGGGTGACCGAACCATCGGTGTTGAGACCCCAACGGACGAAGACCGTCGCTTGGTTGTCCGCGATCGCGGAGATGTCGAAGGTCTGCGTGCTCCACGCCGTGTCCTGGAACGTGGTCGTGGGGTTCGTGTAGAGGGTCGTCCAGGTCGAACCGTTGTTGGAGACCTCGACGGTCGCCTGGTCGAACTGCGACGTCTCGACACCGAGCCAGCGCTCGAAGCACAGCGAGGCGTTGGTGACGCCCGTGTAGTCGATGCTGCCCGTCGTGAGGTACTCGGTGGGATCGATGTTGTTGCCGTACGCACCGGCCAGGTTGTAGCCGTAGACGTTGGAACCGGTGTTGCCCGAGGTGGGGTCGCCGCCGCTGCCCGCGGGCACGCCGAAGGCCCAGCCGCCGTCGGTGGACCAGCCGGGGTTGGCGTCCATGTTGAACGAGGCGACGGCGTCGCTGGCGTCCACGGAGACGGTCACGTTGCCGTCGGCGGAGGTCATGCTGCCGTCGTCGGCGTTGTAGATAAAGCCGTCGTTGCCGCCGAAGTTCGGTGCGGAGACGTAGGTCACCGTGGCACCCGCGAGCGCGTGCGGAACGGTGGTGATCACCGAAGCGGTGGAGGGATCAATGAGGCTGCCGTTGGTCGGGAGTGACCCGATGCTGTAGGTCAGCGCGCCCATGCCGCCGCTGCCGATGAGCGTGATCGTCTCGGGCTCAGCGTCGCGAGCGCTCGCGCTGATGTCGTCAACGCTCGGGGCGCAGACGGGGCCGGAACTGGTGATATCGAGCGACCACGTGTCGAGCGTACCCGTGTCCTGACCGGCGTTGTCCGAGACGAAGAGCGTCCAGATGCCCATCGCGTTCTCGCCTTCGAAGTCCGCCATCGAGCCGGGGCCCTCGGCGTTGGTGCCGTTGTCGTCGTAGGTCTCGTTGATATCCGCACCACTGCCACCGGACTGGTTGTACAGGCGGACGGTGGTGCCTTCGGGGGAGGTCAGCTCGACGATCAGGTCACCCTCGAAGGTGTGCGTGATGCCGATCGAGGTGTTGAGGTCCTCGATGCAGAGGTCATCGAAGATCGTGATCTCCGCCTCGACCGAGCCCTGGTCGGGGATCGGCAGGGGCAGCGTGGAGTTGCAGTTGCCGACGTTCAGCACGACGTCACGGAAGTAATCCTGCGAGTTCGTCGTGTCGCTGATCATGATGGTGGAGGTGTAGGTGCCGGTGGAGAGGCCGTTGGCAACCCCGGAGTTGAGCGCGATGCTAAAGGTCGCGTCGTCGCCGTCCATGAGCGTGCCGCCGAGATCGCCGGAGAGCATGATCATGCCCGAAGCATCTTCGGTGGAGACCGAGACCGTGTAGTTGGCGTTCGCTTCGGTCGCGTTGGTGATCGTGGTGGAGCCCATGCCGTCCACGAAGGGGCCGCCGACCGGGCCGCAGCCGTCGATGTCGCCGAGAGGACCGGCGGTGAGGAACGGGATGGGGCCGGCGCCGAGGCCGTCAAGCGTCAGCGCACCGGTGCCCAACGGGTCGAGGTGGTCACGAAGACGTACAGCGGCCGAAGCGCCGTCCCACGCGACGGGCAGACGCCCGTACCAGTCTTCGGTCTGGCTGCTGCACGAGGCGAAGCCGCCCGAGAGCACGCCGATGACGCGCATCTCGGGGCTGAACAGCGGCGAACCCGAGGAGCCGCCCTCGGTCGTGCCGGTGTCCCAGTCCTCGATGCGCCAGTGGGAGCCACCGGCACCTAGGTCAGGATCACCGAGATAATCGGTGCGCGTCACGGCCTGGTTTTCGAAGCTGATCCGCTTCTCGTCCACGCCCGGATGGTGAATCGTCACCACAGACGGGTACGTCTGTTCGCGACGGTCCCAGCCGTTGTAGGTGACGCCGATCGTCGCGAGCGTCGCGGCGTCGGTGTTCAGCTCGACGAGCGCCGTGTCGGGCGTGCCGGCGATGCCGCCGCCCGTGGTCATAAGCAGCGTCGAGCCGGAGGTCGTCGGGAAGCCGACGCGGGGGATCGGGGTGCCCGAAGCGCCGGAACCCGGTGCGCGGCAGGTGGGGCTCTCGTAGTTCCAGTACACCACGATGCCAGCGGGGCTTGTGTCGGCACCGCAGTGATTCGCGGTGATGAACAGCGGACGCCCGTCCTGAGCGGTGTTGTTCACCAGCGAACCGGTGCAGTTGTCCGAACCGTTGATCGTGTACGCGCCGATCGCTGGGATCTGCCCTCGCCACGCGTCAACCTCGGGGAAGCCGTCGGCGGCGCCGCAGATCACATCGAGGTTGCAAGAGCCGGACTTCTGTACGCCGGAGTTGACGGTGCCGTCGTCGTTGCGGAGGCCGAGCGGGCGGTACGCCGCGTTCACGCTGCCGATGCGGAGGCGCACGTCATGGAAGAACTCCATGGGCACCGTGAGCTCGACGATGACGTCTTCGCCCGGGACCACGGGCGTCCAGAGTTCGTTATGGATGTTGTTGTGCGTGCTGGTGTACGGGCCCACCATGTCGCTCATCTTCTCGTTGTACACGAACACGGTCGCCTTCTCGGGCAGCTCGTAGTCCGTGAAGCCGAGGTTGATCGACATCGCGCGGTCCGCAGAGAGACGCAAACGCCAGACAGCGAATCCGTTGCCGGCGTCCTCCCAGATGCCCGAGTTCTCGGGCGTGAGGTCCACCTCGTTAGGGACCGCGAAACGCTTGGGCTTTTCCTTGCCGAAGGTCTGCGTGTCCTTCGCCAACTCGTTCTCGATCTTGACCGCGGCCACTTCGATCAGCTCGATGGCTTCGATCGGAGCCAGTTTTCCACTCAGCGCCGTCGGCAGTTCGTTTTGGCCCATCGCCGCGCCACAGCACAGCAACAGGCTCGCGGCACAAGCGGCCCGCATGGTGTTGATCACTTCTCGCATTGTCAGAAACCCCTCTTTCCTCTGGGTTCGAACCGGTTCTCAATCCCCCGGCGCCCGCCCGTACGGGGCAGAACGTGTCCGGGGTACCCGCACGGATCGCGCGGGTTGTTGCAACGTTCAAGACTACAGCACCTGCGGACGCACGCAAGCGACAATGGCACTCGCTCCTGCGTCCGATCACATCGGGCTGTTACGCATGCACCATTATCAGGGCGCACGAAAAAGGGGCCGCTCGTCAGAACGGCCCCTACGGGGGTGTCAGTCGGTTTCGGGACCCGCCGTCGGGTCACCCTCCGGGACGCGTATCAGCCGAGGCAGTCCGTACGCCCGAACTGAGCGCCGAAGACGCCGAAGTCGCCCAGATCGACGTCGCCGTCGTTGTCGAAGTCCGCGGCGGGGTTGTAGTTCATGTCGCCTGTCATGCTGTTGAACGCGGCTCCGAAGACACCGAAGTCGCCCAGATCAACATCGCCGTCGTTGTCGAAGTCGGCGGTGCAGGTGTTCGCGGGGGCGCAGGGGTCCGGCATGTCCGCACACGCGGTGCCCTCAGCGAGGATGGTGCCGGCCGCCATGTCACACTGCACCGAGGTGAGGTCGAGGCATGAATTGTCGGGGAAGCAGCACGCGCGGACGGTGAGGCAGGGGTTGTCGATGGGCATCATGCCGCAATCGGTGCCGTCGCCCAGGAAGGAACCGCTCATGCCCTCGCAGTCGGTCTGAGCCATCACGGCGCAGGACTCGCCCATGCAGCAGGCACCAACGGGCTCGACACACTCGTCGAAGGTCAGGAAGTCCTGAGCGGCGACCACGGTGTAGGCCTCGTTGGTCGCGAACGCGGGGGTCTCGATGAAGACGTACTGCTGGTCCTGGTGGTCGGCCGCGAAGTCGATCGCGCGGGTCTCACCGAGCTCGTTCGCGCACACGGGGGGCAGGAACTGGCTGGACATGAACGTGTGCGGGCCGTTGCCGATCATCGCGAGCACGCCGATCTGGCCGGTGCCATCCCAGGGGACGCCGCCGACTTCGAACGCCGCGGTCGGCATCGAGATCTCGATGCCGGTCTGCACCGCGTTGATGAGGAGATTCTGCGTCGAGGTGATGCCGAACGAGGAAGCACCGCCCGGAAC
>JAJDDE010000164.1 GCA_029260475.1 Phycisphaerales bacterium | reverse complement strand
ACAGGACGCGTAAGAACCACCCGTGGGCGAGCCCTATCCCCCGATCACTCCTGAGCGGGCACCGATTACTTCTTGGCGATCACCCAGACCGCGTGGACGATCCCGGGGATGTAACCCAGGATCGTGAGCAGGATGTTGATCCAGAAGTGCTTACCGATGCCGACCTGCAGGAAGACACCCAAGGGCGGCAGCAGGATGGCGATGATGATGCGGATGAGGTCCAAAGTGAACTCCTCTGATAGTGGCGAGTACGCATGGTAACCCGCGCTGCGAGTACCTTGCCCGGATGCCAGAACTCAGCGACCTCGTGATCCCCCTGCTCATCTACTGCGCCCGCATCGTGGACGTCTCGATCGGGACGATCCGGATGATCATGGTGATCTCCGGGCACCGGCTGGTCTCCGCGGTGCTCGGCTTCGTGGAGGTACTGGTGTGGGTGCTCGCGGTGGGCGGGGTCGTGAAGGGCGGCTTCGACGATCCGTACGCCGTGATCGCCTTCGCGGGTGGCTACGCGACGGGCACGCTCGTCGGCATGACGATCGAGCGGAGACTCGCCCTGGGCTACCGGGTGGTGCGGGTCATCAACCCGTCGCCCGATCTGCGTCTGGGATCGGGGATGATCGAGAAGGGGTACCCGTGTACGCGCATCGAGGGGGACAGTGGCACGAGCGCTGTCGAGGTGCTCTTCTTCACCATCCCACGAAAACGCGTGATCAAGCTCACCGAAGAGATCGTGCGGGTCTCGCCCGACGCCTTCATCTCGGTGGAGCGCGCCGAGCGTGTCTCGGGGTATGTGGACGTTCTGGGCAAGCCGCGAGAGCGTTTCCCGTGGGGTCGCTTCGGTTCGTTGCGGAAATAGCGATGTTGTCAGGGCGTGCTCGGATTGGGCGCGAATGATCCTCCTCCACACATCTGACCACCCCCTCCAGAACACACGCGCAGATCCCGCGTCACCCGGATATCGCGATGACACCCAAACTCAGCGATGCATCACACGAGCCACACGAGCCCCGCACACGCGGCGTGCCCGCACCCCCTTTGTGGGTTTTCCTGGGCGGTGTGCTCCTGGCCTCCGCCGCGGGCTTCGTGAACGCTGTGGTGCTGCAGCAGGGCCTGCTGCCCGTCACACACCTCACCGGCAGTGTCTCGCACGCCAGCGGCGACCTCGCGCAGGGGAACGTGCGCAAGGCTCTCGAACTGCTGGGCATCATCGCGATGTTCATCTCGGGGGCCGCATGCTCGGGCGTCTTTGTCGGCGACAGCCGGCTGCGACACGGGCGTTACTACGGCCTCATCCTGCTCATCGAGGCGATGTTGCTCACGGCCGCCGGCCTCTTGATGGCGAGTTCGGCGATCGCGGGGATGCTGCTCGCTTCGCTGTCGGCTGGCATGCAGAACGGCATGGCCTCCTCGTACCGGGGCCTGATCGTGCGCACGACGCACATCACCGGAACCGCGACGGACCTCGGGCTGTGGATCGGCGCCCTCATCGCGCGCCGGCCCCACGACGCCTGGCGCTTCTGGCTGCTGCTGACGGTCTTCGCGTCGTTCGCCGCGGCGGGCGTGCTGGGCTGGCTCGCCTCGGAGTCCCTGGACGGGGTGGCGCTGCTCATCCCCGCGATGACGCTCGCGTTGGCGGGCCTCGTCTTCAGGCGGCGCCCGCCGATCGTCAGCGACCACGCGCACCACAGAGACACGGGACGGGGCTGATCAGCCCTCGCTGCGCGGGGCGACGACGACGCGGCGGGTGAGGTCCGGCACCCACGTACCACCCGGATCCTCCACCGTGATTGCGAAGAGGGCAACGCGACCGACCTCGATGCCGGGCTCTATGGGCACGATGACCTCCCCGGCGTCGGTGACGTCGAAGACGCCGCCGGAGACCTTCTGCTCGAGTCCGCGTTCGTCGATGACCCACACCTGGTACTGCTCGATGTTGGGGTCGTTGGGGTCGAGGCCAACGAATCGGAGATAGCCGGTTTGGAGCTCGTCGTTCCACACGACATCGCCGGTCACATTCGGCTGCTCGGAGGCGGGCAGGTCCGGGACATTGAAGGGCGACCACTGCGCGAGGAAGGTGCCGGGGACTTCCAGGAGCTTTTCGCGGTTCCCTTTGAGCAGCGCGGGGTCCGCGGGCGCTTCGTAGCGGGCGATGGTGAGCTGCGCCCGGTCGAGATCGTTGCGGAGCAGGTCCAGGTCGCTGGTCGCGCTGGCGAGCATGGTGGCGAGTTCGGTGCCCCGGGCGGCGAGATCGGCTTCGCGCTGGGCGGCCATCGCGAGCTGGCGCTGCTGGTCCGTCGCGGTCTCGTCGAGCTGCGCCACTTCGGTGCGGAGCTGCTGCTCCTGGGCGCGGAGCTCGTCCACGCGGTCGTTCGCGCTGGCGAGGAGCGTCTGGTTCGTTTGGATGCGCTGCCGAAGGTCCGCGACGAGCTGTCGCTCGGTCTCGAGGGCCGCGTTGCGCTGCTGCACCGCGCTGACACCCACGATGGCGGCGGTGATCGCGAGCGCGATGCTGGCGGCGAGGGCGAGGGGCAGCCACCGGCCGCGCTTCGGCGCCGGCGCCTCGCGCTCCATCAGCGGGTTGCGAGCACCAACGAGGGCGAGGCCGTCGCCGAGCAGGCGGTCGCGCAGCTCACGCGGCATCTCACTCTTCGGTGTCAGCGCGGCGTGCAACGACGCGGCGGCCCGCTCGGACTCGTCGCGCTGGGCGCGGTTGATCGTCCCGCCGGGTTCGCGTGCAGCGTCGCCCGAAGCCATGTCGATCGCACGCTCGTCGGCGGGGTCGAGCGGCGCTCCGTTGGTGTTGGGGTCCTGATGCTCGCTCATCGCGACGCCTCCCCACTGGTGTACTTGTTCATCGCTTCCCGTATCCGGCGGAGCCCGGTGCGGATCTTGGTCTTGACTGTCCCCAGGGGCATCCCCGTGATCTGCGCGATCTCCGAGTGGGAGTGCCCGTGCTCGATGGAGAGCCGGAGCAGCGTCTGGGCGTCGTTGTCGAGCGTGGTGTACGCCTCCATCGCGCGCTTGGCGTCCTCGTCGTCTTCGAGCGCTGCGCTGTTGTGCTCGGCAATCGGCTTGTGCTCGATCTCCATCGGTCTAGCCTGGCGCTTCTCCTTGCGCCATCGATCGATGAGCTGGCGTCGCGCGATGAGCGAGACGAAGGTCACTTCTTTGCCCGCGTCGCGATCGTACTGGTCCGCTTTGCGCCAGAGCTGGAAGAAGATCTCTTGCACGGCTTCCTCCGCGTCCGCCTCGTTCTGGGTGAACCGGCGGGCGAGCGACCAGACGAGATTGCCGTAGCGGTCGATGACCTCACGCACCGCACCCGTGTCACCGGCGGCGACGCGCTCAAGGAGCTCCGGGTTGTGGTGCAGGGCCATGATCAAGACATCGTACCCCGGATCGTGATGTGCAGAAAATTCCGGCATGCTCGCCCTCGGCTCTGGGGATCAGCAAAGAGCGCTGTCGTGCCCCCGACCGACATGGCTACGCCCAAGCCGGGACCCTGGATGTTTGTAATCAGAATGGTGAACACCCCCGCCGGCATCAAGGCCCATCCGCCGCGGTGCATACGCTTGTGAGGCATGACCCTGAGCGCACGTCCACTCCCACAATCCGGCCCGCTCCGCATCGCGCTCACCGGCGCCACGGGGTACATCGGCGGCCGCCTCGCGCCGCTGTTGCTCGAACGTGGGCACGAGTTGGTTTGCTTGGTGCGCTCGCCGCGGAAGCTCGAGGACCACGCGTGGTCGTCCGACGAGCGCGTCACCATCGTGCAGGGCGACGTATCGGATACCGAGGCGACGACACGCGCGTTGCGCGGCTGCGATGTCGCGTACTACCTCGTCCATGCCATGGAGACCGGATCGTCCGGATTCGCTTCGCGCGACCGCACGCTCGCGCGGTCCTTCGCGAACGCCGCGCGCGAAGCGGGTGTCGGTCGCATCGTCTATCTCGGCGGGCTCGGCGAGCTCGGATCGGGGCTCAGCGAGCACCTGCGATCGCGACGCGAGGTCGAGACGATCCTGCACGACAGCGGGGTACCGGTGACCGTGTTCAGGGCGGCGATCATCCTCGGGTCCGGCAGCGCGTCCTTCGAGATCCTGCGTTACCTCGTGGAGCGGCTGCCGATCATGGTGACGCCCAAGTGGGTCTCCACGCGCAGCCAGCCCATCAGCGTCGTGGACGTGCTCGGGTACCTCACCGATTGCATCGATATGCCCGAGACGGCGGGTCAGACGATGGAGATCGGCGGGCCCGACGTGCTCACCTACAAGGCGCTGATGGACGA
>JAJDDE010000163.1 GCA_029260475.1 Phycisphaerales bacterium | reverse complement strand
ATCACTCGGCGTGACACCGACTGCTTGATCGCCTGCGTGATGGTCGTCACTGTCTGGTCCGGATCACCGGGCCGTACGATCATGTGTACGTGATTCGGCATCGCGACCCAGGCGTGCAGCCGAAACCCAAGCCGGTCGCGAGCGTTTTCTAACCGTTCGGCAAACAGATCCCGGATCAACGGGTTCCCGAGCAGCGGCATGTTCTGGAAGCACGAGAAGGTGAGAAACCGAGCATGGTTGTGGTTCTCGATCCGCTTCACAAAGACCTCCGGGTGGCATGGTCTACCGAAGGTAGGCCATGAGCGGGTGTGTGGGCCACGCCATCATGGCCTAGCTGCGCTAGACCATGCCACCAAGCGCCCATCTCGCCTTCACCCCCGCACCGTCCGCTGCTCAATCCGCTTCTCACACACCGTCTTCACAATCGCATCCACAAAGCACCCGGGAGTGTGCACCTGGTCCGGGTCCAACGTCCCCGCGGGCACGATCTCTTCCACTTCCGCGATCGTCACGCGGGCCGCGGTCGCCATCATCGGGTTGAAGTTCCGCGCGGTCTTGCGGTAGATCAGGTTGCCCGCCTCGTCGGCCTTCCACGCCTTCACCAGCGCGAGGTCGCCCCAGATGCCGGTCTCCTCGATGTACGTCCGCGTCGTGCCCTTCCACTCCACCTCGCGCGCGGGCTTGCCTTCTGCGACCTGCGTGCCCACGCCCGTCGCGGTCAGGAAGACCGGGATCCCCGCGCCGCCCGCGCGGCAGCGCTCGGCGAGTGTGCCTTGCGGGTTGAACTCCACCTCCAGGTCGCCATCCAAGAACTGCTTCTCGAAGACGCTGTTCTCGCCGACGTAGCTGCTGACCATCTTCTTGATCTGGCGCGTCTGGAGGAGCAGGCCCAGGCCGAAGTCATCCACGCCCGCGTTGTTGGAGACGCAGGTGAGCCCCGTGGCACCGCTGTCGCGGAGGGCGGCGATGAGGTGCTCCGGGATGCCGCAGAGGCCGAAGCCCCCGACGAGGACGGTGGCGTCGTTCTTCACGGCGCCCTGTTCACGGGCGAAGGCGATGGCGTCGGCGGCGGTGTCGTAGCTCTTGTTCTTCATGGCTAGCAGGATACCGCGCACCGCGGAGGCGTCCGCGGGTACGCAGAGGCGTCGATCGGATCAGGGGATCGCGGTGTTCGTGGAGTAGTCCCACCCGATTGAGTTCCCGCCCACCGTATAGGTGAGCCCCTTCGCAGTGAGCACGATCTCTTCCGCGCACACCGGGCCTTCGCACGTGTGCACCATCTGGTTGCTGATGCCGTCCAATCGCGCATTCGAAAAGGTGTTCAACATGCGGCCTTGTTGGATGTACACATTTGTGTGCAGCGTGTTCATCACGTGCGACTGAAAGAGGAAGGGAGAATTACCATCTGCGGTGCGGACCGCCCTGACCTGCTTCATCTCCGCGACGCGCGCTGCGGGCATCGCGTTCGGATCTTGGACTGTCGACCCGAACTCAAACTCGAAGCGGTCGTACGTGCCAAGACCAGGAATGGTGAGCTGCGCGGTGCAGGCAACGCCGGGCGTCGTCGGCGCCGTCGCGCACTCCCCACCCAACGTGTGCACCTCGCTGAGAATCTGCCCGAGATCCGGGTCGGTCTGCGCGATCGGGCTCGCAGGAGGGTCAAGAGGGCCCGCCTGGGACGAGCCAACCCAGAGGCCGACAACACAGAGTGCGGCGGCAAGAAGTGCGATGACAGTTGTTTGTGCGCGTGACATGGGCGGTACCTCACTGAAGTAGATGGCGTGAAACGGTCATCTGACAGTATCACGCACCAGAACAACCACAAATGAGTGCTGACAGTCGTTGGATGAGAGCGCCGTTCAGTGCGCGAAAACGCTGCTTCTCAATAGAATTTTGCGTGTGTGCTCGTGAACGCTCAGCGCGATTGGCGTCTGTCTCGGGCCGGTATCGTGGCTGCGCACACAGCACCGACACCCGTAGGCGCACATCAAGCATCCCGGGTTCACCACGCAATTGGTGTAGTTCTGAACGCAGGCTCAGCCCGGCATGTTGGTATCGAAGTCCCACGAGTAGCTGAAGCTATCGTTCTCGAACTCCATCCGGTCGCATCGCAGCGTGATGACCTCCGCGAGCCGATCGCCGTCGCAGGTCACAACCTTCTTGCTCTCGATGCTCTCTAGGACCACGTTACGAAGTCGGTACCCGCGAAACTGCGCGCTGGGCGGGCTGACGAGTTCGATCGTGCAGGTCGGAATGACAACGCCCGTCATAAGACGTTCGAAGAGGCGGGGGCTGACGCTGTCGTAGAGTCGCACCATGCGGATTTCGGTTTGCATGGGCTGCGAGTGCCCGCCGCCCGAAAGAGGCGTGCGGGAGGCACCGAGGGTGAACTCAAGCACATCGAACGTCGCGATCCCGCTCATCGTCACGTGCGTGCGCACGTCGATGCCAGGTTCGGCACGGTGGTTGCCGCAAGAGTCGCCGCCAAGACCGTTGACGGCGCTAAGGATCTGCCCGAGGTCGGGGTCCGTCTGCGCCACAGGGCCCGCCGGCGGGTTGAGCGGGCCGGCAACGGAAACGCCCACAGCACAGAGTGCTGCGGCCGAAAGAGCGATGGCAGTCGTTTGGGCGCGAGTCATGACTGAGTCCTTTCGAGAAACAGGGGAGTTTCATTCATGATGTCGGTGTTGAGCATCGTTGCAACACCAATTCTCGCGCAGGAGTCAGAATCACCCGGGCAATCGGCCACCGTGCCCGATGAGGTACGATCGCGGCATGAAGCATTTCATCACCTCGGTCGCTTTCCTGCTGCTCGTCTCGTCAATCGCCCACGCGAAGATCGTCACCGAGGCGATCGCCTACGAGCACGACGGCGTCACCCTCCAGGGCTACCTCGCGTACGACGACAGCACGGACAAACGCATGCCGGGTGTGCTCGTCATCCACGAGTGGTGGGGGCACAACGACTACGCGCAGAAGCGTGCGCGCATGCTGGCCGAGGAGGGTTACGTCGCCTTCGCGCTGGACATGTACGGCAAGGGCCTGCTCGCGAAGACTTCCCAGGAAGCACAGGGGCTCGCGACGCCCTTCTATCAGGACCGCGCAAAGATGCGGGCGCGTGCGCAGGCGGGGCTGGACGTGCTCGCGGGTCATGCGCGTGTAGACAACACCAAACTCGCGGCGATCGGCTACTGCATGGGCGGCGCCGTCGCGCTCGAGCTCGCACGCTCCGGCGCGGACATCGACGCCACGGTCTCCTTCCATGGCGGGCTCTCCACGCCCGATCCCGACGACGCGAAGAGCATCCGAGGCAGCGTGCTCGTCTGCAACGGCGCCGCCGACGCGTACGTACCGCGCGAGGAGCGCGATGCGTTCATCCAGGAGATGGAGGACGCGGGCGTGGACTACCAGTTCACTGAGTACGGCGGCGCGGTCCATTCCTTCACCAACCCCGAGTCCGACGCTCGCGGCATGGACAACGTGAAGTACGACAAGAAAGCGGACGCGCGCTCATGGGACGCGATGCTGCGACTCTTCGAAGAGCGCTTCGCGAACGACTGAGCGGTCGGGTGGAGGGGAGCAGAACAGGCCGTGACGCCGACAGAGCGTGACGGCCCGAGAGGGGGTGAAAACTGGTGGAGGCGGTGCGCCCCCCTCGTGTCAGCGGCGGCGCCGGCGCATCGCACCGATGCCCGCGAGGCCGAAGAGGGCCGCCGCGCCGGGAGCCGGGACGAAGCCCGAGATGAGGAACCCCTCGACGTTGCCGTCGGTGGTGATGCCGAAGCCGACGATGTCGCCGTTGTCATTCACGCCGGTGGCGCGGATGAGGTACTGGAAGTCGTCGCCTGGCTGCAGCGTGTCGTTGAGGTCGAAGAAGCGGTCACCGACGTAGGCGAAGGCGCGCTGCGGGTTCGGTCCCTCGAAGTTGAAGGCCCAGCCGACGATCATGCCGGTCTCGTTGATGTCCGCCGCGACACCGCCCTCGTAACCGTCGAGCGTGCCGAGCACCTCGAACTCGAAGCTCACGGACCCACCGCCCGGACCGCCCGGACCGCCCGGGTCACCCGGCTCGCCGAGCCCGCGCGGGCCGCCGGTGTCGAACACCGGGTTCCAGCGCGCGACCTGTTCGGTGCCGAAGCCGTTGTTTGAGACGCCGACGATGGTCCCCATCTCGTTCAGCGCGTGCGCCTGCGAGTAGGGGTACTTTTGCGGCACGTCCTGCTCCTTCAGCCCCAGCGGGCCGACGAATCCGCCCGAGCCGTCTGGGGCGACGACGATCGCGTCGCCTGGCGCGAGGAAGATGAAGTCGTAGCCGACGCTTACGCCCTGTTCGTTGACGTCCAGCAGCGCGCCGCCGTCGTAATTGCGCTGCGTCTGGTTGAAGAACAGGTTGCCCGAGGTATCGAAGAGCGAGGGCAAACTGAAGCTCGGAGTGAGGGCCACCTGGCCCGCGATCAAACCGGAATTGTTGATCGAGTAGGCAAAGGTGGCACCCGTCGCGCCCATCGCGGCCCCGAGGTCCGTCGTGCCCGAACCGTTCCACAGCATCGCGGTGCGCGGGCTGGCGAAATCGTCGGCCTGACCGACGATGTCGCCGACGTCGTTCAACCCGTGAGCGATGGACTCCACGCCCGGACGCAACGGGTCGAGGTCGGTGAGGGTGCCGTTGTCCCAGAAAAAGGCGTGGTAGAGCCCGTTGCCGAGCAGCGACTGGCCGACGACCTGGCCCGCGTTGTTGACGTCGGTGGCGCGGGATTCGAGCCCGCCCAGGTGGCCGACGCGCTGGATGTCAGAGGCGAGAACCGTCCCGCTCAGCAGCGTGAGCAGGGCGATCGGCGCGAGGCGGTGGGAAGCGAACATGACGTGAGTCTCCTGAAACAGAAATCTCTCGAAGCGATCACCCCAATCGCCCTTTCCAAGAAGGTGCCCGATCCACGCTGGACAACGGGCAATCCTGAGTCAGAATACTCAAATCTGATTTGAAATCAAACTCAAGGCAAAAAAACCGTGCCATTCTCTCAGTTCAACAGCCCGAAACGCCCTCAAAGCGCCGTTAAGGTGCATGTCATGCCCGGCGTGCTCCCAACTGGCGTAGCGATTCAGCCCCTCACGAGCGAGGAGGAGGCCCAGGCGCGCCGAACTGCCCAGCGATTGCACGCGGATCTCTCGCGTCTGGTCAGTGCCCTGCCCGAGCGGGCGCAGGCCGCCTCCGCGATGGCACGCCATCTGGGCATCGTCCGCAACACATGCCAGCGCTCGCTGAGCGCACTCCAGGACGACGCGCCCTCCCTCGAAACCCTCGCGAAGCTGCCCGGCGTGAAGGGGCTCGAGCAGATGCTCGACGCGATCGAGGAGCAGGGGGGCGACGCTGCGGCCCTCGATCTCGCGCGAGCCGCGGTCCGCGCGTTCGACGACCTCATCCGCTCGCTCGCGGGCTCGCACACCAAGCTGATCGCCCGACTCTCAACGCACCCCGACACCCCGCACGACACGTCGCACCTGCACGAGCGCGCCAGGGCGGCCCTCGTGGACGCCGCGACCGCGGTCACCGGGCGTGCCGTCGAGTTGTCGGTGAACATCAACGTCTTCTGGGAAGAGCACACCAAGCCCGAGGAGACGCTGCACCGCCTCTCGGTGACCGGCCTCATCGGCACCACCATCACGC
>JAJDDE010000162.1 GCA_029260475.1 Phycisphaerales bacterium | reverse complement strand
GGGTTTCGCGGTCCCACCGGTGTGAGACACGGTCCCCACCAAGACGCTTGCGCAGCACCGCCAGCAGCGTGTCGGCCGCCAGGTAATTCTTCGGCGGCCTGTAATACACCTCGTACAACGACTGCTCGGACTTCTTGGTGAGCGGGCGCACGCTCCCCGGCGCGTCCTCCAGCGCTTGGAGCACGGGGGCCAGTTCCTCGCAGTGGAAGACGATGTCGTCGTCCCGACGGATGATCGAGCGCACTTCGCGACCGAAGGCGTGCAGGCGGATCTCCATGAGGTCTACGAGGCGTTGCGCGGGACCGGGCAGGTCGCCGTAGGCGCTGACGAGCTGTTCGCGGACCGCCTCGAGCTCCTCAACCGACTGGGCCGCGCCGAGCCTGCGGTACGCCTCCAGCCGGCGTGACTGGCTGGGGATGTACAGCGCCGGGATGCCGCTGGCGATGCCGAGCTCGACGCTCGTCTCGCTCGCCTCGCGCGTCGGCTCCTGGCGGAGTTCCTTCGCAGCCTGCTCGAGTAGCTTGCAGTACATGTCGTACCCGACCGCCGCGATGTGCCCGGATTGTTCGGCGCCGAGCAGGTTGCCGGCACCGCGGATCTCGAGGTCGCGCATCGCGATCTTGAATCCGGCGCCGAGCATCGCGTACTCCTCGATGGCTCGCAGGCGCTTCACGGCGATCTCGTTCACCGTCCGGTCCTTGGGCAGGCACATGTAGCAGTACGCGCGGTGCTTGTACCGCCCCACGCGCCCGCGCAGCTGGTGCAGCTCCGCGAGCCCGAAGCGGTCGGCGTCGAGGATCACCATCGTGTTCGCGGTGGGGATGTCCAGGCCGCTCTCGATGATGGTCGTCGCGACGAGGATGTCCGCCTCGCGGCGCACGAAGGTGGACATCACCTCCTCGAGCTCGCCCACCTCCATCTGTCCGTGCCCGATGACCACTCGCGCGTCGGGCGCAAGACGACGGATGTCGTCCGCGACGCTCTTGATGTTGTGGACGCGGTTGTTGACGATGTAGATCTGCCCCTCGCGCGCGAGCTCGCGCTTGATCGCTCGCGCGATGCGCGTCTCGTTGAATGGCACGACCTCGGTGACCGTCGCGCGCCGGTCCATCGGGGGCGTGGACAGGCTGGAGATGTCGCGCAGCCCGAGCATGGACATGTGCAGCGTCCGAGGGATGGGCGTCGCGCTGAGCGTGAGCACGTCGGCCTCCACGCGCAGCTTGAGCAGCGCGTTCTTGTGCTCCACGCCGAACCGCTGCTCCTCGTCCACGACCACGAGCCCGAGGTCGTTGAACTTCACGTCCTTCGAGAGCAGCCGGTGCGTGCCGATGATCACGTCCACGTGCCCCTTGCGGAGCTTGGCGAGCGTCTCGTTCTGCTGCTTTTTGGTCTTGAACCGGCTGACGCTCGCGACGGTGAACGGGTAATCCGCGAAGCGCTGTCCGAAGGTGCGTTCGTGCTGCTCGGCGAGGATGGTCGTCGGCACGAGCACCGCCGCCTGCCTGCCGCTCTCGACACACTTGAAAGCGGCGCGCACCGCGAGCTCGGTCTTGCCGAAGCCGACGTCGCCGCAGAGCAGGCGGTCCATCGGGCGCGGGCTGATCATGTCGCGCTTGATCTCGCTCATCGCCGCGAGCTGGTCCTCGGTCTCGGCGTAGGGGAACTCCGCCTCGAACTCGCGCTGCCAGGCGGTGTCCTCGGGGAAGCGGATGCCGGGCGCGTGCTCGCGCGCCGCCTGCACGCGCAGCAGCTCGGCGGCCATGTCGCGGACACTTTCCTTCGCGTCCTCTTTCTGTCGCGCCCACCGCTTGCCACCGATGGTGGACAACGGCGGCTTTCCGCTGAAGCCACCGATGTACTTGCTCACCCGCTCGATCTGCGCCACCGGCACGTGGAGCTTCGAGTTCTTGGCGAACTCGAGGGTGAGGTACTCCTCGGGGTCCTGCTTCTGGCGTTTGGCGCTCGTCTTGGCCTTGGATGCGCGTTTGGGCGCCATCTGCTTGAGGCCCAGGAACTTCGCGACGCCGTGATCCTGGTGGACGACGTAGTCGCCCACGTTGAGTTCGAGGAAGCTCTCGGTGCTGCGCGCACCCTTGATGCGCCGGATGCGCCGCCTCGTCTGGTACCGGTGTAGCAGCTCGTGGTAGGGCACGAGCGCGCTCGGGTGCTCGTCTTCCTCGCCCCACACGAACCCGCGATGCAGGTAGCCCACACTCGCGTCGAGCTCCGCCCCCGGTGCGAACTCGCTTCGCAGCTCCCCGAACCGGGACAGCTCGCCCGCGTTCGCACAGAGCAGGCCCAGCGCGTGCGTGCCAGCCAGCTCCGCGAGCTCCCCCACCGCTTCCGAAGCGTTGCGGCTGAACTCCGGCAGCGAGCGCACCGGAAGGTCGATCACCTCGTCGGCCCCGGCGCTCGTGAACTGATTGATCTCGCAGAAGGCGTGGAACCGCTCGCGCAGCGACTTCAGCACAGCGGGCGGCCCGATGATGCCGTCGCTGTCCCGGACACGCTCGTAGTAGCCGCGCCCCTGCTCCACGATCTCCAGCGTCTCCGAGAGCACGGCGCAGCAGTGCCCCGGCAGCGACTCGAGCGCGGGCGTGTCGTCGTCGCTGACGAGCTGCTCGGCTCCGAGCTTCGCGATGCACTCGACCGCGTCCACCTTGCGATCCGAGCCCATGGTGTCCAGATCGATCTCGTTGATGGACTCGATCTCGTCGCCGAAGAAGTCGATGCGGACGGCGCCGGATTCGTCGGCGGACGCGGGGAAGATGTCCAGGATGCCGCCCCGCAGCGCGAAGTCGCCCGGCTCCTCGATCGAATCGAGGCGCTGATACCCCGCGTCGGCCAGCCATCGGACGATGTCCTCGGGCGCGCGCTCATCGCCGACCCTGAGCGTCGTGGTCAATCCGTTCGCGCGCCGCTCCCCGGGCACGCGCTGCATGAGCGCCTGCACGGGGCAGACGAGCACCGCCGGCGCTCCTTCTTGGAGAAAAGCCCCGTCGCGGACGCGGGTGAGCAGGTGCAGCCGCTCGGCGAAGAGGTCCAGCGCGATCGCGGTCTCGCCAGGCAGGACCTCGAGCGCTGGGAGGCGCGCGGCGGGCACGCCCATGCCCTCAAGCATCTCGACGGACTCCTCCGCGTCGTCGAGGTGCGCGACGACCATGATCACGGGGCGAGCGAGCAGGCGTGCGAGCGCACCGACGACGAGCGTGGTGCTCGATCCCGCGCTGCCCAGCGCCCCGACCCGCTCGCCCGCGCCCAGACGATCCGCGAGCCCGCCCACGCTGGGGTGCTCTGCGATCGGTTCGAGATGGTCGGTGCTCGTGCGCATAGATCCACGGCCCCGCGCGTGGTGGGCCGGGGGTGACGAGTGACGGGGATCGGTGAGTGTAGCGGCGCTCAGGTGTCGGCAACGGCGCCCACAAACCGCTTCAACTTCTGCTCATCCAGACGTCCACGCGTGCGGACGCCGGAGCACAGATCGACGCCGAAGGGGCGGACGCGCTGGATGGCGGGCCCGACGTTGCCCGACCGCAAGCCGCCCGCGAGCAGGACGGGGATCGGGCTCTGTTCCACGAACGCGGCGCTGATGTCCCAGTCGTGCGTACGCCCGGTCCCGCCGAGCTCGGGCTGTCGCTCGTTGGGCCTCCCGCTGTCGAGGAGGAAGGCGTGGACGTGCGGGGCATAGGGGCCGATCAACGCGAGCGCCCCAGCGTCTTCGACGTGCACGACCTGCACACGCCTGAGGTTGGGCACGAGGGTCGCGAGGCGTTCGCTCTGTGCCGGATCGATGTGGGAGACGATCTGCACGGTATTGGTGCCGACGCGCCGGGCGTGGTCCGCGATCGCGTCCGCCTCGGTCTCCGATGTGAGCAGGAACGTCGCGACCGGGGGCGGGACCGTGCGGGCGATCTCCGCGATGAGCGCGTCGTCTACAACGCCCGGCCCAGAGGGCATCGCCCCCACGAGCCCCAGCGCATCCGCGCCGTGCGCCACCGCGAGGCGCGCCTCTTCTACGCTCGAGATGCAGCAGACCTTGATACGCGTGCGCATCATCAGTTCACCGCGGCGTGGTCACGGAGTCCGTCGAGGGTCTTCTCCCCGATGCCGCGGACGCGGTCGAGGTCTTCGATGACGAGGAAAGAGCCGTTGGCGTCGCGATCATCGACGATGCGCTGCGCGAGCGCGGGCCCGATGTTGGGCAGCAGCTCCAGCTCGTAGGCTCGGGCGGTGTTCACATCGATCGTGCGCACGATCTCTGCGGGCGCGTGTGTCACCAACGATCGCACACCGAGGTTGCCGACGCACGCGCACGCGAGCAGCACGACGGCAGCGCTCGTACGTCTGACGAACGGCTCGTTCACGGGCCCGTGCCTTGCGGCTGCGCGTCGAGGACCGGCTTCGTGCGCGCGTGCAGCGCGCGGGCGACTTCGAGGAGGCGGCGCAGCGCGGGCTTGGCCTGGCCCTGCTCGGTGATGAGCCCGCCACGCTCCATCGCGTGGTGGCGTTCCTCGGGCGTGAGGTCGTAGAGGGCCTGCCAGCAGACGGACTGCACGCTCGGGTGCGAGGCGCAGATGATCATCGCGTGCCCGAGCCAGCGGGCCTGGTGCTCGGGCGACCACTCCTGACGCCAGCGCCCGGCGTTGTGATCGCTCGACGGGAGATCGGGCACGCCCATCGCGGTGATGTGGATGGGGCGCTCGAGCTTCGCGAAGTCATCGATCAGGCGGGCCACCTGCAGCAGGTCGCGTGTCTCGCGCCCGTGGGCGCCGTCGCCCATCTGCACTCGGAGGCCGAAGGCGTCCACGTGGACTCCCGAGTCGAGCACCATCTCCGCGTAGAGGCGGGGAGACACGGATTCGGCGTTGCGCCCGGTGTGGTCGCCGAAGGGCTGGTCGAGATCGACGGTCACCTTCGCCGACGGCTGGAGCTTGCGGATGACGTGGATGACCAGGCGCGAGAGCTCCACCATCTGGTCGGTGGAGAGCGAGTAGTCCTC
>JAJDDE010000161.1 GCA_029260475.1 Phycisphaerales bacterium | reverse complement strand
GTCTTCGGTGCGGCGTTCGGTTCGAGCGTCGGGGACATGAATTACAACGCCGACGCGGATTTCGACGGCAACGGCTCTGTGAACCTGGGCGATTTCGGCGTCTTCGGGAGTCAGTTCGGGAACGGTCCTGAGATCTGCACGCCCTGATTCTTCGGCCATCACACCGCTTTCGGTGGCGTCGAGTGCCCGGCGTGCTACCTTCCATTGTGTCCACCGCCCGCCCGCCAGAGGCGGAAGGTTGCCGCCAAGGAGGAGTCACCAATGGTTCGTTTTTCATCGATGGTGTGCGTGTTGTGCTGCACCGCGAGCGTGTTTGCGGGTGATGAGAGTGTCACGCTCGGCGCTCAGGCGGACAACACGCTGTACGAGTCTCCCAACGACATCAGCAACGGCGGTGGGCAGCACTTCTTCGCCGGCAACACCAACGGCTTGTTCAACAATCGGCGCCGAGGCCTGATCCAGTTCGATACTTCTTCGATCCCGCAGGGCGCGACGATCACCGGCGTCACGCTCACGCTGAACATGTCGCGCAGCATCTCCGGCCCACAGACCGTCGGCCTCCACCGAACGCTCAGGGCGTGGGGCGAGGGCACCGACGACGCCGGAGGCCAAGAGGGTGGCGGGGAGGTCGCGACGGGCAACAGCGCGACATGGAACGAGGCGGAACTCAACGCCGTGCTGTGGACGACACCGGGCGGCGACTTCACACCCGCAACGAGCGCGACCCAGAGCATCGGCGGCACCGGTTCGTACACATGGAGTGGTGCGGGTATGGTCGCGGATGTCCAGGCTTGGGTCGATGGCAACGCCGACAACTTCGGTTGGCTCCTGATGGGCAACGAATCCACAGCCGTCACCGCGAAGCGATTCGACACGCGCGAGAACCCCAGCACGGCGTTCCATCCGCAACTCGAGGTCACCTATGTCCCGACGTCGCTGTGCAGCGCAGACTTCGACGGTGATTTCGACGTCGACCTTGGCGACTTCGGCGTCTTCGGCGCCGCGTTCAACAGCGCGGTCGGCGATATGAATTACAACGCCGCTGCAGACTTTGACATGGACGGCGATGTGGATCTTGGCGACTTCGGCATCTTCGGGAGTCAGTTCGGCAGCGGCCCTGCGACCTGTTCGCCCTGATTCTCCGGTGTCACGCCCGATTCTGCTGGCGGCACTCGACAAATTCCGTGCGACCCTCGTCACAGCCAAGCGGTTCGATGCGCCAGAGCCACAGACCTTCGGCTCGACTCGAGCTCGCGATCACCTCCGTGCTCGCGACTAGCGCATTTGCTGTGGAGTGGTGGGGGGCTCTTGCTGGTGCGCCGCCTCAGAAGTTGAGTCGGGGCTGGGGCGCTACAGTGTGGGCATGGTTGTGCGCATGTGTGTCGCGATGCTGCTGGTGATGATGTCGGGCTGCGTCCGCGAGCGGCCGCACAATCCCGCCTTCATGCTCACGACCCAGGACGCGACGCTCGCGCTCGAGGAGATGAGCGAAGCGAAGCTGCCGCTGGAGCGCCCCGTCATCGTGCTCGCGGGGTTCGGCGACCCGGGCCTCGCGGCGGCGGAGATCGCGACACGACTCAGGCGCACCACGACCAACCCGGAGCTTATCTCCTCCGTCGCCTTTTTCTTCGAACCCACGATCGACTCCGCCCGCGACGCAACCATCCGGCACGCGCTCAACCGCTACGCGGCGGGTGATCCCGAGCGGCTGGCGTCGATGGAGTTCGACCTCGTCGGGTTCTCGATGGGCGGCCTCGTTGCGCGGCTAACCGCGATGGAGAACGAGCCTGGATTGCCGCCGCTGAGCGTGCGCCGCGTGTGGACGATCGGCACGCCGCACCGTGGGGCGAAGGCAGCGGTGCTCCCGAGTTTCGACCGCAAAGTGCTTGCGATGCGTTCGGGATCGGAGTTTCTGCGGCGTCTCGACAGGGGGTTGGAGGATGCGACGTACGAGCTCGTGTGTTACACCCGACTGGGCGACGGGATGGTCGGGGAAGAGAACGCCTCCCCGTCCGGGCACCCGTTGATCTGGATGCCCAACGAGCCCTACCGGTTCGCGCATCTCGGAGCGGGTGCGGACGCGCGCATCCTCGCCGACATCGCCCGGAGACTCCGCAACGAGGTGCCCTACGCCGACCCGCGTGGAGCGCCCATCCCCGGGGCGGAGGGCGAGTGAGCCTGTCGATCCTTGAGGAGATCAGGAGCGCACAGCGTGAGCTGGCGCGCATGCAAGGGGACCCGCGCCCGCTGGTGCGGCGGCTCGTCGTCGTCCCTGGGTACCGCGCACACAAGCGGATGGGCAAGGCACTTGCCAACACGCTCCGCGGCGTGGTCACCGAGCCCGGTTGGATCATCGAGCAGCACCACACCTCCTCGCACAGCTTCGAACACGCGGGGGCCAGGGTGCTGCACGCGATCGGCGAGGCGTGGGGCAGAGAGGAACCCATCGACTTTGTCGGCGTGTCGATGGGCGGGCTGCTCGGGCGCTGGCTCGCGATGCCCGAGCACGCGGGGCTGCCGATCGAGCGCTTATTCACGATTAGCACGCCCCACCGAGGGGCCAACGCCGCGAAGATCGCGACGTTCGACGACTCCGCCCGCGCGATGATCCCGGGCAGCGAGCGGCTCGCTGAGCTCGATGGTGCCCTCGCGGATGCGGAGTACACCATGCGCTGCTATGCGCGGACGCGCGATTGGTGGGTGGGGACAGGGCGGCTGGCGCCGGTGGGCTACGCGCCGATTACGGTGCGCACGCCGCTGTGGGAGCCGGCGCACTTCATGTCCTCGTACGACGTGCGCACGCTCGTGGACATCGCACGCCACGTGCGGGGTGAAGAGCCTTGGTTGATCGATTAGCGTCCGGGCATCAGGACGATCGGTTCGTCAGCGTCCGGGTGCGCGATGGTCACCGATCGGCGTGGCATGTCGATCGTCTGGATGATCCAGCCGTTGATGAGGTCATCACCCTCGACGAAGAGGGCGCCGTCGGCGTAGACCGCGGGGCGCCCCTGCGCATCGCGGAGCAGCGAGGCGATCTGGATCACGGGGCGATCGGGATCGCCCGATCCGGTCTCTTCGGTGTCGTCAACGAGCGCGTCGATCACGCCCGGGATCATCGTTGGCGCGGTGATGTCACCTGTTCGCTCGCACAGACCCATGCAGTACGCGGTGGCGGCGGTCTCCTCCTCCGTCGCCTTGCGAATGCGTTTCGGGGTCTGTGCGAGCGCGGGATCGGTGATCGTGGCGCTGGCGTAGGCGTTGGTCGGTCCCGGCTCGGGCAGGAGCACGCCCCAGCCCGCCGCGAGGAGCGCTGGCGCGAGCAGCAGGGCCAGCGTGAGCGTGCGGTCGCGTGAGGTGGGGTCACAGGAGCGGGCGCAGGCGTTCGTGTTGCTGGTGTTGCGCTTCATGAACCACTCCCGTCGGTGGGCGGCGCGGGCTTGAAGGCGGCGGCGTCGAAGGCGAGCTGCGCCGTGCGCACGGTCACGCCGACGCGGTCGATCCCGGGCGTGAGCGCGGGGCGGAGGGAGACCTCCTCGGTGCGCACGAATCCGGGCCTGGTCTGGAGCCTGGTCACGAACTCTGTCACCTCGGCGTAGCTGCCGTGTGCCTCGACGGTGATGAGCACACCCGAGGTGGGCAGCCGGTTCGCGCGGGCGTCTCCCTTGCGGAGGCCGCCCCGGGGCTCGATGACCTTGGGGTCGATGCGGTTCACGGTCACGCCCGAGTCATCGCCCAGTCGCTGGACGAGGTCCACCAGGCGCGCGGGGTCCGCCAGTGCGTTGTCGTTCTTCAGGCGGGCGAGTTTGCGGTTCGCTTCATCTTCACGCTCGTCGAGGGTCGCGACGTACGTGGTCGGGTCCTCGATGGTGCGTGCTTGTGCGCTCAGCGTTGAGACTTCTCGGATCGCCTCGTCGCGTTCCTGACGCGCCGGGCTCACAAAGAGCATCTGGGCGGCGCCGACGAGGCCGAACGCGATGATGCCGTTGGTGGTGATGGTGCGCCGTGCGTCACTCATTGCTGGCCTCCGCGATGGTGCTGAGGTCCGCGAGCGTGGGGGCGGCGCGGAGCGTGACGGTCAGCTGGAAACTCGTTGCGTCGGCGCCCAGTGCGGAGCCGCGACGCGTCGGGCCCAGCTCGACGCCCGCGACGAGGGGCGAGGCTTCGAGCGAAGCGATAAACCCGCTGAGCAGGTCCATCTGCCGGTCGGTTGTGACGACCTCGGGCTCTGCGTCCTCGGTCCCTTCCGGCGCGGCGGTGCTCTCGGTCGCGGCGTCCATGAACGCCTGCGGGATCACCGCGCCGTTCATCGTGACGAGGCCCGCGTCGGACTCTTCGCGTGAAAGGGACATGCCCAGCACCACGATCCGCTCGGGGCGGCGATCGGCGAGGTCGATGAGCCAGCCGGGCCAACGGGGGCCGAAGCCGGCGGAGGTCGTGATCGCGCGGTCTACGCTGCCGATCAGCGTTTCTTTGGCGATGATCACCGCGTCGCGCTGTTGGATTGCTTCGATGCTCGTCGAGCCGGAACGGAGGGCGACGAGGGACTCGCGGGCGCCAGCGCCCTCGTCCATCGCCATCATGCCCTGACCCACGCTGACGCCGATCGCGATCGCCGAGCCGATCCACAGCGCTTTGCGCACCGCTTTGGCCTTCGTGTGGCTGAGTCGATCGGGGTCCACGAGGGCGAGGCGGTCGATGGCGCTGAGCGTATGGGCCTCGTCGTCGAAGTGTGCTTCGTGAGGTTGTGACACCCCGAGCAGTTCGCTCACGAGCGGAAGCAGGCCACCGATGCGTGAGGCTTGACCGCCCACGTGCATCGAAGCGTGTTCCATCTCGTCCTTGCCGAGACCGAAGCGGAGTGATTGTCGCAGGTCCACCGCGGTCCGCTGCAGCAGCGGCTGGATGGCGGCCCGCGCGGCGTGGACATTGAGCGAGCGGAGCTGCTCGGGCCACCGCGTGTTGCTGTCGGCGTCGGGGATCCCGAACTCGGAGAGGAGCTCGAAGGCGTCGTCGCTCGTCAGCGTGTTGTCATGATCACCGATGCCGGTCATCGCGTGGACGAGCGCATCGAGCGTCAGCGGGCTGCTGCGCACGAACCGCACGCCCTCGCTGGATGCGACGACCACGCCCGAGCTCCATTCTCCGAACCAGGCACAGAGGCGGGGCCCGCTCACCGCGGAATCTCGGTGCAGCGACAGCGCCCCGGCGAGGCCGACGGCTTCGCTGGGCGTGCAGGAGAGCATTTCGACGCCCGCACGCTCGAGGAACCGCGTGAGCGTGTCAAGCGTGAGGGCTGTGTCGGTGACCGCGACGCACAACGCCTTGTTGTCCTCGCACGAACCGACGACCCACGAGGCGTGGGGTTGGATGCTGAGATCGGCGCCGCCTCGGGTTTCGAGCTCGATGAGCGCGGCGTCGGCGCCGGCCCGACCGCTCGCGTTGGTGAGGCCCGCGCTGACGGCGGCTGTGGGTGCCTCGTAGACGACCCGGGCCTCGCAGGGCGCGGAGACCCCGGTGTCTTCGAGTGCTTTCGAGAGCGCGTCGTCGTAGGCGCGGAGGCCGTCCTCCCAGGCGTCCGACGCGTTGACGTTCACCACCCGAACACAGGACCGCTTTGCGATCTTCCCGGCGCGCAGCGTCTGCACGCGGATCGCGTCCGCGTGAACTCCGATGATGATGCGTTGCCGGTTCTTCATGGTGTTTGTGGACCCGTTGTGCGGGGGTCTTCCTGTGTGTCGGACGCATCGGCCCGTGTCTTGGGCTCACGACCGGAGATCAGTCGATCGTCAGACTCCGCAGCCGGTACGACTCCCCCGAACGTGCGCGCAGCGTGACGTCCCAGGGGCGTGCGTCGTTGGTGACCTCGATGTCCAGCTCGGTGTTATCGGGCAGCGTGACGGTCGTCGGCGGCTCACGACCCGCGAGCAGCTCGCCCGCGGCGATGTGCAGGGCGCTGTCGAGGCCCGCCTCCGCGCACGCGCCCTCGAGCGACCACGCGGCGCTCATCGCGTCCCCGGTGGACGCGGTCACCGATCGGATCACCAGCAGGTGAACGCTTACCAGCACCAGCACCATGAGGGCGAAGGAGAAGGCGCGCCTTTGACGTGAGCGTGCCGGCATCATTCGGGGACCTCCTCGAAGATCGAGATGTTCCGGTAGTCACCCACGCTCTCGCCGGTGCGGTCCTCGTCCGAGACGAAGACGAGATAGCCCGTTTCGCCGATCAGTGATGCGGACGCGAGAGTTCCGATGGGTACCCGGAACGTCTGCCAGTTCCCGGAGAGGTCGTAGGCGTCGATTGCGGGTGTCTGGATCGTCGTGATGCGTTGTGTGCCGGTGACCTTGATGATGTTCCTGGTGTCATTGGCACCGTTGAGTTTCAGGTTGTCGTCGAACATCAGACCGTTGATCTCTCCGATGTCGTCGGACCGGAAATCGAACCGGATCACTGTGTCGCGCGTGATCGTGTACGAGATCGCGATCGCCTTCCAGGCGTTGCCCGTGATGCGGAGCACCGTGCCGTTTTCGAGGAACTCATAGCTGGTCGGGCGTCTCCCCGAGCCGTCCTGCGAATTCGGATCGTACGAGAGGATCGTCTGCGAGCCGAGCGATAGCACACCCGATGGGGAGTAGGGGGCGCCGAGGCGCACATCATCGATGGTGTAGTGTTCGTCGCTCCCGCTCAGGAACGCGGCGACATCTATGATCGTCTCGTCACCGTTGAAGCCGGAAGACAGGAAACTCACGTCCTCGCCCGCGCTTCCCTCTGCTGCGAACACCGTGGTACGCACCCCGTCAATCGTGAGTCCGACCTCGAGGAAATCGCGGTAACCGCCGGACGAATCCAGCGATCCAGAACCGTCAATGACCATGCTGAGAACGAACTCGTCCATCGCGGAGGTGTCGATCGTTTCGGATCTCCAGACGACCGGCGTTGCAGAGGGACTCATTGCCGAGAAGTCGTACCGATCGTTGAGCACGCCGTGCGTCGCTTGGGTGTGCCCGTTGAGCTGGGTTGTCCATGCGGTCTCACCTTCGTCGGATGTGGCACCGTTGCTCACGTCGTCGAAGTCTTCGTGCCAGACCGCGCCCTCACTCGCCGGCGGAGGCGTGTACTCGCGCGTGCCCTCGCGGTAGATGCTGCTGGTGCGTGTGACGCCATTCAGGGTGATTTCGAGCACCACCCGCGAGACGTCCGATTCGTCGAAGCCAGCGTCAGTTGTGTCCAGCGGCGCGCCCGTGATATCGAGGTAGGTGATCGAGAATTCCTCGACGCCCGTCGCGAGGGCGGCGCGGGGCAGCGTATGGTCGGTCCAGGTGACGTCGCCTCCGAAGAATTCGAGGATGGTCCCGTCGGAGAAGGCGATGCCCTGTGTGCCGGCCTTCGTGATGGTGATCGCGGGGTCTTCCAGGCGTGCTCGCACCCGCGCTTCGGCGGTTTCGGTCGCGAATCGGACGTCGCCCATCTCCTCGCGGGCCTTGGAACTAGCGGAGTGCGAGGCGCTGGTCGTCGAGAGCAGGTGGGCGAGGACGGGCGCGATGGCCGCGATGATCACGATCACGCTGACCGTCTCGATCAGCGAGAGCCCGCGGCGTGTGTGTGCGTGGTTCATGCGCCGATCTCCGTGACGTACAGGGTGATGTCGAGCGTTCTCTGCCCGGCGCGAGCGTCGCGCCAAGAGACAGAGACGGTCACGCCCCGGTAGACGTTCAGCGCGTCGTCCAGCGAGCGGACGCCCGTGGGGCCCACCTCGGAGCCGACGTCGAGGGACCAGGTGAGCCCCGCGTCCTCGTAGGGCTGGGTGTAGGGGGCGATGCGGGTGCGAAGCGTCTCTTCGTAGGTGTCGTGGTCGTCGAGCTGCGCTGTGCCAGCGCCCTCGGACGGCGCCGCCATGTCCGCGACGATCTCGCTCCTGACCACGTCCACGAGCTCGACGGCGCGTTCGCGCTGCATCGAGGCGGCCCGTGCGCTCGACGCATCGGCCATCATCACGACGCTCACGGGCACCGCGATCGAGAGGATGAGCATCCCGACGACGCCCTCGATCAGTGTGAAGCCTCGACGGTTCACCGGTAGATCCTCCCGGAGTTCATCTCGACCAAGACGGTCGGACCGCCCTCGACGGCGAATGCCGCGTCCTCATCGATGTTCTCGATGAAGACGCCCGCGTCGCTCCGCGTGTGAGGCGTCGCGTCGGACGCAAACCAGAGCGTGCTCTGGTTGTCCCCGATCGTGACGCTCGCGAGGCGTGTGCCCATCGCCCGCTGGGGGATGTCGTAGGTCTCCATGAAGGAGCGGAGGGCGACGCCCTCCGGCGCTTCGACCAGTTCCAGTGTCTGGTCACCCTGATCGAACCGCACGCCCGCCGGGTTCCCGGAGGAGAGCGCACGCGATCGGGCGAGCCCGAGCAGCCGCTCGACCTCACCCGCGAGCGCCCCCGTGCGCGTGTCAGCGACGCGCGAGAGCACCGGGGCTGCGGAGACGGCGATGATCGAGACCACCACCATCACCGCTGCCAACTCGATCAGCGTGAAGCCGCGTGACATCTGGTGTGGTTCAGAGATCGTTGGCGGTTTCAAATGTGCCGGTGCCGTCGTCCACGCGCGACTCGTCGTCGGTGTTGGCGTAGAAGATGGCGACGGGCGGGTCCGCGGCGTTGTCCACGAAGTAGCGCCAGCCGGCGGCGGCGTTGGAGATCGTCCGTGCGTTCGCCTCGGCCAGGGTCGCGGTGACCACCGTGTTCAGCCCGTTGTACGGGTTGGTCGGGGCCGCTTCCTGCATCACGGTGCCCACGGTCGTCAGTTCGACGAGGGTGGGGTACGCGGCGTCGCCGTCGATCGCGCTGTTGGCGTAGAAGTTGGCGATGCCGGAGCGGACGCCGCCCAGCGAACCCTGCAGGGCGCTGGAGCGTGCGCGGGCGGAATAGTCGAGGTACTTCGGGATCGCGACGCCCGACAGAATCGCGAGGACAACGATCACCGCGATCAGTTCGATCAGGGTGAAGGCTCGCCGGGCGAGACGACGGTGGGTGATGGTGGCGGTCATTTTGCGGACTCCTGTGTGGGCCTTGGTGTTGAGGCCTGCTGACTCGAGATGTAGAAGAACACTTACGAAACGAGACTCGCCATATCCCACATGGGCATGAAGATGCCCAGGGCGATGATGAGCACGACAACGGTGAGACCCATGACGGTGATGGGCTCGATGACTTTTGCGACCGCCTGGGCGGTGTGCTTGGTTTCACGGGTGTGCGTGCGGGCGATGAGCTCGCACATCTTGGGGAGCTGCGCGGAGCTCTCGCCTGCGCGCAGCAACTGGCGCACGAAGGGCGGCAGGTAGGTGCAGCTCGGGAGCACGTCCGCCATGCGTCCGCCCTGGCGGATGCGGTCGATCATCGCGTTCACGTCGCGCTCCAGCATCGGGCGACCCGAGGCGCGGGCGCCGAGTGAGAGGCTCTCCATGAGCGGGAGCCCCGAGCGCAGGCACACGCCGAAGACGCCCGAGAACCGCGCGACGCCCAGGCCCACGAGCACCGCTCTGAGGCGTGGCACCCTGTGCAGCCAGCCGTCGATCAGCAAGCGCCCCTTGGACGAACGCCAGAGCTGGAGGGTCGTGAACGTGACGCCGAAGATCCCGCCGAGGTAGGCCCACCAGAAGGCGCGGAAGCTGTTGCCGATCACCATGAGCCCGACGGTGATGGGGGGCAGGTCCACGCCGCGCTCTTCGAACATCCCCGCGAAACGCGGGACGACGCCCGCCAGCAGGAACGTGACGGCGAGGGTGATTGCGATGATCACGCACGCGGGGTAGATCATCGCGCCGCGCACGGCGCGGGTCATCTCGCCCTCGTCCTCGATCATCTCGCCCAGGGTTTCCAGGACGGAGATCAGGTTGCCCGATCGCTCGGCGGCCCGGATGGTCTCGATGATCACGCGCCCGAAGACGCGGTCGTGCTGCGCGAAGGCGTCGGTCAGCGAGCCGCCCGCTTCGACGGTTGACGCGATAGAGAGCGAGACGCTCTTGAGGCGTGGGTTGGTTTCCTGCTCGGCGATGCTCGTGAGGCACTCGGTGACAGGGAGCCGCGCCGACAGGAGCACGGAGAGCTGGTGGACGAACCGCGCAACGTCCTTGCGCGACACACGCCCGGTCCGTTTGATACGTGCGCCACGCTCGCCGGCGCCGCTGAGCTTGGTGGGCGTGAGCCCTTGCTGCCCGAGCGCGCGGAAGGCGTTCTGGCGGTCGATCGCCTGGATCGTTCCTTTGACGACCGATCCGCTGCCGTCCACCGCGGCGTACTGGAAGGACTGCACGCTCATGCCGCGGCCCTCCCGGCGGGAGTCTGGTCGTCTGCCTTGGCTGCGGAGCGACCGACCTCGCTCATCGTCGCGCCGATGCGCACGATCTCGCAGAGGGAGGTCTGCCCGAGCCGGGCTTTGTCGATGCCGTCCTGCCACATGGGGCGCATGCCGCCGGCGAGGGCGACGCGGGTGAGCTCGCGGGTGGTGGCGTCGCGGTCGATCGCTTCGCCGAGCTGGGTCGTCATCTCGGCGACCTCGTAGACGCCCAAGCGTCCGCGGAAGCCGGTGCCTGCGCAGCGCGGGCAGCCGTCGCCCAGCACGAACCGGTCGTTGGGGTCGAGTCCGAAGCGGTCGATCAGGTGCGGCTCGGGAGTCTCGGGCTTCGCGCAGCCCTCGCACACGCGCCGGATCAGCCGCTGCCCGATGACTCCGACAATCGCGGACGCGATCACGAAGGGCGGCACGCCCAGGTCGCGGAGGCGGGCGATCGCGGCGGGTGCGTCGTTGGTGTGC
>JAJDDE010000160.1 GCA_029260475.1 Phycisphaerales bacterium | reverse complement strand
ACGAGGTGGGCGAGCGCATCGGGGTGAAAATAGTTGAGATGCTCGTGATCGAAGGCCCCGCTCTTGATGCCGAGCTGGGCGATGTCGAAGCCCCGCACGTTGGGGCAGCTCAGGAGCAGGAGGCCGCCGGGTCGGAGGAAGCCAGCGCAGCGCTCGACGAACGCCTTGGGATCGAACAGGTGCTCGATGACCTCGAACGCGCAGACGAGTTCCGCGGTGCAGGGGAGGTCGATGTGCTCGATGGTGTTCTGGATCGTCTCGAAGCCACGGGCACGGCACGTCGATGCCAGCGCCGGCGTCGGTTCTATCGCGATGATGCGCTGGGCGATGTTCCGCGAACGGATCTCCTCGCAGAAGGTGCCGAACGCGGCGCCGACCTCGATCGCGGTGTGGACATCAACGCCGTGCTTCTCGAGCAGGCGCATCGTGCGCTCGGCACGCGGGGCGAAGATGCGCTCGCGCCGGGCCTGCTCGGTCGCGGGGAAGATGTGTTCGTTCCAGTAGGCGTAGTTCTGCGACTGCCCGTAGAACTCTGAGAGCAGCGACTCACTGGGTCGGGGGTTCGTGTAGACGGTCGAGCAGTTGCGGCACCTCTGGTACTCGATCGTGTCCTTGGTCGCGAATGGAGCGGGGTCATCGGTGCTGCACGACGGGCAACTGACGGGCACCCAGCGCTCGCGCCTCTCGAGGAGGAACCGGCGATCGGATTCGAGGCGGTCGGCCTTGTCCGTCATGAGGGCGGCGGGGCGGATGGCTTCCTCGGCGAGGCTGTGCGTCATGAGTAACGCTCCCGCTCGCTGGCCGATGCGAGCTTGACGTTGCCGTACGGGCTCGGTTCGCCCCAGACGTTGCGCTTCCACCACCGGCCGCCATCGATCCACCAGACGCGCGGGTCGCGGAATGTATCTGCCGTGCGGTCGAACTCGTCTTCGCTGATACCGACGTACGCGAGCCATCGCTCGAGGTCGGCGCGGGGTTTGACGTGGTCGTGCTTGCGGACCGTCGCGACAGCGTCCTCGCGGGACATGAGGCCGTCGCGCACGTCCTTGGAGGCGTGGTCGCTGGCCCTGCCGTAACCGAACTTGATGAACTTCATGTAGTCGTGTACGCCGTTCTCGTGCATGTCGTCGAGGTTCGACATGGTGCGGTAGGTGCGCTCGAAGGGCCGGCGTGCGAACTCGAAGTTGTAGAGGCGATGCATGAGCTTCGCGTGTTCGTTGGGTTCCCACGGGAAGAAGTTGCCGATGTAGACGCCTCGGAGCCCTACCCGCTCGAGGTCGTGGTCGCTCGGGAATCCGAGCCAGTGGAGATCGCCGGGCTCGAGGGTGCCGTCATCAATGAAGTCTTCCCACGTGAACCCGCGGAGGTCGTGTTCGAGCACGGTGCGCTTGTTGTACTCCGCGAAATCATCTGGCGCGAACATGCCGGCAACGGTCCACGTGATCTCGCCCCAGACGACGAGCGGGACGTTGAGTTGTAGCGCGAGACGCACCGGGACGATCTTGATACCCGCGTGGCAGTGCCAGTTCATGTCGCCCATGCGCCGGAACGCGGCGAGGTTGAGCCGGCGCAGCGTCTCGACGCTGGGCCCAAAGACCATGTGGTCGCAGCCGAGTTCGTCGCGCATGCGGTCGAGATTGGCCTGTCCTTCTGGGAGGAAGTTGTTGGCGTGGTAGGTGACGAGCAGGGGCTTGAGGCCGTAGACGTTCTTGCAGAGGTGGGCCTGCCAGTAGGAGTCTTTACCGCCCGAGACGGGGATGATGCAGTCCCAGTTGGCGCCATTGGTCCGTGATTGTGTCTCCTCGACGAGGCTCTCGAAACGCGCTCTGCGTTCATCCCAGAAGGCGGCGTCGGCTAGGCGTGAGAACTCCTCGGCGTTGCGGCAGGCGTTGCAGACGCCCTCGTCGTCCAGCAGCGTGTTCACCGCGAGCGACGGGTAGACGCATCTCGTGCAGTAGGTGACGGACCGCGATGTCTTCGGGGTGAGATTGGCTGTGTTCATGCGGCCTCGGTGACGATATGGGCTAGCTCGGGCGGGCGGACATTGGCGCCCGCTTCGAAGAGGTGGCGCTTGGCCTTGAGCACCGCTTGCTCGGAGTAGTTGAAGATGTTGGCGGCGGCTACGGCGTCCGCGCCGGCGTCGAGCCCCTGGCGCAAGTGAGCCCACGCGCCGACGCCCCCGAGCGCGATCACGGGGATGGTGACGACGGTGGCGACCGCGTGGACCAGGTCCAGGTCGTAGCCGTTGGCGCGGCCGTCGTGGTCGATGGACTGGAGGAGGATCTCGCCCGCGCCGCGGTCCTGTGCTTCGCGAGCCCACGCTTCGGCGTCGCGTGCGCTGGCGGCTCCGCAGTGAGCGGTCCATGCGTGGTCAGCCCGTTTCGCATCGATGTTCACGACCACGCACTGCGATCCGAAGCGATCGGCGATCTGGGTGATGAGTTCGGGGGTCTGCAGAGCGCCGGTGTTGATCGAGACCTTGTCGGCGCCGCGTTCGATGCGGGTGGCGGCGTCTGCGATCGTGCGGATGCGCCCGCCGAAGGTCAGCGGCATGCAGCAGCGCGACGCGATCTCCTCGAGGATGTCGAGCGGGTCGGGGTGGTTGTTTCCCGCGAGGTCGTCGCGACCGAGGTCGTAGCGGTCGGACTTCGTGATGTCGAGGTAGATGAGCTCATCGGAGCACCAATCGCTGAGGCGCTCGACGATGGTCACGGGGTTGCCGAGGGTTTGGTAGCGCCGGAACCCCTTGGACTGCACCGCCACGCCGCTGCGCATCAGGACGACCGGGATGAGTCTCCGCTTCAGCATGCGTCCGTGCCGATGCGTTGGTACAGGTACTCG
>JAJDDE010000159.1 GCA_029260475.1 Phycisphaerales bacterium | reverse complement strand
ACGCCTTGCCCGAGGGCAAGCGGATCTCCCTGGACCCCCCCGCTCCGGACGCGGGGTGGGACGTGCAGATCGAACAGGGACGCTTTGATGAGGACCTCGACTCCGTGCGCATCGGGCACGCCTTCCCGACCGACACCGTGGAGTTCGTGACCTACGCGCACCCCTTCGGGCAGGAGGGCCCGCCCAGCGAGAGCGGCGATCGCGGGGGCATGGACGACCTGGGCCCGCTCGCGGGCAAGGTCGAGCAGCGCGTCGCGCAGCCCATCGAAGCCCCCGACACGAGCGAGATGGTGCTCCGCGCGATCGGCGCGACGTACCTCAGCGACGAGGAGCGCGCTCAGCGGCGCGTCTTCCATGGGCTCTGGACCGACAGCGATCTCGAGTCCGTGCCGGGCGGCACCGCCCGCGCCGCCCTCGACCTGGGCGTCTGGGACCATCATTCGTTCGACGAAGACCCGCTCACCGATCCGCTCGACCGCATCGAAGCGATGCTCCGACGAGGCGACGTCTCCGTCGCGCTCGACGAGCTCGGGCCGGGCGATGACCGGCCCCGCGCGGTGCTGCTGCGTGGCGAGACGCTGGAGATGCTGGGCCGGTTCGACGAGGCGATCGAGACCCTCGCCCCGCTCCGCGATGACCTGATGGCGGGTCGTCTGGACTCCGCTCCGGACGTGACCGCCGGGGCGCGGGCGACGTGGATCCACGCCCGGCTGACCGGCGAGAACGACAAGGCGTACCAGACGATGGTGACGAGCCTCACCGAGGCGCACCAGAAGCTCGACCGCTTCTACTGGCCCGCGATCGTCGCAGAAGCCTGGCTGCTCGAGTCCAAGGGGAACGCGCAAGAGAGCACGCAGGCGGCGATGCAGTCGCTTGCGATGTCGCCCTCCGCCGCCGACGCCTGGGCGCTGCTCGGGCTCCGCGCCGTGCGCGGTTTCGCCGCCGACAACGCGCTGGGCGTCGCCGACCGCCTGGACCGCCTCGAGCGGCGCATGAGCGACCGCGAATCGCACTCCCCCATCGGCGACCTCGTCGCGGCCCGCATGTACCTCCGTCTCAACGACCCGGAGCTCGCGGAGCGGCGCGTGGAGCGCGTGCTCGCGCGGTACCCGCGCCACCGCGAAGCGCTCGCGCTGCGGTGCGCCGTCGCGGCCACCCGCTACGACTTCGACCTGCTCGAAGAGCACCTCTCGGCGTTCGACCAGATCTCCCCGGGCCACCCGCTCGCGCTCTTCGAGGCGGGCAGCGCGCTGAGCGAACGGCGCCAGTACGCGGACGCGGCGAGGTACCTCAACCGTACGGTGGACCGCATGCCGACGTGGGCCGAGCCGCTCGTCGAGCTCGGGCTCATGGAGGTGCAGGCGGCTCGGGACGTGATCGCCAAGGACGTCCTGACGAGGGCCGTGGCGCTCGACCCCTTCCACACGCGGGCCATCAACAGCCTCGCGCTCGTCGAGGGCCTGCTCGCCGAGTTCGTGACGCTAGAGAGCGAGCACTTCATCGTGCGGTACAAGCCGGGGGTGGACGAGATCCTCGCGCGCGAGATGATCGTCGAGCTCGAAGCGATGCACGACGTTGTCGTGGAGCGCATGGGGCACGTGCCGGGGCGCAAGACGCTCATGGAACTGATGCCCGACCACGCGTGGTTCAGCGTGCGGATCACCGGCATGCCGCAGATCCACACGGTGGCGGCGGCGACGGGGCCGATCATCGCGATGGAGACACCGAAGATCGGCAAGCGGCACACGGGCGTGTACGACTGGCTGCGCGTGGCGCGTCACGAGTACACGCACACCGTCACGCTCGACCGCACCGGCAACCGCATCCCCCTGTGGTTCACCGAGGCCGCGGCGGTGGAGATGGAGCTCGCGCCGCGCGATTACAACACGGTGCAGATGCTCGCCAACGCGCTGGCGACCAACACGCTCTTCGACCTCGAAGAGATCGACCTGGGCTTCATCCGCCCCGAGAAGCCCAGCGACCGCTCGCAGGCGTACGCGCAGGCGAATTGGATGTGGCGGTACATCGACAAGACCTGGGGCAACGACAAGAACCTGGAGATGATGGACCGCTTCGCTCGGGGCGAGCGCATCCCGCGGGTGCTCGACGAGATGTTCGGCATCACGCAGCGCGAGTTCATGGAGGGCTTCCGCGCGTACGCGTGGGAGGACGCCAAGACGTGGGGACTCTTCCCCGTGCCGTCGATGCGGGCGCTGCGCCTCGAGGAAACGCAGGCCGACCCGGTGATGAGCGCGGCGCTCTCGGACGAGCTGCGCCGCTTCGCGCGCGAGGCCAGCCGCGCGACGGTGACGCAGCAGGCCATCGAGAGACCCGGCTTCAAGCTCGTCGCCGCCTCGCCCGACCTCGTGGACTTCTGGAGCGAGGTGTACCCCGATCACCCCGACGTGCTCAAGCTGCGCGTGGACGCGATGATGACCGAGCGGTTCGGCGAGCCGGCCATCGAGGACGCCCCGCTGCTCGAGGCGTACGCGTCGGCGCGACCGACGGACCCCATGCCGCATAGGTTCCTGGCCCGCCTGTACCTGAAGTCCGACGACCCGGGCCAAGCCGTGAAGCACCTGGAGTACCTCGACGACCGCGAGGTGTACTCGCCGGCGTACAGCGTGGCGCTGGCGCGCCGGTACGCCGAGCGCGGCGCGTACGACAAGGCGCTGGGGGCCGCGGAGCGCGCGACGCGCATCGCGCCCTTCGACGGCGACTACCGCGAACTGGCGGCGACCGTCGCCCTCCAGGCCCAGAATTACGCCAGCGCGCTCCGCCACGTGGAGGCCCTCGTCACGCTGGAGCCCACGATCGAGCAGCACCAACGCCGCCTCGAGGCGCTCCGCACGCTGATGGACCGCGCCGACGCGGGTTGAGCCCGCCCGCCCTACTACACTCCGCCCATGCCCGAATCGCTCATCACGCTGTGGAACGTCCTCCTGGTCCTGCTCGGTTTCGGGTTCGTGATCTTCTGGCACGAGCTCGGGCACTTCCTCACGGCACGCTGGGCGAAGATCCGCGTGCTGGAGTTCGCCGTCGGCTTCGGACCCGCGATCCTCGCGTACCGCAAGGGCATCGGCTTCCGTCGTGGCACGACGAACCCCGAGTACGAAGAGCTTCAGAAGAAGCACCGGTTCGAAACCGGCGAAGACATGGGCACCGTAGTCACGGAGACTGGACGGCTCGATCTCGACAAGGTGCCCGGCGTTTCGCAGACGGAGTACCGCCTCAACTGGGTCCCCCTGGGCGGGTACGTCCGCATGCTGGGCCAGGAAGACGCCAACCCCACCGCCACCTCCAGCGCGCCCGACAGCTACACGCAGGTGCCGATCTGGAAGCGCATGATCGTCGTCTCGGGCGGCGTGATCATGAACGTCATTCTCGCGGCGGTCCTCTTCGTCGTCGTCTACTCGGTGGGCCTGCAGTCGAACGCGCCGGTCATCCAGGTGCCCGCTGACTCGCCCGCCGCGAAGGCTGGGCTGGAGACGGGCGACATCGTGCGCTCGGTGAACGGACAGAAGGTCGAGGTCTTCCAGGACCTCCTGCTGAAGATCGGCCTCTCGAAGAAGGGCGCACCGCTGACCGTCGAGGTCGAGCGCCCCGGGCAGGGCCTGCTCCGCTTCGAGGTGGAACCCGAGTACAACGAAACCGCGCAGATCCGCGCGATCGGCGTCTACGCCCTCCCCGGCGCCGCGATCGTTACGCCCGACAACGCCGACCGCGACACCCTCGGACGCCTGCTCACCGCCTACGGCCTCGAGAACGTCGAGCCGGGCATGGTCCTCACCAGCGTCAACGGCGTCCCCATCGAACCCGCGACGGTGGACCCGTGGGGCACTGTCCTGCTCCCCACCGCGTTGCTCGACGCCGCCAACGCATCGGACGGCGTGCCCTTCGAGATCACCTTTGTTGATCCGGCGGACGACCGCACGGTCTCCGAACGCTTCCAGCCACGCCCGGAATTCAGCTTCACCGTCGCCGATCTGGGCGATGCGGGCTCGCTCGCGGTCGAGCACCTCCTGGGCCTCACCCCGCCGCTGAAAGTCACACAGACGAGCGAGGCGGGACGCAAGGCCGGGCTGCTGGAGGGCGATGTTTTCGTGCGCCTTGGCGACGTCCAGTGGCCCAACAGCGCCGAGGGCGTCGGCGTGATCCGTGCCGCGGCGGGCGGCACGGTGCGTGCCACCGTGCTGCGCGACAGCGACCTCGTGGTCCTCGAACTCCCCGTGAGCGAGGCGGGCACCGTCGGCTTCTCGCCGGGCGGCGCCTTCGATGCGCCCTACCTCGCCTCCACCCCCGAGCCCGCGAGCACCGGCGACGACGCGCCCGAGGATTGGCGTCGCACGGGCGCGCTGGGCGACGACCTCGCGGGCATGCGTCTCACGAGCGTCGGCTTCTCCCCCGTCGGCTCGCTCTTCGACGCCCGCAGCGCACTGATCGACCAGACGATGGACGCCTTCAACGCCGAAGCGGGCGCGGCCGTCGAGCTCACCCTCGCCTCCTCCAACGCCGACGAGGCGATGCGGACGGTGCGCTGGGAGCTCGACGCGGAGGCGGTGAAGCACCTGCACACCCTCGGATGGACCGGCGACGGCGCGCTGGCCTTCTTCGGGCCCGCGACGGTCATCCAGGTCGGCGAAAACCCGGTGCACTCGGTGCGCCTGGGCCTGCGCGAGACGCAGCGCATGCTCACCCGCGTCTACCTCACGCTCGGCCGCCTCGCCGACGGCAGCGTGAAGCCCGAGCAGCTCAAGGGCCCCGTCGGCATCACGCACATCGGCTCACGCGTTGCGCGCGAGGGCGTGATCCGCCTGCTCTTCTTCATCGGCCTCATCAGCGCGAACCTCGCGGTGCTGAACTTCCTGCCGCTGCCGATCGTGGACGGCGGGCTCTTCCTCATGCTCTGCTACGAGGGCATCACGAAGAAGCCCGTGCCCGTGGGCGTGCAGAACGCGCTGACGATCGTCGGACTCGTGGTCATCGCGGGCGTGTTCCTGTTCGTGACGACGAACGATGTGCTCAACCTCTTCGGCTGACCAGGGGAGCACACGGAGTACGCAGAGCAGCAGACCACCTGCGGCGGAACAGAGGACGCAGAGTAAAACGGGTGGCGGGTGGCCGGGAACTGCTGCTTCAGCAGCTCCCGGAACCGGCGACGAGCGCCCTTCGGTTCGTTGACGTGATGCTACGGGCGAAGCTGGCCATATGAGCCCCCCCGACGGCACGCCCTGTGTTCCTTACAAGCGACTCATACTTTGATGTGGCAACATGCCGATGCCTGTTGTTATACTCTTCGGAACAATTACCCCGAGGAGCCACCGATGCATACATATAACGACACGCCCGGGCCGCAAGCGGTCGCCGCGCCGCCCGCGAAGAACGGGCTCGCGATCGCGGCGTTGATCGTCGCGATCGTTGGCCTTTGCATCCCGGTGATCGGCCCGCTGGTCGCGATCGTGCTGGGGATCGTCGCGCTCGTGGGCAGTTCCGGCAAGGCGCACGCGGGTGGTGCCAAGGCAATGTCGATCATCGCGATCTGCTTGGGCGTGCTCTGCCTCGCGCTCACTCCGATGATTCTCGCGCAGGCCATGTCCCGGGCTCGCGATGTGGCGATCCGCACCAAAAGCGGCACCCAGATGCAAGAAATCCACCGCGCCTAAGAGATCTATGCCCAGAACAACCACGACGAATACCCGGACCCCGCGACGTGGACCGATGACCTGGTGAACGCTGGCCTTCTCGATCGCGACACGCTGGAAGCGCCCCTCTCCGACGGTTCGTTCGATTCCTACTTCTTCGTCCCCAACTTTGTCACCGCGGACCACGCCGGTGCTCGTATCGAGGTCCGGCTGTATGAGCACCCGGACCTCTACGAGGATGGCGGGAACATCCTGACGCCGTACGGCGACGTGAAGTTCTACCCCGAACCCGCGTTCTCATCGATCATCTACAGCCTGACAAATCCCGACGGCACGCCCTACCAGCCGCACGAAGACTGATCACCAGCCCCGATACTCCGCCGGCACATCCCCCACAGTCGCGGTGATACGGCTGCGGATGCCGCCGCGGCCCTTCCAGTCGGTGACGACCTGGAGCCACTGGGCGTTCATGCAGTTCTGCAGGTGGTCGCGGATGGTGTTGGTGACCGCCTCGTAGAAGATGCCCTCGTTGCGGAAGCTCTGGTAGTAGAGCTTGAGGCTCTTGAGCTCGACGCACACGCCGCCGTCGCTGGCGGGCTTGGGCTCGTAGCGGAGCGTGACTTCGCCGAAATCCGGGTGGCCCGTCTTCGGGCAGACGGAGGTGAACTCCTCCGAGACGTGCTCGATGACAAACGGCTGGTCGGAGGGGGCGGGGAAGGTCTCGAGGAGGGTGTGGTCGGGCATGGGGGGAGGGTAGGGGTGCGAGTGGCGAAGTGGCGAGGTGGCGAGTGGAGGGGGCAGAAGGAGGGGGAGGGGGAGGGAATCACCGTGCCGTGGGTCGGAGGGCGTAGCCCGGAACCCACGCGATGTGCGCCCGAGTGAGGAAGGCGTGGGGCTCGGGGCGCTCGACCCACGGCACATCGACGCCCACTCCCTACTCGCCACTCCCTACTCCCTACTCCCTACTCCCTACTCCCCAAAAATGATCACGCCCCCGCGCGAGGCGGGGGCGTGATCCGCACAGAAGGGCGCGCCCCTTTCAGGGCACGCGATCGGTCAGCGGCGTCGACGGAGTGTCAGGACGCCAGCCATACCGAAGATCATCGCGGCGCCGGGCGACGGCACCGCTGCTTTGATTTGCCACGCGGGACGGCTGTTGCTCGTGCCCGCGCCGTCCGCCCAGGCGAACGTGAACTCGCCCGACAGCGTGAAGCCGTCGGTGAGCTGGCTGCCGGAGAAGCGGACGGTGGTCGGGTCATCGCCAAAGCCCGCGGCCTGGCTGCCCATGAGGCCGTCGAGGTCCCACGAGATGCTCGAGAGCGAGACATCGTTGCCGGCGGCGCGGATGTAGAGGTCCGTGATGCTCTCGGCTCCGGGAAGGATATAGACGAGGTTCTCGATGACCGCATCGCCCGAGGCGTCGATGCCCGTGACGTCGAGGGTTACGGTGTCCGTGCCGTCCCAGTTGATGGTGTAGCTGTAGCCGTTGAAGCCGGCGGGGGGCATGAAGTTGTTGGCCCAATCGACCTGCGCCTCGTCCGCCGGCGGGAGGGCGGTGGACTCACCGATGCCCAGCTCGCGCTCCGCGGCTCCGCCGCGATCGCCGAAGCGGCCCTCGGCTTCCCAGACGTAGAGCCCTCCGCCCAAGGCATCGGCCTCCGCGTCTGTCAGGCCCGTGGTGACGCTGATGCCCGCGTTGGCGGCGGACGCCAGACCGGCGCACGTGACGAGCGCCACGCTCAGTGCGATCTTCATAACTCTCTCCGGGATGTGATCCGACCCTGTGCAGCAGGTTCGGGCGTCCTCGCGCGGAAACCAGACAGGCGCGGGAGGACAGGAAAAAACTCAAGCGACTCAGTGCGGAACCCGCCTGCAGTGCCGATGACGGGGCCAAGGAAAAGGTACCCCCGGACCCACCCGTTGCAAGCGGTTCCGATGAGATTTGTGCCGGATCTCCCGCCTGGCACGCCCGAGAACGCGACAGATGCGACACCGCGTGTACGATATGGGATCGGCCTTCATCCCGATTTATCCACGCCGACCGAGGATCACCACGACCATGCCGACCATCACGATCGACGGGAAGACCTGCGAATTCGAGCAGGGGCAGACCATCCTCCAGATCGCCAACGCGAACGGGGTCAAGATCCCGCAGTACTGCTATCACGACGGGCTGTCGATCGTCGCGTCGTGCCGTATCTGCCTCGCTGAGGTCCACGCGCCCAACCCGCGCAACGACAACAAGCTCGAGGCCATCCCCAAGCTCCTGCCCACCTGCCAGACGCCCGCGGGCAACGACCAGATCGTCTACACCACGAGCCCCAAGTCCATCGCCAACCAGAAGGCGGTGATGGAGTACCTGCTGATCAACCACCCGCTGGACTGTCCGGTCTGCGACCAGGCGGGCGAGTGCGACCTGCAGGACTACAGCTACGAGTACGGCAGGGGCGTCTCCCGCTTCGAGGAGACCAAGGTCAAGCAGCCCAAGAAGAACCTGGGCCCGCACGTCTACCTCTACGCCGACCGCTGCATCATGTGCTCCCGCTGCGTGCGCTTCACGCGCGAGGTCAGCGGCACCGGCGAGCTCACTATCGAGGGTCGCGGCAACCAGGAACAGATCGACATCTTCCCCGGCGTCCCCCTCGACAACGAGCTGTCGGCGAACGTCATCGACCTCTGCCCCGTCGGTGCGCTGCTCGACAAGGACTTCCTCTTCACGCAGCGCGTGTGGTTCCTCAAGAGCACCCCCTCGATCGACGGCATCACCGCCCAGGGCGACAACATCACGATCGAGCACAACGAGGGCAAGATCTACCGCATCAAGCCGCGCGACAACATGGAGGTCAACAAGTGGTGGATCTCCGACGAGATCCGCTACGGCTGGAAGTTCGTCCACCGCGAAGACCGCCTCACGAGCCCCGAGATGATGATTCACGGCGTGCGCACGAGGGTGGAGTTCCCGCGCGCGATGACCGCCGCGGTCGAGGGCCTCACCGGCACCTCGCTCCTCGCGGTGGTCTCCCCGATGCTGCCCTGCGAAGAGGCGTACGCGCTCGCGAAGCTCGCCAAGCGATTGGACGCCGACGCGACCTTCGCGATCGGCCCCGTGCCCTTCGAGGGGCAGGACAAGGAGTTCCCGGGCGGGTACACCATCCGCGCCGAGAAGGCGCCCAACGCGCGCGGCGTCCGCCGCGTCCTCGAGGCGATGTCCGGCGGGCGCGAGGTGCTCGACGCCGACGGAGCGCTCGACGCGATCAAGAGCGGGCAGCGCACCGGCGTGCTCCTCACCGGCAACTACACCTCCGAGTGGGTCACGCCCGAGTGGGCCGACGCCTGCGACAAGGCCTTCACGGTGCTCATCGACACGCTCCCCAACCGGCTGACCAAGCTGGCGAACGTGGTGCTGCCCGGCGTGAGCTTCGCGGAGAAGGCGGGCGTCTTCGAGAACGTGAACAACAAGCTCCAGGCCTTCGAGGCCGCGGTCCCCCCGACGCAGGGCGCGATGTGCGAGGGCCAGATCGCCTACGACCTCTTCGCGATCGCCGAGGGCGCCGAGCCGGGCGAGACGTACGGCGCTCGCGAGGTGCTCATCGTCGATGAGGGCCCGGGCCAGGTGCCCGGCTCGACAACGGTGGTCGCGCCCCGCGCCACCATGCGCTACAACGCCGCCAACGCCCGTCGGGAGATGGCGGCGGAGTTCAGCTCGCTGTCCGCCTTCGAGACCGAGGTCTCCTACCCCTCCACGAAGGCCCAGCAGGAGCCCGACATGGAGATGGTCGAGCTCTAGACCGAATCAGTACGATCAGGTCGTGAGCGAGAGCAGCGCTACGCCGCACGCGCCCGCGATCACAGCGCTCGCGACCGTGCGACAGATCGACAGGGCCCGCTGGCGCCTGCACGCCCAGCGGAGGGACCGTGCCCACCCGTGCTCGGAGGGGCACCCCATCGTCATGGTCCCGGCATCGAAGGTCGTCGATCGGTTCAAGCGCCCGCCCCTTCCGCTGAGGACCCGGGCGACATCTGTTCACGCTGCTGCTCGAGACGCTCCATTCGCAACCGCTGCATATCGAGCTGCTGTTCCCGCAGCGTCTGGGCCCGCTGGAGCTTGGCGCGTTGTTTGGCGAGCTTCTGCTCGTTGCGCTGCTCGAGACGGGCGACCTTCTTGCGGAGCTTGGTCGCCTGTTTCTCGTTCACGCCCTCGGCGCGTGCGAGCTGGGCACGCACGCCGTTGAGCTGACTCTCGGCGCGACGCTCGGCCTGGCTCAGCTTCTGCTGCTGCTTGCTCACCTTGCTCGCGAGCTTGGTTTCGAGCTGCTCGAACTTGCGATGCGACTTCTCGATCTCGCGATCAACCTTGGCGACCTGCTGAAGCTGCTGCTCCGTCATCGGGGTTTGGGTTGCGGGCTGGTTGCTCGCGACGGTGCTCGGGGTCGTCGGCTGCTGTTGGGCCTGGGGCTGGCTCGGCGCCTCTGCGGGTGCTTGCACCGCCGCTTCGGGCGCCGCGAATGTCGGCGCGGGAGGCGCGGGCTCGTCGGGGCGCTCCATCGGCCTGCGTGACTGTATCTCGAGCTGGTAGAAGTCCGCCTCGACCCACAGCAGACCGATGCTCGTGAGCGTGGGGCCGAACGCCGCGGTAAGAAGCTCCGTGGGCGGAGCGGGCAAGGACGACTCGACATCACCAAAGATGGGCACCACGCTCGCCGCGATGAGTTGTTGATGAAGTGCGGCACGGTCCTCGATCTCGTCCTCGAGTTCGACCGCCGCGTCGTAGAGATCCCAGGGCTCGGGGTCCATGGAGATGAACAGATCGAGGTCCAGAATCGCCTGATCACCGAATTCGATCAGGTCCTGCTTGAGTTCGTCGCCCAGCGCCCACATTTCATCGACCGCGTCCGCCATCATCTGCTGCTGCTCAAGCGTGCCGACGCCCGGGACACCCGGCGCGAAGTACCCGGGCGGGATGTAGTAGGTATCGCCCGGGTTGCCCGCCCCGTCCCCGACAGGCACCGCCTGCACACTGCCGCTCGCGAGAAGTAGCACACCGGCGCTGAGCGCGCCACCGATCCAGAGTCGCTGGGTCATGTCCCGGAACCTCCCTGATGTGGTTGAATTCATCACCATCAGAGGGTGTCATCGGGCAACCATGAATCACCCTGAATCGGTGTCGTGCCAGAACATGGGCGCGCGACAACGAGCGGCGCACCTGCGCCGCTCGTTGGGGCTGTTCGGTCTGGGGAAGGCGGGATGGGGTCTGAGAATCAGCGGGCGGCCCGGAGATCGGCCTTCGCGTCGTCCATCGCGTTGCGGACCGACACCATCGCGTCCTTGTAGGCGACCTTGAGCGCCTGCATGTCGGCACGATCGGCACCGGTGCTCTTCATGGCGCTGCGGTACGCCTTGTACTGCTCCTTGAGCGTCTTGAGCATCGTCTTGCTGGACTGCACCACGGCGCGCTGGGCATCGCCGGTCATCGAGCGCATCGCTTTGGTCGTGTGCGAGCGCGTCTTCTCGAAACGGAGGAAACGGACGCTGTCATCGGTGCCCGAACGCAGCTGGGTTTCCATCTCGATGGCGAGGCTGTCGAAGACGTGGATCGCTTCGCCAGCAAGGTCGGTCGAGGCGGTGTTCACCGGTACCAGGCCGTTGGCGACGGCCTTCGTGGAGACGGGTGTCGCGTCCTCGACGTCGTCGAGGGCCAGTTCGATCGCGTCGTCAAGCGCATCGGCCTTCGCGTCCCAGAGCGCGAGCACGCGGGAGACCTGGTCCTGGCTGGCACCGAAGTTTTCGAGCGTGACGAGGGTGTTCATCGCCATGCCGCGAAGGTCCGCGTGGGCGAGGAGGGCGGCGTCGCGGACGCTGGTGCGGGCGTCGAATTCCGCGAGGCGGAGGGTCTCGTCGTCCACGCCCAGCCCCTCGGCGGCGTAGAGCACACCCAGCGAATCAGCCCGGGCCTGGGCGATGGTGTCCAGAGCGCTCTCGTAGCGCAGTTCGATCTGTTCGGTGCCGATGCGAACGACCGCGTCCATCTGGGCCGCGAAGGGGTTGCTGGCCCAGGCGACAGACGTGATGAGCAGGGCACCACTGCCCGCGATCCAACCGATGTGCCGTGCGCTGCTCTGCATATCTCCGCTCCTCGTGTCTGGTCTCGTGATCCGTCCTCGGGACACGACGCCACCCGGTGCGGCGCAAAGGTGCGTCCCTCGATGGGTCTGTCGTCGTCGAGGCGCACGCGCGACTGGATGAGGGGAGGCAGGGGCGGGGCGGGCGCGACGGCACAACCGGCAGGCGCGTCAGGGTTCGCCACACGCGAGGAGGTCAGATCACCCTAAACCGGTGATCACCACCGAGAGGCCGGTCATCACGCCCGCGCCGACAACCGCCGCGAAGACCGCGCCGGCGGGGCCGACGCGTTTCCAGGCGTTCGGGCCCAGTTCGATCGCGACGAGCGCGAGCATCGCGCCTGCCGCGAAGCCCATCCCTGCGGGCAGCATGGGCACGAAGATCCACGCCAGCCACGTGGCAATCGGGGCCGCCAGAGGCTGCGGGATGCTGCTGACGATGGACCACAGCGCGCACCTGCCCACGGACATTCCTTTGGATCGCAGGGCGACGGAGATCGCCAGGCCCTCTGGGATGTTGTGAAAGGCGATCGCCGTTGAGATCGCGGTACCGAAGCCCAGGCCCTCCCCGATATCGGTGCTCGCGACGCCGAAGCCGACGCCCACCGCGACGCCCTCGGGCAGCGAGTGGATGAACATGGCGCCGACGATGAGCAGGCCACTCAGGCCTCCCGTCTTGCGGAGACCCGCGATGTCGAACTCCTCGTTCTCCTCCAGCCACCTCCCGGCGATCAGGAAGAAAAGAAGCCCGACCACTCCGCCGAGCAGCACCTCGAGCCAGGCCATCTCGCCCAGCGAGGGGACAATCCCGTCGGGGCGGTACGTGAGACCCTCAAATACGAGGTAGACGCTGGCGGCGGCCATCATGCCCGCCGCCAAGCCCTCCATCCAGCCCCCGACGCGTTCTGAGATCATCGGGACGAAGAGGAACGGGAGCGCGCCGAGCCCCGTCGCGAGGCAGGTCACCAGTGCAGCGAGGAAGACGATGATGAGGAGTGTCGCGAGGTCCAAGTCGCGTATTGTCGGCGTGTGAAAGCCCCGCGTCCTGTGAGAACCGTTCTCAGTAGCACAACCCGAACAACCGATACACTCGCCAGCCGATGCCCACGTCCCCCGACCAACCCATCATCCGCGTGCGCGACCTCGTGAAGAAATTCGACGGGCGCGCCGTCCTCGATGGTGTCTCTTTCGATGTGAATCGGGGCGAGACCATGGTCATCATGGGCGGCTCGGGCTCGGGCAAGAGCACCATGCTCCGCTGCATGATCGGCTCGCTCGTCATCGACGAGGGCACCGTCGAGCTCTTCGGGGAGGACATCTGCTCCTTCACCGACGAGGAGCAGATGAACGCGCTCCGCAAACGCTTCGGCATCCTCTTCCAGTCCGGGGCGCTCTTCAACTCGATGTCCGTGGGCGAGAACGTCGCCCTGCCCCTCCAGGAGCACACGGACCTGGACCCGGACATCATCGCCACCATGGTGAAGATCAAGCTCGAGCTCGTGGGCCTGCGCGAACACGCGGACAAGTTCCCCGCGCAGATCTCCGGCGGCATGAAGAAACGCGCGGGCCTCGCCCGCGCCCTCGCGCTGGACCCGCAGATCCTGTTCTACGACGAGCCCAGCGCCGGGCTGGACCCGGTGACGAGCGCCGAGATCGACCAGCTCATGGTGGACCTCACCAAGAAGCTCGGCGTGACCAGCGTCGTCGTCACCCACGAGATGGACAGCGCCTTCACCATCGCCGATCGCATGGCGATGTTCGACAAGGGGCGCATGATGGCGGTCGAGGCGCGCGAGTGGTACGAGGGGCTGCGCGACACGCCCGAGGCGGAGAGCGCACAGCTCAGCTACGACCACCGGCTCATCCGCCAGTTCCTGCGTGGCGACGCGAAGGGACCGCTGACCGAGCGCAAGGCCGCGTCCAACTACGAGGAAGACCTCCTCGGGAGCGCCGAGCCCTTCGAGAACACGCCGTCGGTCGTTTCGACGCGCGTCTCCTCGCTGAGCGGGCCGATCATCGACGACGAAGACGACGAATCCAACGAAGGAACCTGAGCCCATGGCCAGCCGCAACCAGAAAAACACCTTCCTCACCGGCGTCTTCGTCGTCGTTTCGATCATCGCGACGGTGGTGATCGTCGTGGTGCTCTCGGGCGTTCTCGACACGCTGGGCACCAGCCTCTACACGGTGCGCTTCGATCTCGATACGAACATCGGCGGGCTGCAGCCGGGCGCGGAGGTGCGCGTCGGCGGGCGGCGCGTCGGCGTGGTGAGCGCCGTGGAGTTCGTCGATGAGAGCGGCACCATCGAGGGCATCGACGTGCAGATGCGCGTGGATAAGAGCATCCCCATCACCGACAACGCCGTCGCGACGCTGGAGCTCCCGCTGTTGGGCACGCAGGGCGTCATCAATTTCCCGGCACTCGGCACGGGTGCCCGCCTCGCTCCGGGCGGGGTGCTGATGGGCGAGCTCTCGCCCCCCTCGTTCCTCTCGCAGGCGGGGTACGGCGACGACCAGCGCGCCGACCTCCAGAACATCCTCGACAAGTCCAGCGGCTTCGCCGACAAGCTCGACGCGATGGGCACATCCGCCCAGACCACCATCGACGACGCCCAGGCGATGGTCGCCGACGTCCGCAACGAGTGGGAACAGACCTGGAAGTCGCGCATCGATCGCGTCACCGCCAACGCCGACAGCACCATCGCCAAGGGCCCCGAGCTCGCGGCGGACCTCGACGAACGCATAGAAGAAGTCGGCACGCTCCTCGCCACAGCGCAGAGCTACCTCGACGACAACCGCGACAAGGTGGACGAGGCCATCGAGAACGCGCGCGGCATCTCCGCCGACGGCAAGGCCTTCACCGAGCGTCTCAACGGCGAGCTCACAGATCGTGTCATCTCGCTGCTCGATACCGGCAAGGCCGAGCTCACCAAGGCGGGCGACGCCGTCGCGAAGTACGGCGACATCCTCGACGAGCAGCGCCCCAACATCCGCAAGAGCCTCGTGAACTTCCGCCTCGCCTCCGACCAGCTCCGCGACATGCTCGTCGAGGTCCGGCGTTCGCCATGGCGCCTGATCTACCGCCCAGACACGCGCGAGCTCCAGTACGAGCTGCTCTACGACGCCGCCCGCACCTACGCGGGAGCGCTCTCCGACCTACGGGCCGCGACCGAGTCGCTCGAAGAGATGTCGGGCTCGGGTCGCGTGACCGACGAGCGCATCGCCGAGCTCATGGAACAGCTCGACCGCGCCTTCGACGGGTACAAGGACGCCGAGCGCCTCTTCATCGATCGCATCGGCGAAGAAGCCAAGAACGTCGGCACCGACGGGTAAGGCTCACTTCAGCGATTCGGGCAGCCTCGCGTGCAGGCTCTTGAGGTCCTGGGCTTTGTCCTTGGGCATCACGAGCGTCGCCTCGCGCGTGTGGACCACGATGAGGTCCTCCGCACCGAGCACCGCGACGGTGTGCGTGTCGTCCGTGTTCACGATGAGCGTCTGGCTGCACTCGTGCGCGATCGCGTTGCCGCTGATGCGCGTGCCCGAGGAATCCATCGCCCGCAGCGTCTCGGCGTAGCTCGGCCACGAGCCGACGTCGAGCCACTCGAGATCCATCTCGACCGTACACACCTTGACCGACGACGCTTCGTGGGCGGTGCCCCGCGCGCGGATGTGCTCCCGGGCCGCGGGCTCCATGATCGCGTAGTCCACGCTGATCTTGGGCAGCTCGGGGTACACCTCGCCCAGCACGCGCTCCTGATCGGGCGTGTCCCATGCGTCGGCGATCTTCATGAGCCCCTCGTACGACTCGGGCTTGTAGCGGCGCAGGCAGTCCAGGATCGTTGAGGCCTTCCACACGAACATGCCCGCGTTCCAACCGAAGGCGCCCGCCTCGAGGTACGCCTGGGCCTTCTCGGCGCTGGGTTTCTCCACGAAACGCTCCACACGGTGGCCCAGCCCGTCGGAGTTCGGGACCGGGTCGCCCCGCTCGATGTACCCGAATCCAGTCGCGGCGAACGTCGGCTTGATGCTGAACGTCACCAACCGCGTCGGGTCTTCCTCCACCATGCGGTAACCAACGTCGATGATCTTCCGGAACGTGTCGTCCGGGCGGATGATGTGGTCCGCGGTCAGCACCGCGAAGACCGCCTCGGGGTCGCGTTTGTGCAGGACGGCCGCCGCGAAGCCGACGGCGTTCACGGTGTCACGACCGACCGGTTCACCCAGCACGCGGTCGTCGGTGAAGCCCGGGACGTGCGTCGTGATGAGGTCGCGGTAGGACTCGTTGGTGCAGATGTACCGCTTGTCTTCATCCACGAGGCCCTCGAGCCGGCGCGTCGCCAGGGTGAGCAGCGCCTGGCGCTGCGCCTCGCCCGCGATCTCGATGAGGGGTACGAGCTGCTTGGGCGTCTGTGCGCGAGAGACGGGCCAGAGCCTCGTGCCGACGCCGCCCGCCATGATCATCGCGTACCGCATGGTCCCTCGATCTTCTCTCGTATCGCCACCCGCAGCGCCCGGCGCGCTACCGCTCAGGATCGTACCGCAAGGGCCCGCGACAGGATCGTGTCAGGCGAGGACTCCAGCAGCCCCGCCTCCGCCTCGATCGCGCGGCGCACCAGATCGCGGGCGGCGGATTCGTTCTCGCCCAGGTGCATGAGGGCCGCGACCGCCTGGTCCGCGTGATCGCCCTCGGGCGACCTGACCGGCGTCGCGGGGGTTCCCCCTCCGATGCCGAGCGTGATCGCGCTGACCTTCTCGCGCAGGTCGAGCACGATGGAATCCGCGGTGCGTTTCCCGATCTCGGGCATCGTTTTGAGGAAGACCGTGTCGCCCGACGCGATCGCCTGGGCGATGAGCGAGGTCGGGGCGTTCATGCTCCGCAGCACTTTGCGAGGACCTAAACCCTTCACCGTCGTCAGCAGCTCGAAGAGGCTCCGCTGCTCGGGCGTGGTGAACCCCAGCAGCCTGGGCACGAAGCTCGCGCCCTGCGACTGCGACTCGTACACCTCGCGCGTGTGGAACGTGCGCCTCTCGCCGGTGTGCCCGACCAGCTCCGCCGCGACCGCGGGGGGAACGAGCACCTCGTAGACCGTGTCGCCCCCGTCGGTCGCGAGCTCCACGCGGTCGATCCCCACCTTCACCAATTCGCCCGTGATCCGGATGCGCATGCCTCAGCCCTCCCCGTCCGTGGTGGTGCGGCGGCGCACCTCGTCATCGGTCACGCGCTCGCCCGTGCGGTCATCGTAGTAGCGCCCTTCGAGATCGATGAGGAAGCGCTCGCCGTTGGCGAAGATCGGCGCACGGTCCACCCTGGGCCAGCCGCTGGCCGCCGCCATGCGCTCGCGCAGGTCATCGGCGATCTGCTCGCCCATGAGCCCCATCTGGTGGTAGTCCACGGGCTCGAGGAACGTGACCGACGAGCCGCTGGGCGTCCAGAGGCTGGACCACGCGGGGTCCGCCTGCGGGGCACCGTCGATCAGAACCGGCAGCACCAGCGCCTTGGAGCTCCGCACCATCATCCCGATGCCGGGTTTGAAGGGCAGCAGCCGGCGGGGCGGCCTCTCCAGGTGCGCCTCGGGGAAGATGCCCAGCACGCCGCCGTCCTTGAGATGGCGCATCGCGACGCGCAGCGAGCGCGACTCCTTGGCCTCACGGTCCACGAAGATGATCCGCCCCAGCTCCCAGAACCAGTCCACCCCCGCGACACGCATGTCAGACGCCATCATCCAGCGCGGCTCGAAGTTCAGCCCCGCCTGCACCAGCACCGGGTCCACGCCCGCGGTGTGGTTCGACGCCACGATGACAGGACGCCCCTCCGCGTGCGCACGCTCTGCGGCGACCGCGTGCTCGCGCCCGACCACGCGCACGCGATGGACCACCCGTGAGTACGCCTTCATAAAGGCGATGATGAGCCCGATCTGCAGCTCGTCGTCACCCCGGTAGGCGTTGCGCAGACCGAAGACGCCGAAGACGATCGCGCCGAGCCACACCACGAAGATCACCAACCAGCCGACCATCGCACGATCGTAACGGGACCGCTGCGCCAGCGCCTGCTAGGCTGCCCGCACCATGTCAGAGAGAGCACCACACGTCATCGGCGTCGATCTCGGCGGGACCCACCTCCAGGCGGGGCTCGTGAACCGCGAGGGGCGCATCCTCCACCGCCTGGGCGCCAAGACGAACGCGGACCGCGGGCCCGACGCGGTGCTCGATGCGGTCGCCCACGCCTGCAGGGCGTGCTGCGAGCAATCGGGCGTGGCGCTCAAGGACATCGGCGCGATCGGCTTCGCGGCCCCCGGCGCCATCGACTTCGACGCCGGCGTGGTGATCGACGCGCCCAACATCGGCTGGAGCAACCTGCCCGCCTGCGCCGAGCTCTCGAGCCGGCTCGGCGGCGTGCGCGTGGCGCTGGAGAACGACGTGAACGCCGCCGCCCTCGCGGAGGCGAAGCTCGGCGCGGGCCGAGGAGCGCAGGACGCGCTGGCCGTCTGGGTCGGCACGGGGGTCGGGGGCGGCATCATCCTCAACGGCGCCGTCCACCGCGGCCCGCTGGGCACCGCGGGCGAGATCGGGCAGACGCTCAGCACGCCCGACCTGCACGACGTCAGCGGAGCACGGATGGAGCGCCACGCCAGCCGCGGCTTCGTGACGCAATCGATCCGCGCCGCGCTCGACGGCGGCTCGCCCTCGGTGCTCCAGGAGATCAAGGGGCGCATCAGCGCGGGCGATCTCGCGCGGGCGTACGAGGCCGAGGACAAACTCGCAGTGGAGTACGTGGACCGCGCGACGGACTGGCTGGGCGTCGCGGTCGCCAACGCGATCACGCTGATCGGCGTCCCCCTCATCCTCCTGGGCGGAGGCCTCGCAGAGGAAATGCCCCCCGCCTACCCGAACCGCCTGCTCGCGACGATCCGCAAAGCGGTCTTCCCAACCGCCCACGCCCACCGCGTCGAGGTGCGCGTGACGGAGCTGCGCGAGAACGCCGGCCTATTGGGCGCAGCGCTCACAGCACGTGAGCTATTGATTCGGCGAATGTGAGACGCAGTAAGTACCGGCGTGACCGCACGCCCCTATATCGGGGACATAAACCGCGAGCTCGTCGGTACAGGTGTCGGTACAGAATCGATGGACGGGTCGAGCTGATATGCCGTAAATACCCGCTAATCAAGGGTTTATAGTATCCTGCGCAACAAACCACCAGCAGACTGTACATCTGCCGGCTTTGAATCTGAGTAGGCAAAAATTCCGCATCCTAAAGTTTTCGTAGTAGCAGGTGAGACAAGCACTTACAAACTCATTCTGATCCGATCACAGGAGAATTGTGTCGGTACCACAACGACAAAACAAAGGGACGTGTCCCTATTTTTGGAATGTTTCGGTCGCTGACGAATAAGTAACTGCCAAAGTGCCCTTGCTCGGACCGCCATAAGTGTGAGGCTTCTCTTATTAAAAATCAAACGACTCCTCACCAATCGAAATTTGTTTGCAATGCCGCAACGGTGTTGGTGATGGTACTGAGCACCGTGACAGTAACCGCAGAGATCTGCCTCAGCATCCTCCAAGTCGCAACGGTATGGACGCATGCAACGACGCTGCTTTTTGCAATGACGCTGTGCGCGATGGCGAACCGGCCCCGAATTCGGCTCAAGACGCTTGCCCTATGACGATTCCCCGGTCGGGCGGCGGCTTACCAATCGTCGTTCCGGTACCGCCGGTCCTCTTCGTAGCGCTCGTAGGCGCGACGGTTCTGGTACGCGTGACGGTCGGCCCGTTCGTTCTGGTCGCCGACGACCGCGCCGCCAAGGGCACCGCCGATCGCGCCGATCGCGGCACCCTCGCCCGCGTTGCCCGAGAGCGAGCCGATCGCGAGGCCCGCGAGGGAGCCCAGAGCGGCACCGGAGAAGGCACCCTCGCCAGCATTGGCGCAGCCCGTGAGCACGATGCCCGAGAGAGCCAAGGCCGCGATGGCCGCGTGCCGGCGGTGTGAGGGGGTCTTCGTTGTCGAGATGGTGGTCATAGCGGTCTCCTGAAGCTTTAGGGGCGGTGTGGGCACCCCACTGCTGGTATACAGCCGACTCGGCGGGGAGGATGTTCATGCCGTTGCGGGTTTTTTGGGTGTGCGGGCTCTGTGAGGACCGATCCGAGGAAGGATCTATACTCCGCATTCGCCACTGAACCCTTCTGAGGGAGCCCTAGAAAACCGATGCTGTCCCGCAGACCATCACGAGCCGAGCTCGCGGGCGTCCGAGCCCGTCGGGAGCACTCCGAATGGCTCACCGCCGCGATGTACGGCTACCACGTGGGACTCCCGCGCATCCCGGCCCGGAAGTTCCATCCCGAGGGCGGTTTTCACGGCTACTCCCAGCTCACCCGCACCCCCCAGGGTCGCGCGATGGCGGACGCCTGGTGGCGTCGAGCCTTCAAGGCCATCTCGCTGGGCGAGCCGGGCGGGCGCCTGCGCTTCATGCGAAGATTCTGACCCCGCGCCCCCTCGTCCCCCCCGAATCCGCCCGATCCGGCTGGTGATCACGGGCGTACGCGTCGATCCCGTCCCTTCCCTCCCTCCACCCCGGAATCCCGGCACCCCGGACCGAAACCACCATGCACGACGACGCCTCATCTGAAACAACGACAATCGCCCCGGGCCCGAGCAAGACGAGCCTCAGCAGGGGCTGGGTCATCAAGTCGGTGCTCATCATCCTGGTGTGCTTCGGCCTCGCGGTCTGGGGGTACGTGGACGCCACGATTATCTATGTAAAGCGCGGCCAGAACCACGTGGACGCCGCCCGCCTCAGCTACCTCGACACCGCGATCAACAGCAATATGCGTCGGGCTGACCGGATCTCGGTGCCCGACCCCGCCGCCCGCCTCGCGGAGATCAAGGAACAGACCTCCCTGTCCGAGATTGACAAGGCGCTCTTCGAATGGCTGAACGCGCTGGACAAGATCGAGAACCTCGGAGCGCTCGCCGCCGAGAACGAGGCCGAACTCGCGGCCCGTACTGCCGGCGCCGAAGCATCGGACACCACGACGATGTTCGCGGACCCCGTGAAGCACCGCCGCGAACTCAAAGCGGCCCGCGCGAACGCCAGTCAGCCCAAGCCGCTGAACACCTTCGATATCCCGTCGCAGTGGCTCTTCGTCGTCGTCGGTCTCGGCGCTGGCGTGCCGCTGCTGCTGATGTTCCTGGTCAACGCGTCGAAGTCCTACCGCTACGACCCCGCATCGCGCACCGTGACGCTGCCCGACGGCACCACGGTGACGCCCGGCACGCTCACCGGCTTCGACAAGCGCAAGTGGGACAAGTTCCTCGTCTTCATCACGATCGAGGGCGAGAGCGAGGAGCGGAAGATCGATCTCTACCGCTACACGCCTCTCGAGAAATGGCTGGTGGATGTGTACGAGCACAGCGCGATCTACGAGGCCGAGCCGGAGCCCGAGGAGGACGCAGAACCCGAAGAGGACCCCGCGGACGCCGTCCGAGAGGGCGGCGACGGGGACGGATGACACAGACCGCCCCCAACGCCCAATGATGTGGGCATGCTCATCGAGATCTCCATCGCCTTTGGCATGCTCGTGCTGGGCCTCTTGGGCGTCGTCATCACGCTCATCGGGCTCCCCGGCACGTGGCTCTACCTCGCCTGCGCGCTGACCGTGCACTGGCTGGTGCCGGGCGACTACTTCTCGTGGTGGACACTCGGCGCGGGCGCGGTGCTCTGCATCCTCGCGGAGGTGGGCGAGGGCGTCTCGGGCGCGATGGGCGCCGCGAAGGCGGGGGCCTCCAAGCGCGCGCTCGTCGGCGCTGCGGCGGGCGGGCTCGTCGGCGCGATCGTCGGCACCATCCTCATCCCGATCCCCATCCTCGGCACGCTCGTCGGCGGCGCGATCGGCGCCAGCGTCGGCGCCGTCACCCTGGAACTCACCAAGCCCAAGCTCCTGCGCAAGAGCGAGTCCCTGCGGACCATCGCGACCGGGGCCGCCCTCGGGCGACTGCTCTCGACGGTCATCAAGGCGCTCTTCGCGATCGGCATGGTCGTGCTCTTCACCGTCGCGGCCCTCGTCCCGGGCGTGTAGCCTGCGCGGATGCTCGCCCGCCTCGGCACGCTGCTCTCTCGCGTCTTCAAGCACACCACCCCCGACCCCTTCGTGCTCGCGGCGCTGCTCACGATCGGTGTCGTCCTGCTCGCGTGGGGCACCACCGACGCCGACCCCGGCGCGATCGTCGGCATGTGGTCCGACTCGGGATCGGGCGTGTGGAAGTTCCTCGCCTTCGGCATGCAGATGTGCCTGATCCTCGTGACCGGCTTCGCGGTCGCCTCGAGCAGGCCCGTCGCGTGGGCGCTGCACGGGCTCGCGTCGCTGCCACGCTCGTGCGCACAGGCGGCCCTGCTCGTCGCCTTCTGCGCCGCGTGCCTGGGCGTGCTGCACTGGGGGCTGGGCCTGATCGGCGGCGCGATACTCGCGCGCGACGTGACGCGACGTCTCGAACGGCGCGGCATCCCCGTCAGCACGCCGCTCATCGCCGCAGCCGGCTACACGGGCATGCTCGTCTGGCACGGCGGCTTCTCCGGCAGCGCCCCGCTCAAGATGACCTCCGAGGCCGAAGTCGCCAGCGTCTTCCCCGCCGGCGTCGAGGCGACACCGTTGCTGCTGCACGACACCCTGTTCTCGTCGCTCAACCTCGTCGCGACGGGCGGGCTCATCCTCTTCGTGCCGCTGCTCTTCATGCTGATGGCGCCGAAACACGCCGCCCCAACCGAAGAACGCGACGCCGCGATGACGCAGGACGAGCTGAAGGCGCTCTCGCAGAACGCCAGCGAGGGCGACCGACCCGGCCCCTTCGTGTGGCTCCTCGAGCGCACGCCCATCGTGAACTACGCGCTGGCGGCGCTCATCGGCGCGTGGGCGCTGGGCTTCTACCTCCCGGCGCAGGCGCACGCGTGGACCGGCGGCGCACTGGGCGACGCCGCCGGCATCACCGGGGCGCTGCGCCTCGACCCGAACACGCTCAACCTCACGTTCCTCCTCCTGGCGCTGCTGCTCCACGGCTCGCCGATGAGTCTGGTCCGCGCGGTCGAAGACGCCGCCCGGGGCTGCGCCGGAATCATCCTGCAGTTCCCGCTCTACGCGGGGATCATGGGCGTCGTCGCGGGGTCCGGTCTGCTCACGACGATGACCGGCGCGATCAACGACATCGCCACCGAATCAACCCTCCCCCTCCTCACCATGGCCTCCGCGGCGATCGTCAACCTCTTCGTGCCCTCCGGCGGAGGGCAATGGGCGATGCAGGGCCCGATCGCTATGGAGGCCGCCACCAGCACGGGCGCGAGCCCGGGCACGATGGTCATGTCCGTCGCGTACGGCGACCAGCTCACCAACATGCTCCAACCCTTCTGGGCCCTCCCGCTGCTCGCCATCACCGGCACGAAGGCACGCGAGATCGTCGGCTACACCTGCGTCGCGATGATCGGCGCGGCGGTGTGGCTCGGGCTGTGCTTGTTGGTGCTCGGGTGACTTACCACATCAGTTCCGTGTAGTTCATCATCCCTTCGGGACAGTCTCGCACTCCGGGCATGGAGTGTTTACTGAGATCCCAGCACGATCGTATCCGCAGCACACACAGAAACCGCGTCGCTTGCGGCGCCACCGGATCACGGCACCCGGGACGCACCACAAGAAGATCGTGACGGTGGTGAACACGGCGATGTTCAATCCGAATCCAAGAGGAATCGGGCTGAGCGGAATCCCAATGTCGTTCGGAACGGGGAACGCATCGGCGAATGGGATCGAGTGATCCGAAAGCCACTCCCATGCCATGTCTGAGTCTACGCGAGCGTGAATCACAAGATGGGATTCAGCGGGCGCGAGCGCCCCCACGTCGGGCTTCGCACCAACGATGCGTCCGACATAAGTGTGCGCTTCCATGTGCTGCATGGAAGCGAAAGGCCAGCCAGCCCGCGTCCCGTAGCCACGGTACGTAACGTACCAACCTCGCTCAAGCCGGCTTGTGCTGAAGTAGAACGATTCGATGCCGAGACCAGAAGTCTCTTCGAGAAATTCCAATCGATCGGGCCACGTGCGGGGGACCTCCCGGCTCACCCAGCCCGAGAGTGCTTCTACATCTCGCTGAGACTCTGCGTGCAACCCGCTCGGCAGTAAAGACCGTTCATGAAGCGGCACGCACCAAGCGAGCATCCATGCCAAAGGAGCCTGGACAGTCGCGGCGAATCCGACAGCGACCACCAATCGCACACACCAGCATTTTCGCGTTCGATGCCTCAAGCGCATGCCCTATCTTCTCGCGATGCGCCTCGAATGCAACGCGCAATAAAAAACCCGGGCGGCTGCCCGGGTTGATTCAGCGATAAACCGACGTGCTCCTCGGTCTGACCGCATCAATCCTGATCGAGCAGCGCCGCGGTGAGGCGGACGCCGAAGGCGACGCAACTGCCCTTGGCGTAGGGGCCCTTCTCGCTGTCCACCGAGTGGACGCCCGCGATATCGATGTGTGCCCAGGGCACGTTCTCATCGACGAAGTAGCTCAGGAACGCCGCGCCCTGGATGGGATGGGCGGCGCGCACCGGGGCGCTGTTCCAGATGTCGGCGGCGGTGGACCGCATCATGTCCCGGTACTCCTCGTGCAGGGGCAGACGCCAGATCTTCTCGCCCGAGCGTGCCGAGGCCTCGTCGAGCTGGCCCCGCAGCGCGTCGTCGTCGCACCACATGCCGGCGAAGGTGTTGCCCAGCGCCACGACCACGCCGCCGGTGAGCGTCGCGTAGTCGATGACGTAGGCCGGGTTCTCCTTCTCGCACGCCCAGAGCAGGCCGTCGGCGAGCACGAGGCGCCCCTCGGCGTCGGTGTTCGTGATCTCCACGGTCACGCCGTTGCGGAAGGTGATGATGTCGTCCGGGCGGCACGACTCGTCCGACACGCTGTTCTCCGCGACGCACAGCAGCGCCACGACGGGGCGACGCGGCTTCACGGCGGTCGCGATCGCGTGCATCGCGCCGATCACCGAGGCGCCGCCGTCCATGTCGCGCTTCATGCCGCGCATGGAGCCGGAGATCTTGAGCGAGAGCCCGCCCGTGTCGTAGGTGATCGTCTTGCCCACGAGCACCGCGGGCTTCGCGCCGCGCTTCGGGCTGATGGGCGTGTACTCGAGGCGCACCAGAGCGGGCGGGTGCTCGCTGGCGGCGCCGACGGTGATGAGGCCCGCGAGCCCGTGCTTCTCGAGGTCCTTGCCCCGGATGACGGTGCACTTCATGCCCGTCTGACGCGCGATGCGTTTGGCCTCGCTGACGACGAAGTCGCAGTTGCAGACGTTGGGGGGCGTCTCGCTGATCGTGCGCGCCACGTTGGCGCTCGCGCCGAGCAGCAACCCGTGCTCGAAGCCGTCGCTGCACGCCTTGTCGGGCATGCGCACGCTCAGGGGTCCGGGTTTGCGATCGCGCGGGGTCGCGCTGCCCTTGAACATGTCCTTGTCCCACGAGAGCAGCACGAGCGATTCGCCGATCGCCTCCGCGCATCGCGCGTGGTGCGCCTTGACCGCGTCGTAGGGGCCCTCGAAATCGAACTCGACGGTCTTGGCCTCGACGCTCGCGAGTCGCCTGCCGACCGCCGCCGCGATATCGCGCAGGCGGTCGGGTCCGAAGCCGTCCTTCTTGCCCAGGCCGACGAGGATGATGCGCTTCGCGCCGATGTCCTCGTTGGGGAACGCCTCGCAGATCGCGCCGGCCTTGCCGGTGGCCTCGGGGCGGTCGAGCACGTCGCTCAGCGCGTAGTTCGGGTCGCGCTCCTTCGTGCGTTTGTCGGGCTTCTCGCCCTCGAAGTGCCCGAGTACGAGGGCGTCTAAGGCCCCCTTCGATCGCGCGCTCATCACCTTGACGTCAGAAAACATGCGGTTCCTCCTGCGGTTGGTCCCTCGAATGTGGAGCGAGAGTGTACGCCATCGAGGGCGGGCTACTCGCGGATGCGGACCGCGACCAGGGTGATGTCGTCCGACTCGCCCGAGATGCCCACGAAT
>JAJDDE010000158.1 GCA_029260475.1 Phycisphaerales bacterium | reverse complement strand
CGGCAACCACGAGAGCGATTTCTCCGTCATGACCGCCTTCTCGATCGTGTGCATCGCCTTCGGTGCGCTCTTCTGGCTCTGCTTCAGATCCGCATCGACCGTGAGCCGCGCCGTCGGCGTTCACGGCGTCGCGATCGTCACCCGCCTCATGGGCATCGTCTTGGCCGCGATCGCGTGCAGCATGATCGCCGATGGGATCAAATCGCTCCTGCCCGGCCTAGCCTGACCTCACGCAAACCGAGATCGGCGAGTCCTCCCAGCGCACGACGCAGCCCTCCCGATCCCGCCACCCGCGTCAACGACGGTGCGATGGCCCCGGTACCTCCTGACCGTCAAGGGTTGTCGTGAGCATCCTGCGAGCATCTTTGTGAGTGACCGCGGTTTACCCGCCCGTCCCGATGCCGATGTACGCGTCGAACTCGGCCCGCACGCTGTCGAACGCTCCGCGGTCTCGAAGACAGTCTTTGTAGAGGAAGCGGAGCGAACGGAGCACGGCGTGGTGGATCGCCCCGCCCGGGTTCCGCTCCAAAACGTCGCGCCGATGCTCTTCGAGTCGCGCTGCGAGTTCCGCGGCCCGGGAGAGATCGACATCTTCCTCAGCGATCATCGCGCTCACCATCCCACGCGTGTGCGCGCACAGCAGCAGCGACCTCGCATCCCTCGTCCAGTCGGCGTCCTCCCCGAGGATCTCGGTGAACCCGCGAACACTCTCGGTGAGCGTGTCCACGCAAACAAGCGAAAACTCTGACTCGGGCAGCACGAGTTCCCAGGCGCCCTGCATCAGCCCCCACAGCGGCCTCTCCACGGAACCCTCGGGGGCGCGGTCGCGCTGTTCGCGCGCCAGCTCGATCAGGTGTTCGGTCGAGACACCGGGCTTCAACACCTGTTCCACCAGTTCGCTTTCCGTCAGCATGTCGAGGAACCACGCGTGAACGAGTGCGCGTTCGGGGATCGATACCCCGGCCCGGGAGATCCCGATATCCTCGACGAGTCCATCCGTGAATATGTGCATTCTCTCCGTCCACGCAGCCCGCTTGGCCCTCTGCACGGAGTTCACGTGCCACTGCCAGGCGCTCACGGACATCGCGATGATCACCAGGCTCGCGAGCCCGGTGAATACGGGTCTGCGCTTCACGAAGAGCGAAACGCGTTTGAGCGGCGCGGGGTGGCTCCACTCGATCGGCTCCCCGCGGACCCATCGACGCAGGTCACGCGCCAGGTCGAGCGCGGTGCCGTGACGGTCCGAAGCCTCCGGCGACAGCGCCCGCCGGATCACGATGCGTAGGTCGCCCTTCAACAGCCCCGGCAGATGACGCGCATGCGTCCCCGCTTTTTCCATCTGGTGGTACGCGGTGATCTCCTCGACGGTCTCGCCAGCGACGGGCTTGCCCGTGATCAACCACGCGCAGATCGCGCCCAACGCGTACACGTCCACGCCCGTCGTGAGCGCCTCGCTCGCGTCGATCTGTTCGGGCGCCATGAACGCCCAGCTCCCGAACCGGGCGTCGCTGTCCTCGCTCAGCGTGGTGCCATCCACCGGCACCGCGATGCCTACGTCCGCCACCAGCGTGCGCCCGTCCGACGCGATCATGATGTTCGAGGGCTTGAGGTCCCGATGGATCAGGCCCGCTCGGTGTATCGCGTGTACCGCGTCGCACAACCCCGCGACCAGGAGCGCCGCTTCGCGTGCCGTATAGCGCGGTCGCGAGGCGACGTGCTCCGCCAGCGTGCCGCCGGAGACCCACTCGAACACCGCGAAATCCAGGCCGAGCTCCGCGTCGAACCCGGTGTCGAGCACACGAACAATGTCCGTGTGCTCGATCCGGCGCGCCCGGACCGCTTCGTTCGCGGCGTTCCACTCGCTGCCCGATACACGGTACGTCAGTTTGACCGCGACGCGCGCTTCGCGATCCTCACTCGAGAGCACCCGATCCACCGCCTCCATCACCACCCCGAACGACCCCCGCCCCGCCTCGCGCAGCAACCGGTACCGCTTCTGACCGCCCTCGATGACGGGCCCGCAATCGCAGGGCGCTTCGATGTTCGGGGGCCCCCCGACGAGTCGCTCGAGCCGCGCCGACGTCACGAGAACACGCTCGAGATCCACCGCTTCACGCACCACCTCCGCGAGCGCCGGGAGGCGATCGACCAGAACAGACTCGCTCTCTTCGAGGGTGGCGCCGGTGCTCCGCAGCTGACGTATCCCGACCGCTATCACCGCTTCGATCGACTTGGTGAACCGAGCGGGACAGTTGAGGACCGCCGCGTACGAGTCGATCCCGGGCATCTCCCCGCGCGCGTACGCGTCGGTCGCGAACTCGATGATCCTCTCAGCGGTCTGTTCGTCGCTCTCAGAAGGACGAACCGCGAACGGCTTGGAGGGGGTACGGGTGTAGGACATGGCGCTTAGGTACCTCGAACTACGCGACACCGTTCTGTTCGGACAACTGCATCGAAAGCTTGTCCTTCAGGCGTGACCAGCGCGTGCGAACATACTGCGCAGTGACCCCGAGGGACACCGCGGTCTGCGTGTGCGGTCGATCCGCCAGCCACGCGCACAGGATAAACCGGTCCGTCGGCTCATCGATGAGCGCCATCACGCGCTCGAGCCACTCCTGGTCGCCCGCCCCCGACGAACCCGAACGGTCGCGCTGCGATTCGAACAGGAGCCTCGTTGCGATCGCCTTTTCGTCGCGCTCAACCCGTTCGAACCTACGGCACACCCGCGCGTGGTCGATCACCACGTGCTCAGCCACCGTCTTGAGATACGACCAGAGTGCACGCTCGTTCGGGAAGTCCACTTGACCACACCGAACCGCGTGGTCGAGCCGCCTCGAGAGAGACCCGACAACGTCCAACGAGTCGTACACACGGCGCATGCCCGGGGACAGCCTGAGACTCACGTGGTACCGGATGCGATCGCCGTACCGCTCGATGAGCTCGCCCACCGCCTCGCGATCACCGTCACGCATGCGCTGCGTGAGTTGAGACACGGACGATCCGCCGTCTTGATCGTGGTTCTCTGGGTAGTCCATAACGACTATTCGCTCCTACTGCTCGTCTGTTCTCCACCATAACGCTGAGAGCAAGCAGCGAAGAGGAAATTTTTGCGCACTGTAACCCTGAGTAGGTAGGTCACGCTCCAACTCGCGGAGCGTGTGCTCCCCCCCGCCGTTCGCACCAACCAAAAACCACACAGAAGAGGGAAAAATGCTTCACGCACCCCGGCGCTATCGCTGCGCACTCACGACGTTCGTTGTCCTCCCCATCGCCTCGGCCCACGCGAATACCTCCGAGCATACCGCGAGCGCTCCCCCGGTCGCATTGGAAATCGTCGAGTCGTTCGAACTGACCGCCGCTGAGGCGGACTCCATTTTTGCCCAGCCGCAGACCGAACAGGTCTTCGTTCAGGCGCTCTATAGCGGGGTGCGGTACCAAGGCGATGGCACCGAGATCGCGGTTGAGGACGTCATCGGCGGCGCTCTGGACAGCCTGATGTCGCCGAGCGAGATCGCCGGATGGCTCGACTTCATGCGCCTGGGAGGCGAGATCCACGCGGTGGATCTCGAATCAGAACCTGCGCCGATGCTGCTGTTCACGATGGAGAACGACAAACTGTCTCCGTCGAGCGTCGTCATCGAAAAGCAGAGCGCACTCGCCGAAAACTGGTACCTCGAGGCCCTCAGCGCGTTCGTGGTCGGACTCTTCTGGGCTGAGGACAGTCCCACACAGATCATCCCAGAGACCAATGACCAGCCGGAACCAAGCGACCCAGCACCGTGGGATTACGACTCGGATGGGACCAACTGGTGAGTACCGGTTGAGCCGTCATGATCTGTGTCCTCGGCGTGATGATCTCGCGATGCCGGCCAAGTCCCGGGCATCGTGGGATCATCTTCTTTCGTCCAGGTAAAACGCTTTAACAGCCCCTGGGTTCCGCCATCGCCGTTCTTCGCCTGGTGCGATCGGAACCATGCTCTGGAAATAGGAGTAAAACGGTTTACTCGGCCCCGTTTTCTGCCAAGATATAGGAACGAGGAGCCGCGCAGTCTCTGCGCCCGCACAATCAACCCCGGAGCGATCGACATGACCCGAGGCCATCGGCCCCAGAGCAGCCCTTCCCGCCCCGCCAATAGCACCATCGCGAGCGCCCTGTGCGCCCTCTCGATCTGCGGCCTCGCGACCGTCGCGAGCGCGGAGGACCAGCCGCAATCCGTCACGCTCCAGTGGTTCGAGGCCGACTGGAACACGATCGAGAACCGGATGCCCGACTTCTTTGTCGCGGGCTACTCGAGCACCTGGCTCCCCCCCATCTCGCTCGCCTCCAACACCTCGCCCGGGTACGACCCCTTCGAGCGCTTCCATATCGGCGTGCCGGGCGAAGAAACCTTCTACGGCACCTTCCGCGACTTCCGCGCCATGGTCGATGAGTTCCATCGCGCCTCCTCCGAGGTGTACGTGGACACCATCCTCAACCACAACGGCGGACGCACCGGCAACCAGTTCTTCCACGAAGCCGGCGGCTGGCCCGGCCTCTGGTCCAACTGGACCGGCGGCACCAAGGCCATCGGCGGCGACTGGGGCGACTTCAACAACGGCACCACCCAATCCGAGAACCCGGGCGGTGCCAACTACGACCTCTGGCGCGGCGACCTCGTGGGCCTCGTGGACATCGACTTCACCTCCAACCGCTGGATGGTGCGCCACCCCATCGACGACAGCCTCCCCGAGGGTGTGCAGTCCGGCCCGAACGACCCCGCGATGCGCATCCCCGAGGGCACCTTCCGCAACCAGCCCGACCCCGCCAACGCGCGCTGGTACCCCGATACCAGCCTCACGCCCAAGGTCGTCTTCAACCCGGGCATCTTCCGCCCGGGTGCCGAGGGCTTCCCGTCCTTCAACACGCCCGCGGAAAACACGACGATCTACCCCTTCAACATCGCGCCGGGCGAGGGCTTCGAGAGCGCGATCGGCGGCGACCCGGTCCCCGAGAACGCGGTCGCGCTGCTGAGCCGCTGGAGCCAGTGGGCGCTCGAGGTGCTGCAGATCGACGGCTTCCGCCTCGACGCCCTCAAGCACTCCGAGCCCTTCTACTGGGACCAGTACTGGGACGTCGCGGTCTTCGACCGGCGCCGTCTCTTCGACGGCTCCACCGGCACGCCCTTCAGCTTCGGCGAGTCCACCGCCTCGGACAGCTTCATCATCAACTACTACGTCCGGAAGGACGGATTCGGCAACCGCGACGCGCTGGACCTCTCCGGCTCGGGCAACATCCGCAACATCATCAACGCCAACGGGCTGGGCAACCTCGCGAGCATCGACGACAGCGGGCTGGACACCTCCGACGACGGCTTCAACAACGGCTCGCTGGGCATGCTCCACACCTACAGCCACGACAACGGCACGCGAGGCGACGGCGGCTCGGCGCCCCTCTGGCCCTACGAGGACAAGATCGCCCCCTGGGCGCACGCCTACCTCCTGCTCCGCACCGGGCGCGCCATCGTCTACCACAACGCGCGCGCCCAGGTCCCCAACACCAACCGCTTCTGGCCCCGACAAGGCATCCCCACCGCGCTGGGTGTCGGCGAGTTCTACACCGTCCCCGCCCAGGTCCCCGATGGGCAGCAGCCCCCGACCACCCTCGATGACCGCTACACCAAGCTCGTCCAGCTCCGCAACCAGTACGGACGCGGCTTCTACATCCCCCGATGGCAAGCCAGCGACCTCTTCGTCTTCGAGCGCCAGGGCAACATGCTCGTCGGCTTCTCCGACAGCTACGCCACCGGGTTCCAGCAGGTCACCGTCAACACAGACTTCCCGCAGGGCACCATCCTGCTCGAGGTGACGGGCAACGCGCAGCGCGCAGACGTCGATCCCACCGACCAGATCTTTGACAAGGTCGCCGTAGGTGCGGGCGGGCAGGTCACCATCCGCGTGCCCAACAACGTCTCCAGCGTCCGCCAGCACTCCACCGGCTACGTCGCCTACGCGCCCGCCACGCCCACCGGCACCCTGAGCATCGGCAACGCCGACGACACCATCCTCGCCGACGGCGCCGCAGTGCCCTCCTCGATCCGACGCCTCACGCCGATGGAGGTCGTCCGCACCCCGACCTTTAGCCTCGACCTCACCACCAACAAAACCGAGCCGCTGGACCCCAACTGGGACGACGACGCCTTCTTCCGCATCAACGCCGGCTACGCCGATTACAACAACGACGGCATGACCTCGCGCGACGAGGTCGGCGCGGGAGAGTTCGAGCAATACGAACGGTTCCTCGACCTCAACCAGCCCCTCTACAATTCGGGCCTGACCAACGGCAGCTACAGCCAGTCCATCGACACCGACGACCTCCCCGAGGGGCGCAACTACGTCTCGGTCGTCGCCTTCCGCCACCGCGCCTCGGGCGACGCGTTGCTCAAGGACTTCCGCAAGGTGATCTACGTCGATCGCCACCCACCAGACGCCAGCATCGAGTCCTCCTTCGACTGCCAGTTCTCTTCGGGCGTGCTCACCATCACCAACGACGACCGCACCGCGACGGATGTCCACGTCTTCACCGGCATCGCTAACGGGGCCCCCCTGCCCGCACCCGTGCAGGCCAACATCGCCCCCAACTTCGATCGCGGCGTCTTCACCTACCCGCTCAACGGCATCACCGAGCCCTCCCTCGACATCGCGGTCGCGGTCATCGAGGACCCGGGCAACCTTCAGAGCGGTGCGGTCGAGGTCAACCGTACGGTCGAGTACCTCACGCTCGTCACCGGCATCAAGGGCGACGTGAACCTCGACGGCGCCATCAACCCCGAAGACCTCTACGCCATCGAGGCACTCATCGCCTTCGAGTGCCGCGCCGACCTCGACAGCGACGCCGACGTGGACAACGACGACACCGAGGCGCTCCGCGACCAGCTCCGCGCCACGGAGATCACCGACGCCCTGGCTGGGCGCTAAGCGGATCGAACAACCCGTTTACTCACCCATCGGGCTCGCCTCTACGGCGGGCCCGATGTCGTACGCGGACCACACGCCCAACGCGACAAAGTTATCGATCTCGACGTGCGGGCGCATCTGGATCGCGTAAACACGCGGACCGTTGTCATCAGCCGTCGAGGGG
>JAJDDE010000157.1 GCA_029260475.1 Phycisphaerales bacterium | reverse complement strand
GGACATGAGCCGATAGGCCGGCGAGAGAAATCGCCCTGTTGGCTTGAGAGTTCTGCTGTGTCCCTGCCCTCCCGCGACACAGTGCTTCGAGGATCCAAATAAACCATCACCTCCGGCACCCGCCTCGACGGCGTCCCGATGCAGCAGAAGTACACAGAAGCCACAAAGTCAACGGACACTCGCCGGAATCGAATGGTTCAGCGATCACCGAATCCAGTGGGCGGCGATCGGCCCTGCGAGGTCTCTCTCGCGTCATCGCGAAGCCTTCCGCGCATCGATGGGCGTATAAGGCTCGACCCCGCTGGCATCAAGGCCGCGCCGTGCCGCCATCTCCTCTCCGATTCGCTTGACGTCTCTGCTGCTGAGCGCGAGGGCCGCGGCGGGGAGGAGCACGTCGTCTTCGAACGCGATATGCGCGCCGTATAGACGGTCCAGCGCGTCGAGATCGCACGCCATCGCCTGGGCCGCTTCGGGAGTCAGACGCCGGTCGCGCAGCCAGCCATCGATCCGCGCATCGACGGAGTCGTGGATCCGCTCGGCCTGGTCGTGCTCACGCTCAAGCCGCTGCGCCGCCTCGAGCAACTCGCGCAGGTCGTCCCGCCCGAGGCCGCGCAGGCGAGTGAACAGCGACTTCTCCTCGTCCTCGGTGTGCCGAGGGGCACCCTCTCGGAAGTACCGCTGCGCTGTCCGCAACGCGCTCTCGCACTCCGGATCGAGCTCTCGCCTCGAGTACCTTTCGAGGGCCCTGCGGATCACCTTGAGGAACTCCTCGATCCGCCGATGGCAATCGCTCATCAGTTCGAAGGGGCGATCGAAGCCCGGTTGCCCTTGCGTACCGAGCGTGACCGGCATCAGGCGTCCCCCGTCGTGGCGCGGGCCGCTTCGAGCTCGATCGCCCGGGGGAACAGGATGTTGTTCTCCTTGTGGACGTGCTGATGCGTGTCGCGTTCGAGCGTCGCGAGGCCTTCGAGCAGGGCGAGGTGCGTGTTGCACTGGGCAGACGAACGGTCGAAACCGCCGGTGAGTTCGTGCATCACCGCGAGCGCGTCGCCGCTGCTGTCATGTTCGGACTCCATGACCCGAATCGGATCCGCGATCGAACCGAAGCAGTTCGCTGGGGGCTGATCCCCGTCCTCGAACGCGCGGATGCTCGGGAAGAGCATCCGCTCCTCCTTTGTCATGTGGTCCTGCATCTCCGTGCTGAATGACTCGATCACCTCGGCCAACCGCACCAAACGCGGATCACCCTGCCCATGGGCCCTGGCCACTTTGCCTCCGAGCTGTTCGAGTCGGGGCAACTCCTCGCGCAGGTAGGCGTGGTGACGGGCCTCGATGTGGTCGGCCAGTTCGGCCAGGCTCATGCCGGCGCATTCGTCGGAATCGCGAGGAGCATCCTCGTCGATGGTGGCCAACCGCTCGACGATCTGCTTGGGATCGAGGCCCAGCGCGAGGCACGCCGACTCCAACGGCATCTTGCCGCCGCAGCAGTAGTCGATGCCGAGAGCCTCGAACACGCGGGCTCGTCGAGGATCATCGACCACGAGCTCGCCGACGGTTCTGGTCAGTGGAATAGCGGTCATGGGTTCGTCTCCTTTAAATGCGTGCTTGAAGGCACTGTTGCTCTGATTGTACACCGCCGGCTATGATCCGTCACACCCCAGATGGAGTTCCGATCCGATGAGACTGCTGAGTGACGCCACCGAGTACGGCCTGCGCGCGATCGTGTGGCTATCGAACCAGCCAGAGGGCCCGCACAAACTCCACGCCATCGCCGAGGCCACAGGGTCGGCGCCCGGCTACCTGATCAAGGTGCTACAGGCCCTCGCGAAGTCGGGCATCGTCTCGGCGCACCGAGGCACCACCGGGGGATACGCCCTGAGCCGTGATCCCAAGTCGCTGAGCGTCCTCGAGGTCATCTCGGCGATCGACCCGATCGAGCGCATCCTCTCCTGCCCCCTGGGGCTGCCGGCACACGCTCTCGCGCTCTGTCCCTTGCACCAACGCATCGACGATTCGCTCGCAACGATCGAGCGCGACTTCGCTCGCACAACGATCGCGGAACTCGCCGATGATTCGGCCCCTGCAGATGAAGTCTGCAACGCGCTGGCGTCGGGAGGACGCTGTGTCGGGGGGTGCGATCGTTGATGAATGGCTCCGCACAAGATCGTCACAAAGACGTGATCGTCCACCACAGTCTCACACAACACCCGGCCGCGCCGCCACCTTGAAGCTGAAATGCCGGCGATAATCCACCACGTCGGGTTGCTCCCGGATCAGACCCTTCGGCAGACACCGGGTTTCCGGCGCTGTCTCCCGGTGGTAATCGCCCTTCAATTCCACTGGATGTCGTAGTTGCTGCCGCGCTTGATCAGGCTGGCCATGGTGGGCCTCCCGCGGGCTGGGTGGGCCTCTCTCACAGCTTTTGGAGATGACGCACTAGGTGATACGGGCCAAATCAAGCCACGAAAAAAGGGACTCGCGATGAACGCAAGTCCCTTCGTGGTAAGCAATAGCGGGGGAACGAATCGAATTGACCTGCATGGTGAGCACCGTCTCTTACCGCTACCGCCCGGCGCATGACACCGCGGTCCCTGGCATCTGAGGCGCAGGCTGCTAACAAAGCCGGAGTATCTGCAGCGCCCACATTGGAGCGATCAGCTTCAGCGATATACTGAGGTGAGATCGCCCTAACTCCGGGCAGCTCACAAGAAAGAGCCACGACATGCACCATCAGATGTACGCAGGCGGGATCGGGATCCTCGCCCTGGTCGCGCCAATTTCACACGCAGGCGGTGGGTTCACCACGGTCATCAGCATCGGCACCGGCCAGCCCGACGGGCTCTCGCTCGGAAACAGCTTTGAAATCTTCACTGACGACTTCCAGGTGAACCTATTCCCGGGCGGGTCGATAGGAGAATCATTCGACTTCCGTAGCGACCCACCGAACGCTGCCATGGTCGCGTTTACGAATGCCGAGTTCAACATGTCGGGCGGCATGCTTGGAAGGGGCGCGACCTTCGGAGACGGTGTGGTGGTCAACATCTCGGGCGGCTCCGCTGAAGACTCAATGGCCGTCTCGGAGCCTGCCGTGCTCAACTTCTCCGGCGGGTACATCGGTGACAGGCTCGATCTCCGCCAGACCTTCGACACGGGCGGGGCTGCGCTGAACATGACGGGCGGCCGTCTCGGGGACGACCTTTCTCTCAGGTCGGGCGCAGCGGCGCGTATCGCCGGCGGTGTGGTAGGACGCGACATCTTCGCACGATCCGGGAGTTCGATCGAACTCGTCGGCAACGGATTCACGCTCAACGGAGCGCCTGTCGTTGGGCCGGTGACGCTCGACTTCCGCGCTACAACGTTCGGATTCCGCGATGTGGTCGCGGGCGTGCTCGAAGACGGCACGCCGATCGTCTTCTCGGATCTCGCGCAGGACGAGATCCCCGAGCTCACGTTCATCGTCGCGACCCCCGCGCCCATCGCCTTCACGAACCTGACGCTCGACGACGCGATGGATGTCGCGCCCACGGGCCTGCGCTCCGGGCAGCTGCTGACCGTGCGGGGCGATGGGGCGGTCGATGACGACTTCGTCGCGATCGGGGGCACGCTGATCGTCGAGGGCGGGAACGTCGGGAGCAACGCGGAACTCGTCGGCACTTCCGTGCAGATCTCGGGCGGCACGGTGCTCGGCGGCCTGCACGCCTTCCAAGGGACCGACATCACCATGACCGACGGCACGCTCGGCCACCAGTTTGGTGAGGATCTGGCGTTGCGGAGCGGATCCTCCATCGACGTCCAGGGCGGGCAGCTGGTGGTCGATTTCACCGCTACGGACACGTCGGATGTCACGGTCTCTGACGGGACGATCGGCGGCAACCTGTTCCTCGCATACGGCGGCCACTTGAACGTCTCCGGCGGCGACTTCA
>JAJDDE010000156.1 GCA_029260475.1 Phycisphaerales bacterium | reverse complement strand
CCGAAGATCGCCTCGGGCACCCCGAACATGCCCAACGCGGAGATCAGCAGGCAGCCGGTGACCCCCAAGGCGGAGCAGAGCAGCGCGACGACGCCCAGGGTGCTCCCCTTGCGCATCAGCGTTTCGTCGGCGGGTTCGTGGATATCGGGGTTCTCGGTCATGGGGGCGATGCTAGCGACCCGAGCGGGCCGGACCGGGCGATAGGGGTGATACGATTGGGGCATGGACCCGCTCGTCATCGTGCTCGCGATCGCCCTGGTGCTCACGCTGGGCGCGATCGGCTGGCTGCTGCTGGACCGCTCGCGCCTGAGCACGGCTCGCGCGACGTCCGACGCCGAGCGGGAGGGGGCTCTGCAACGCGCCGAGAGGGCCGAGGCCCAGGCCACGAGCTCCGACGAGGAACTGCGTGAACTCGACGCCCGTCTGGATCAAGCGACGCTCACCGCCACCCGCCTCACCGAGAAGCTCGAGGGCGAGCAGCGCGCCCACCAGCAGGCGATCGCCGACCTCCGCGAGCGTGCCCTTGAGCGTGAGGCGATGCACAAGAAGACGCTCGAAGAGCTCCATGGGCAGATGCGCGAGGCCTTCGAGTCCCTCGCCGCCAAGACGCTCGAACGGTCCAGCGAGCACTTCCTGAAGCGCGCACAAGAGTCGCTCAAGCAGCACCAGGAGAGGGCGGACCAGACCTTCGACGAGAAGCGCAAGCACTTCGCCGAACTGGTCACCCCCATCAAAGAAGCGCTCTCGAAGACGGACGAGCGCCTCACCAAGCTCGACGAACACCGCCTCCAATCCTCCGCCGCCCTCAAGCAGCACCTCGAGCTGCTGACCACGCAGACCACCGGGCTGAGCGACCAGACGCAGAAGCTCGTCCGCTCGCTCAAAGCGCCGCACGTGCGCGGTCGCTGGGGCGAGCTGCAGCTCCGGCGCGTGGTGGAGCTCGCGGGCATGAGCGCCCACTGCGATTTCGACGAGCAGGCCCACGTCACGAAGGACGACGAGGGTGGGCGGCTACGCCCGGACATGATCGTGCGACTGCCGGGCGAGCGGTGCATCGTGGTGGACGCCAAGGCGTCGCTCAAGAACTACCTCGAAGCGATGGAGTCCGACACCGACGAGGTGCGTGCCGATCGCTTCAAGGCGCACGCACGCGACGTGCGCAACCGCGTCGATGAGCTGGCCTCCAAGTCCTACCAGCACCGCCTGGGCGACCGCGAGTACTCGCCGGACTTCACGGTGCTCTTCGTACCTGGCGACCAGTTCCTCTCCGCGGCCCTCCTCGAAACGCCCGACCTGCTCGAGCACGCCGCCAGTAAAGGCGTGATCCTCACGACGCCCGCGACGCTCATCGCGCTGCTCAAGGCCGTCTCTTTCGGCTGGGCGCAGGCGACGCTCGAGGAGGACGCCCGCGAGATCCTCAAGCTCGGCACCGAGCTCCACGACCGCGTCGCGACGCTCACCGACCACCTCGGCAAGCTCGGCACCAACCTCACGCGCTCGGTCAAGGCGTACAACGAGACCGTGGGTTCGCTCGAATCGCGGGTGCTCCCCTCGGCCCGGCGCATCGCCGAGCTTGGGGCGGTGCAGACCAAGAAATCGATCGAGCGTCAGGAGCCGGTGCTCACCGAGCCCAAACGGCTGACGCCGCCCGAGCCGGCAGATGGCGCGTCACAGGGCCTCCTCATCGAGGCCGATGGGGCTTCCGAGGATCAGAATGCCTCCGGATGAACCCGCTGACCGCCGACCCGTATCAATAGGTATGGACCGCACCCGCCAACTCGCCCGACGCGCCGTCCGCAGAGTGCTGCTCCGCCGGAGCGTGCGCGCGCTCGGCGTCTCGCTTACTGCGGGGCTCGGCGTCGGCCTGCTCACGCTCATCGCCGACCGCGTGCTCGGGCTCTTCCCCGAGGGCGTGCACTGGTCGCTGCTCGTGGGCGTCCCCGGCGCGCTCGGCGCGATCGCGGGGCTCTCCTGGGCGTGGCGCGGCAGGCCCGATGAGGTCAGCGCGACGGGCGAGGTCGATCGCGCCCTCCGCCTCGACGACCGCCTGAGCTCGGCGCTGTCGCTCGCCTCCGACGCGGAACGATTGCAGGACGAGGCCTTCGTCACGCTCGCGATCGCGGAGGCCGAGCGCTTGTCCGGGTCCGTGCGCGTGCGCGAGGCGATCCCGGTGACATACTCGGTGTGGTGGTGGGCCTGGCCCGCGGCACTGGCCGCCGCCCTGGGCGTCGGCATCTTCGTGCCCAGCATGAACCTGCTGCACGATCAGGCACAGCAACAGCAGGCGGATATTCAACAGGCCGCCCTCGACCAGGCGCGAGAGGACATCGACGTCGCGACGAAGCAGGCGAGCGAGACGATCGAGCGGTCACAGGATCTCTTGGACGAGGAGACCGCGCAGGCGATCCGCCGGTCGCTCGACGAACTGAGCAACGAGCTCTCGGGCGAGCACAACGCGGACGCCAAGCGCGCCGAGGCCGCCAGCACGCTGGACCAGGCTGCCGACCGCCTGGCGCAGGCCGCCGAGGACGAGGACGCCAAGGCCGAGCAGGTCCGCGAATTGTTCGAGGAACTCGAGGACTTCAACACCTCGCGGGGCGATGACCCGCAGCGCAACGAGGTGGACCGCCTCGCCGACGCCCTGAGCACGGGGGATACGAGGCGTGCCGCCGATGCGATGGACGATCTGCAGCGCAACGCCAAGGAGATGACCGAGGCAGAGCGCCAGCAGCGTGCGCGCGAGCTGCGCGATCTCGCCGAGCGGCTCGAGCGGGCCGCCCAGCGCCGCGACGAGGGCGCGGGCACAACGCGCGAATCGCTCGAGGACCAACTGCGAGAGGCGGGGCTGGACCCGCAGGAACTCGAGGACATCGCGGGCGAGCGCGACCCCGAGGCGCTCCGCGAGCGCCTGCGCGAGCAGGGCCTCGATGACCAGGCGGCGGACCGCGTCGCCGACGAGATCGAGCGCGCTCGGCGCGAGTCCGAGGCGCAGCGCGACGCCGCGGCGGGCGCGCGAGACGTGTCCGATGCGCTGGACCGCGTCGCGGAGGACCTCGAGAACGACACCGTCCCCGAGCCTCGCGAGCCGTCGAACCCCAGCGCCGATCAGAACCCCGGGCGCGAACCCGACGGGGCACCGGGCGAGCAGCAGCCATCCGAGCAAACCGGCGACGCGTCGCAGCAGCCCGACGACCAAACTGCCGAGCAACCCACCGACCAGTCCACCGACCAGTCCACCGAGCAGCCCGGCGAACAAAGCGGCACCGAGCAGCATCCGCAGGACACGCAGAGCGGCGAGTCTACGCCGGGCGAACAGGAGGGGGCCCAGCCCTCGGAACAGCCGGGCAGCGACCAGCAGACGCCCGCGGCCCCCAACGACCCCAACGCCCAGCCCGATCCCAACCAGCCCTCCGAGCCGGGCACAGAAGCGGGCGACACGCAGCCGGGCGAGCCGGGCGAGGCGACGCAAGAGCCCCAGCCGGGTGACCAGCCCGCCACCGATCCGACAAGCCCCGGCACCGAGCCCGCCGATCAGCCCACCGAGCAGTCCGACCAGCCCAATGACCAACCGGGTGAACAGCAGCCGGGCGAGCCGGGTGCGGAGCCCGCGCCCGATCAGCAGTCCACCGGCGGGGAAACTCCCGAACCCGGCGAACAGCCCGCCGAGCAACCCTCCGACGCCTCGGGTGAGCAGCCCGCCGATCAACCCACCTCCGACACGCCCGCCACTTCCCCCGAGGGCACGAACGCTTCGGAGCAGGACCAGCAATCGGGCGAGGAGGGCACGCAATCCGAGCAAACCGCCCCCGAGGGCGGCTCGGAGAACACCGATCCGAACGCTCCGGGCGAGACACCATCAGAGCAGCCGGGCGAGCAGCCGGGCGAGCAGCCGGGTGACCAACCAGGCGAGCAGTCTGGCGGCGAATCCGCCGAGCCACAGGACGGTCAGCCGGGTCAGGAGCCGGGCGAGTCGCAGGGCGAGCCCAGCGACACCCCCAGCACGGGCGAGCCCGGCGGCGCGAGCGAGCAGCCCGAGGGCGAGTCCCCCGCGCCGGGTGAGGGCGCGCAGGGCGAGACGCCGAGCCAGGGCGATCCGTCGCAGAGCACGAGCCCCGGCGAATCCCAGGGCGAAGAGGGCGGCTCGGAGAGTGACGCGCCGCCCGAAGGCCAATCGTCCGACCAGTCCACCCCCGGGCAGGAGGGCGAGCAGCCCGCCGATCCCTCGGACAACGCCCAGGACCGCCCGGCCGATTCCGGCTCGCCGACCGAGCCCGGCGCGAACCCGACCGACGGCGCGGGCGAGGGGCAAGACGATGAGCAGCCGCCCTCGTTCGATCAGCTGCGCGAAGCGATCGAGCGTGCGCAGGACCAGCCGCGCGAGCGTGCCTACGAGGCGCGCGAGAACGAGGAGCAGCTCCGCGATCGTGCGCGCGAACTGCTGGACTCCATGAGCCCCGAGGAGCGCGAGAAGTTCGAGCGCTGGGCCCGCGACCGCCTGCGCGAAGACCAGCAACCAGCGCCCGACAGGCCGCGCGACCCCTTCAACACCGAGGACGTGGACCTCACCAACCCCTCGGGCGACACGCCGACGGACGCCCAATCCATCACCCGCGTGGACCGCCCGGACGATGCGCAGACCGTCGGCGATGTGCCCACGACCGCGGCCCCCTCACGCCAGGCGACCGCCGCCGAACTCGAGGAGGCCCTGCGCCGCGCCGAGAGCGCCTCCGAGCAGCGCGTGCTGCCCAAGCGCCGGTCCAAGGCGGTGGAGAACTACTTCAAGCGCGCGCTCGAACGCCTGCGCCAGCAGGAGCAGCAGGCCCCCGACGCCCCAGCGCCGACCCCCGCCCCCACCGGCCCCGTCGAGGACGCACCGGACGCGGGCTGAACGACACGACGCACCGGCCCTTTCCGGGTGGCATGGTCAAGTGCTCTGACTTGGCCATGTGCAACGACAGTGATGTTCCAGTGCATCGGGTGCCGTGGGGTTCCGGCGAAGCGCCTCCAACCCACGGCTCAGTTTGCGTCCTGCGCGTCATCGAACACGCTCCGGGAACAGACGAGGCGGCTGTTCCCGGCCACCCGATGTGTGAGGCAATGCGCGTCTGCACTACGCAGCGAATCGCTGCATAGTGGGAGCGGGTTCACGCGAACGCGGCGTCGGGGCGCGCCGTTTCCATGACGCGGCGCGCATTCTTCACGATCTTCTTGCGTTCTTTGCCGTACTCGCTCAGGCCGCGAAAGGTGCTCAGGGGCAGGTGCAGCGTGGAGGGGTCCCACAGGTCCGGCCTCGTGCAGAGCAGCGCGTTGCACGCGGTCTCTCGATGCTCGAAGCGCCAGGTGATATACACCAGCACGAACATCAACGCCAGGAGCGCGACCGTACCGAGCGTCGCAGCGTGCGCGATCAGCAGCACACCGACTACAGCGAGAGCGGCGATGAGGTACAGCACACCAAACATCCGAACGCGGCGCGCGTAGGCCGCCCTTCGCTCCACAACCCGTGGGTACGCCTCGTCGCTGATCGGCTCCAGCTCTTCGTATCGCGGCACCTGCGTGAGCGCCCATCCCGCGCGATCATAGGTGATGCCGCAGGAGTCGCAGGGCGCACGCCCGTCGTCGTCTATCTGCAACGTGCGGTGACACACGTCGCAGAGGCAGCGGTCCGCTCGTCGGATCATGAGGTCCGAGATGCGTTGCGCCTCCGCCGCTCGTACTTGCCGGTGCATCACGATCCGCGAGATGAGCGCCACGGCCGCGGCGTAGCAGATCCAAAATACAACCGTCCCTCCGGAGCCGGACAGCGAGCCGATGCCGCTGGCGATGAGCAGCACCGCGACCACGATGACGAGTCCGAGCGCCGATCCCCACGCGCCGCTGAGCCAACCGTCGTCGAACTCGAGCGTGACATACCGCTTGCGTAGCCGCTCGAACGCACGGTCCGAGGGCACCGGCGGGTTCCGCGATCGGAACCACGGGTTCATGCGCTGGGGTTCGGTGCGGGCGCTGCGCCGCGATCGAGAGCATCGCGGTACGCGTGCCCATCGCACAGCATGTGGACCGGCAGGTGCGTGTGCGCAGGGTCCCAGAGGTCCGGGCGGGACATCAGGCGGAGCAGGCCCCGCTTGGCGTGATTGTTGAAGAACCAGAGCATCGAGACCGCCGGGAGTCCGGTGCCGAAGAGGACCACCGTCGCGAACCAGCCCCCGTTCCCGATGAGCACCCTGCGGACGACGTACGACAGCAACAACACAGCAAGAAGGCCGAAGATCGCACGGCCCGCCGCGCTCGCTCGACCGAGCCGTGCGCGCAGCTCGCGGTATTCATCGTCGCTGAGCGGCGCACGATCATCGAGCCGGCGGGTGAGCCGATGGATGTGCTCCCAGGCGTCGAAGCCCTCCGGCGCGAGGTCGGGGCGTTGCAGCAGGCGGTCGCGCGGGTTGCATCCCATGGCAGGCGCGATGCTGACCGTGATGGCGGCGCCAACGGCCCACGCGATCATGAGCGGAAACAGCACGCGGACCGTGAGAAACGACGTGATCTCCTCGCCCCACAGCGAGAACGCGATCAGCGCGCCCAGTACCGCGATGATCGAGACCACCAGCGGCCAGCCGCGCTCGATCCGGCGTTGCGACAGCGGCGTCCTCGACACTCGGCGCATCAGCCGCCTGTGCGCGCGGTCCGACGGTGGTTTGGCGTGGATCAGGAAGGCGTACATCGCAGCAAGCACCGCTCCGGGTTCGATAGACCCGCAAATCCGGGTCCGTATCAACAGTCCACCATACCCGCGAGACACCGCAATACAAGGGTCTATCATCGCGCATGCCCCACCTCTCCAAAGACGACGTCCACACGGCCCTCGCCGCCAACCGCGACCTCGCGTCACGGCTCCAGAAGGTCAGTGCCTGCGACGGGCATGTGCGGGTGACCATGGCCCAGCCCGCGGGAAGCAACCCGCAGGCCGGCGAGATCGCGCGGGCCGGCGCGGAGGCGACCATCCGTCGTCACGCCGCCGAGAGCGGGCTGGGGATCGAGACGCTGCAGGTGGTGCTCGTCGAAGCCGAGGGTGCCGCCGCGGGAGCGAGTTCTACAGGTGAACGCCCCACCGTGAACCAGCCGGCGGGGGTGCCGCTGAAGCAGGCGTCGAGCTCGAAGACCGTCACCGAGGGCAGCACCGCATCGGGCTCGGGCCTCCCCGGCATCCAGCACGTCATCGCCGTCGGCGCGGGCAAGGGTGGCGTCGGTAAGAGCACCGTCTCGGTGAACCTCGCCCTCGCGCTCGCGCGCAAGGGGCACAGCGTCGGGCTCCTCGACGGCGACATCTACGGCCCCTCCGCCCCCACGCTCCTTGGGCTCGACGGCATGGAGGTCCAGCTCCACCAGAACATGCTCCAGGTCTTCAACGTCCACGGCATCAAGTGCATGACCATCGGCAAGCTCGTCGAGCCCGACAAGCCGCTCATCTGGCGCGGCCCCATGGCCCACGGCGCCTTCAAGCAGCTCGTCGAGCAGACCGCCTGGGGCGAGCTCGACTACCTCATCGTGGACCTCCCGCCCGGCACGGGCGATGTGCCCCTGTCGATGAGCCAGATGATGAAACTCAGCGGCGCGGTGATCGTGTGTACGCCACAGAAGGTGGCGCAGGACGACGCGGTGCGCGCGATCCGAATGTTCCAGCAGCTCAGCGTGGACGTGCTGGGCGTGGTGGAGAACATGAGCTACTTCATCGGGGACGACGGCAAGGAGTACGACATCTTCGGTCGGGGCGGCGCCGAGATGATGGCCCAGCGCATGGGCCTGCCCTTCCTGGGCGCGGTGCCCATCAACATGGCCCTCCGCGAGAACTCCGACAACGGCGACCCGAGCGCCAATTTCGAGGACGAGAAGAGCCCGATCGCCAAGGCGTTCACGAAGCTGTCGCAGAACATCGAGAACGAGGTGGCCCTCGCGACGATGCGCTCGGGCAGGACGACGCTGAGCGTGAGCTGAGGCTCCGGGAGCACCGGGTGTGAAGTTTCTCTCCGGGTGGCCGGGAACAGCCGCTTCGGCTGCTCCCGGAGAACGTCCGATGGGTCCTTTCCGGGTGGCATGGTCAAGTGCTCTGACTTGGCCATGTGAACCCCAGACATGCTCATCGCAGAGCCGTTGAGTATGCCACCGGCCGTGGTCCTGGGGCTCTGCGAAGGCCACGACGTGTTGTGCGCGGGCGTATCGCGATGCCAGCGCGTCACCGGACACGCTCCGGGATCAG
>JAJDDE010000155.1 GCA_029260475.1 Phycisphaerales bacterium | reverse complement strand
CTGCACGGCGAACAACATTGATATCGGGATCGCTACGGCCACCAGCAGACCCGCTCGAATATTGCCCAAGATAAGCAACAGGACCACGATCACCAGCACCGCACCGATCACGAGGTTGTGCTCGACGGTCTTGATGACCTGTTCGACAAGCAAAGTACGGTCGTACACCACGTCCACGATCACGTCCGGGGGCAGCGACGGGGCCAGGGACTCGAGTCTGTCACGCAGCTGCTCGGTCACCACGCGGCTGTTCTCGCCCATCAGCATGAACGCCAGCCCGAGCACGACCTCACCCTCGCCGTACGCGGAGACGGCACCTCGACGGATCTCGCTGCCGATCTCCACCCGCGCAACGTCTCGGATGAGAACGGGCGTGCCATCGCTGGACGCGACGACGATGTTCTCAATCTCCTCGATCGTCGCGACCCGCGCCAGACCACGCACTACACGGGCCTCACCCGAAGTGACGATCTGCCCACCGCCCACGTTGGCGTTATTCCGTCGAAGCGCCTCCAGTACATCTTCGAGCGTGAACCCAAACTTGATCAGCGCCTCCGGTTCGACGACAACGTGATACTGCCGTTCCAAACCGCCCCACGAGTTGACCTCGGCAACGCCCGAGACTTTTCGAAGCTCGGGCTTGATCACCCAATCGTGGATGGTGCGGAGTTCCTCAATCGAATGCTCCCCGTTCTCTGAGCGGATGACATAGTGGAAAATCTCGCCAAGGCCGGTCGCGATCGGTCCGAGCTCTGGCCGCCCAACACCTTCCGGGAGCTCAACCGCTGAGAGCCGCTCGGTGATGTACTGCCGCGCGTCGATGATCCGGATGTCGTCGTCGAACGTTGCCACGACCTGCGAGAAGCCGAACTTCGAGACCGAGCGAACGTTCTGGAGGCCCGGGAGCCCCCCGATGGACAGTTCAACCGCGAGCGTGATCTGCTGCTCGATCTCCTCGGGGCTCAAGGCGGGGGCCACCGTATTGATCTGCACCTGGACCGGCGTCGTGTCGGGGAACGCATCGATAGGGAGCTGCGTCATCCGGTACAAGCCGGCGGCGCACGCGATCGCGAACAAGAGGATGACGAGCACCCTGTTCTTGAGTGATATCTCGATGAGGCGGGTCAGCATGGTGGCTCCGGATCAGTCGTCGACACATCCCGCGCCAAGGCGGGACTTAAGGAATTCGGTCTTCATGGTGAAGCTGCCGCCTGTCACGACCGCGTCGGCCTCGGTCAGCCCCGACAAGATGGCGATCATGCCGGCGGCCGCGAGCGGTCCGACATCGACGCGCCTGACCGCGAACAAGTCGGCTTCCTGGCGAACGAAGACAAACGGCGATCCGGCGATCTCGTGGACCGCTTCACTCGGGACGAGCAGCGCGCTCCCGGCGCTCCCAAGCACGGCAGTGACTTCTGTAAACATCCCGTGACGCAGCACGCCGCGGTCGTTCTGGACCGTGGCGCGAGCCCGGACCATGCGCGTTCGCTCGTCGATCCGCGGGCTGATCCATGTGATCTGTCCGGGGATTTGCAGCTGAGGCAGCGCCCGGACCCGCGCGAGGATCTCCCCGCCGCGTTCGATCTGGAACGCCTGCTCCTCCGGGACCGCCAGCTCGATCCACATCGTCGTCAGATCGGCGATCTCAAAGAGGGATCCTGCCGAATCGGCCGCTTCGCCCAGCACGGCCGTGCGTTCAACGACGGTGCCGTCGAACGGGGCTCTGACATACAAATCCGATGACGAGGATTGCTCCGCGGCGATATCGGCCACTTCGCTGTCGGTGAAGCCGAGATTGAGCAGTTGCTGATGTGTTCGACGCACCTCAAGCTCCGCGAGCTTGAGGGCTGCCTCGGCGTCTTGTAGGTCACGCCGTGCGGCGATGTTCTCGTCGACGAGCTTCTGCTCGCGCTCGAATGTCGTTGTTCTGGCGGCGAGTTCCGCGATCTTGGAGAGATAGGCAGACTTCGCCTGCGCCACTCCTACCGAGTTGATGACCGCGAGGATCTGACCCGCGGTGACGCTGTCGCCAACGTCGATACGGATGTCAGTGATGACACCGGGCGCCAGGGGCGTCAGCTTGGCCAGCTTGTTCCCGTTGTAGCGGACTTCGCCCAGAAGCTCTATTGACGCTGCGGCAGCACCTCGGCCGGGACGTTCTAGCGTCAGGCCGGCCAGGTCGGCGGATCTCACCGACGGCATCCGGACAAAGAGCGAGTCGCCGATTGCGAGAGCACCGGCGAGCTGCGGCTGGCAGATGCCGCATTCGTGCTCAGGCACCCCGTGCTCGTTGCAGAAGAGCGCGGGAGCACTCTCGGTCTGCGTTGGCGGTGCTGTGGCATCGCCATGGAGTGACGGATTGCACAGATGACATTCGTCCTCGTAGAGCCCGTGCTCTTCACAGAACGGACGGGAGGCATCTTCCAACTGCGGCTGACAGATCCAGCAGCGGTCCTCGTACCGATCGTGCTCAGCGCACCAGAGCCGACCAACATCGCGCTTCGATGCGTCGCAGATGAAGCACGTCTCGTCGGCGCCGTGCCCGTGCAATCCCTCGATTGCTTCACCCGCATCGTTTCCACTGGCGCCGCGTGCGGGATCGCAGAGGTAGCACTCATCCTCATACAGGTAGTGTTCTTCGCAGTATGGCCTGGATGGATCTTCAAGCTGCGGCTGGCAGATCCAGCACCGATCCTCGTACCGGGCGTGCTCGGCGCACCAGAGGCGGCCGGCGTCGCGCTTTGATGCGTCGCAGATGAAGCAGGTCTCGCCCGCGTCGTGTGAGTGAGCAACCTGCTTGACTTCCTGTTGGGGGGTGTTGCCGGTTGATGCTGAGGGTGCGCTCTCACCGTCGCATCCCGTCAACAATAGCGAAACGCAAGCCATACCTAGAACGGCAGCGACTCTTCGTATCTGTGTCATGGTGTGTCTCCATAGTGCCCGTGAAAATTGGGCTCGGTGTTCAGTGGTTCAGAAATCAGACTCTCAACCTGGACCAGCGCGCTGTGGTATTCAGCGAGCACCTCAAGGCGCTGGGACTCGGTCTCGAACAAGGTGCGTTGGGCGTCGAGAACATCCAGATATGGCAGCTTGCCCTCGTCATACGCGCGGCGTGTGGCTGCGAAAGCATCCCGAGCTGCCGGAAGCAGAACCAAGTCGATGGCCTGCGCTTCGTGAAACGCGGCCGTCAACCGCGCATGCTCACGTACCAGACGGGTTGCCAGGTCGCGGTAAGATGCGCGGCCTTCGTCGATCGCTTGGGCGACGCTGAGACGAGCAGCCAGGATGCCGCCCTGGTTCCGGTCGAAGAGTGGGATGGGAATCGAGATGCCAGCTACCAGCGCGCCGTCATCGACTTCATTGATGTATCGCACGCCCAACCCAGCGGTGACATCCGGGACCGCACGCGCTCGTTCCAGATCGACCGTCGATTTTCGTCTGTCACGCTCCGCGATCCATCTTTGGACCTCTGGATGTGCTTCGACGCGGTCGGTGAGGGATCGGATGGAAGGAACGTCCATTACCTCATCCAACGAACCCAGAACTAGCCCGAAGGTCGGTTCCGTCTCGTCCCACATCGCGCTCAGTTCGCGACGAGCGGCACTCAGCTCCCTCTTCAGGCGTTCGGCAGCGATGCGAGCAGATTCACTCTCTAGCCTCGCCTTGATCTCGTCAATTGGCGAGACGTCCCCGGCTTCCACACGGCGTTCGATGACGCTGCGGCTCTCCTCAGCAAGAGATCTCGCCCGTTCGGCAAACTCGACTCGCTGCTGCAGTTCAAGAACGCGCACATACCGTGCGGCCGTTTCGGTGAGTACTCCGAGCCTCTCGGCCTCGTGATCGAGAGCGGACACGCTCCACGCGCCTTCCGCGACTCGAACTCGGGAATCCCGCTTTCCGCCGAGTTCAATGAGCTGGCTGAGGACGAGTGTCGTTTCAAGAGCATCGGTTCCGCTGAGATCGCCGGACCCGGCAAAATTCTCAAGTTCGATTCCAACCTCAGGGTTCGGTGATAGGCCAGCCTGGAGTCGCTGCGCTTCGGCGAGACGTGGTTGCCATGCCGCGGCTCGGAGTTCAGGATTTTGGAGAAGTGCGGCCGAAAGGGCGACCCTCAGTGTCAGATCGCCAGACATGGTCGGGAGCCCTACTGACTGCCTTTCCTGGTCAGGATCCGCGGGAGCGCGATACCTCGGCAGCTCACGGAGAAGCGGTCGCGAGTCTGGCGGATCGAATGCGAACGGTGACGGCGCGCAACCGCTCAACAGAGTGAGCACGCACAAGCAGCACAACAGCTTTGGTTCAGCGAATCTCATATGTTCCACTCGGGTAAAGACGTTGCCCGGCGCACGCCGAGCCTCTGGGAAGAACGAGCGCAGTACAGGTACTGCGCAGAATCCCAGGACGTCCTAAACGAGCAGAATCACGCTTCGAAGATGGCAAGCAGATAACCCGACGCCCAATAGCACCGGAGGTCGGGGGGTGGGAGTCGTACTCGCCGATCGGTGAGCGAGGAACTCGAACCAAGGGAAGGGCGGATCATCAAGCCCATCAAGGGACCAGTCTTCGTCCGTGTCGTTCTCAAGGCGATCAACGGCGACGATCGACTCGGATTCCATCGAGGTGGACTGGCATCCGCCGTCCGCGCATACGACGCAGAGGTCCGAGTCATCGCCGTGCTCTGAGGGGACCGGGCACGGGGCTTGACCCGGACCGTCGCAGCAGAACTGCTCGCCGAACTGAGTGGTCGTTGTCCCATCAGAACAGGCACAGAGGAACCGCGGGCCAAGGCCAGCACCCAAGCCAAACCAGAGAGCGAGCAGGATCGAGATGGCTGGGTGGTGTTTCATGGGTCTGTGTCGATCTGGTCGGAGATGCCTTGACTATTACACTAAATCGTGTAATAGTCAAGGCCGTAAGAGACAGGTCCCGGCAGAATTTGAAGGGGTGTCGCGTGGAGTCTTGTCGTCCGAAACTGCCCCTGGCCGCTCGCCCACTCATCGGTGCCCTTGAAGCCGAGAGGGTTGGCGTCCTCTTCAAGAGCCTGGCCCATCCGACCCGCCTGCGTCTGCTCCACGCCTTGATTCGGGTCGACGAACTCAGCGTGAGCGAGCTCGCAGACGAAACAGGGATGTCGGTCCAAGCTGTCTCAAACCAGTTGCAACGCCTGGCCGAGATCAACGTCGTCAGTAGCCGACGCAACGGTCTCCAGGTCATCTACCGGGTTATCGACCCCTGTGTGCCAGTCTTGATCGAGCGAGGCTGGTGCCACATTGACGAGTATGGCACGATCCCTGCGGCGAACTTCGATTCACACTGATTCTCGCATCGGACCTCGGGGTGACAGGACACCAGTTGAAATTTTCGTCACTCAAATTGGCCTCTTGGGCATGGAAACGCAATCTCTGATTTGACGATGAAATCGAGCTGGCGAACAAGAGGGGCCCTGGAGACGCTCCTGAACTCGTCGGGGTGCTCGATGCCGCAGAAGGCGACGAACTCGCCCACGTCGTTGGTGGAGGCGCGGCGTGTGTTGGGGTTGTCGATGTTGGCGAGCCATTCGGCGGCCGCCGGCACGTCGCCGAGCTGGTGGAACTCCGCGGCCGTGAGCGTCCGGGCTGAGGGATCCGCGGTGGCGCCAAGGTCGTGGCCACGAGACCCACGACGGATCGCCACGGGCGCCTTCGTGCCGTCCTCTGTCTTCCCACCGCCCGATCCCCCCGGATCCCCCGGACCGGTGGTGCTGTCATGAATGCCGTCTGCTGTGCTCATAGCCCCCCACATCGGCCAGAGTACTCTTGATAATGTATTTTATCAAGAATGAATTGCCGCCCCTATTTCATTGCTAGGTATCGTGGTAATCACCTTGCGAGACTCGTTGGTAAAGCCATGGCGTCTTCGCTGGTCTGATGGATCAGCTAGTGAAAGGGGGAGTCGTGAGACTCACCAACCTGCGCGTTCAGAACTACCGGGCCCTTCGGGATATCGATATCCCGCTCTCACACTTCGGCTGCCTGATCGGGGAGAACAATGCTGGCAAGTCCACCGTGCTCCAGGCACTCTCGTTATTCTTCTCGGGGTCAAAGCTGGGTCTTAACCACTTCTTCGATGAAAACGCTGCGATCCGTATCGAAGTCGCCTTCGAGGACATCGTGGACGCCGATCTGGCACGGCTGGCCGATGAGCACCGCCCACGGGTCGAGGGGATTGTTAAGGACGGGTGCCTCACGCTCGTGCGGTACTACACGACGGAAGGCAAGAGCACGCTGCTCTACCACACGCTCACGCCAATCGATGAGCGTTTCTCTCCCGACAACCTCGCCGTACTGATGAAGCGACAGCGGGCCGGTCAGGCGTTCGTGGATAAGGTCGTTGACGTCTTCCCCGAGCTGGACGGTGAAGTCGATGCGACGATGAACCAGGACGCGATGACGGGGAAGATTCAGGCGTTCGGGGACACCCTGCCCGACGACCAGAAGGTCGCTGTCGATCACGCCTTACCCACCGGTATCGACAAGAGCATCAACCCGATGCTGCCGGACCCGATCTACATCCCGGCCGTGAAGGACCTGGCCGACGACATCAAGACGAGCGAGAGTACGCCCTTCGGCAAGGTGCTGTCTATCCTGCTCCAGGCGGTAGAGCCAGAGCTGGCCGAGGAGAATGAGCTGTTCGAGAAGCTCAACGCCAAGCTCAACAGGGTGCAGCAAGAAGACGGCACCGAGCTGGACGAGCGGCTGGACGAGGTGAAGCTGATCGAATCGACGGTCGAGCGGTACGTCCAGCAGAGCTTCGCCGGTGTGGCGTTGCGAATCACCATCCCACCGCCCGAACTTAAAACGGTCTTCTCGTCTGCACGCATTTACGCCAACGATGGCGTCGATGGCCTGATCGACACCAAGGGCGACGGGCTGCGTCGCGCCATCGTGTTCTCCATCCTCCGGTCCTACGTCGAACTGAAAACACGGCTCGATGCCCGTGGCGGTGCGGGGGATGAAGATTCCGATGGCGGTAGGCCGGTCAAGCCCGCGCCACCTTCTTACCTGCTGCTGTTTGAGGAACCCGAGCTGTTCTTGCACCCCAAGGCCCAGCACATCCTGTTCGATGCGCTGCGGGTGTTCGCACAGGACCACCACGTCATCGTGACGACCCACTCCCCGATGTTCTTCGCGCCCGGTGCTACCGAGACGTTCGTCAAGCTGCGGAAGACGGCAGGCGAGGCAGTAACGGATCGCCCATTCACCAAGGCCCAACCGGTTGATCTAGCCGATATGGCGGCCAAAGACCAATTCCAGATCATCTGCTTCGAGAACAACAACGCCGCGTTCTTCGCCGACACCGTGGTCCTGGTCGAGGGGGACAGCGATTACCTACTCATGCCGCACATTGCTCGGACCCTGGACCCAACGTGGGACGTTGCCCAGAAACCGCTCGTGTTCGCTCGGATTACCGGCAAGGGGAATATCCGGCGCTACCGCACCTTCTTCTCGCGTTTCGACATGCGGGTGCCGGTTATCGCGGACCTAGACCTGCTCGTCAACGGTTTCGACAACATCGATCCACCTGAGGACATTCAAATCGCACGCACGAACCTACTTAAAAAGGTCGACGAGCTAGTCGTCCCGGACGAAGATGGGCCGACAACCAAAGACGCCAAGAACGCCCACGCCTCCGGCGAGCTTCGGGGGCTATGGCGACGGGTCTGCGAGCAAGGGACCAAGCTCGCCGATGGCGAGTCCACGCAGGAGGAGCTCGCCGCAGCAGTCGAGGCCTTCTTTGCCTGGCAACGCAAATCCGAGCGCCTCGACGTGCTCCAGAACAGCGACGACGACGAGATGCTCGCGCTTAAACATCGGCTTCTGGAGTTGCTTCGGAGCCGGGACATATACGTGCTAGATCGTGGGGCGATCGAAGACTACTACCCGGATACCGTTATTGGTGCCGACAAGCCGTCCCGCGCTCAGTCCTTCTGTGAACAAGTGGCGACGACCGATGCGGTCCTCGAATGCTGCAGAGAACTGACCTGCACGGAGAGCAATGATCCCACACCACAGAAAGAGTTCAAGCTGATCTTCGGCGCCATCTTCAATGACGGTTAAAGAGCATGCCAACTGGTGCTGAAGGCGAAATGTCGATATCAAAATCTTGTCAGTGAGCGAATCAACTATGAACGAAATTATCTGTCCACACTGCAATAAGGCGTTCAAGGTCGATGAGGCCGGATACGCAGACATCTTGAAACAGGTCCGCGACCACGAGTTTGAGCAGCAGTTGCAGGAACGGCTCGCTCTGGCCGAGAAGGACAAGCAGGGCGCTGTGGAGCTGGCCAAGAGTGTGATCAGTAACGAGATGCAGCAGGCCGCAGCAACCAAGGATGCGGAGATCCAGGATCTCAAAGCCAAGATCGACGCCAGTGAAGTGGAGCAAAAGTTGGCTGTGACCGAAGCTCTCAAGGCCGTGGAGAAGGAGCGTGACACGCTCGCCGGTGAGCTGGAGAAGTCCAAGCAAGGCAACCAAGCTCTGATCGAGATCACCGAAGCCAATCACGCCAAGGAGCTTCAACAGGCCACGTCCAAGAAAGATTCCGAGATCCAAGAGCTGAAGGCCAAGCTCAACGCCAACGAAGTCTCGCAGCAACTGGCCGTGAGCCAAGCTGTGAGCGTCGTGGAGAAGGAACGAGACAATCTGAAGAGCGGTCTTGAGCGATCTGAGCTTGAGAAAAAGCTCGGCGAGCAAGCTCTCAAGGACAAGTACGAGACCCAGATCAAAGATCGCGACGAGTCGATCGAGCGCCTGCGTGATATGAAGGCCAAGCTCTCAACCAAGATGCTCGGGGAAACACTTGAGCAGCACTGCGAGGCGGTGTTCAACGGCATGCGAGCGACGGCCTTCCCCAGGGCCTACTTCGAGAAGGACAACGACGCTTCCTCGGGCAGCAAGGGCGACTACATCTTCAGAGACAAGAACGAGGAAGAGACCGAGATCGTCTCGATCATGTTCGAGATGAAGAACGAGAGCGACACCACTGCGACGAAGAAGAAGAACGAGGACTTCTTCAAGGAGCTGGATAAAGACCGCAACGAGAAAGGCTGCGAGTACGCGATTCTCGTGTCACTGCTCGAGCCTGACAGTGAGCTGTACAACACCGGGATCGTCGATGTGTCCCACCGATACGCGAAGATGTACGTCATCCGGCCGCAATTCTTCCTCCCCATGATCACGCTGCTTCGCAATGCCGCGATGAACTCTCTTGAGTACAAGGCCGAGCTTGCGCTGGTCAGATCACAGAACACAGACATCACCAACTTCGAGGAGAAGCTGGACAAATTCAAGACGGGGTTTGCCAGAAACTACGACCTCGCTACCCGCCAGTTTCAGGACGCGATTGACGAGATCGACAAGTCCATCAGTCATCTGCAAAAGACGAAGGACGCCCTGCTCAGCTCCGGGCGAAATCTCCGGCTCGCGAATGACAAAGCGCAGGACGTCACGATCAAAAAGCTGACGCACAACAACCCGACCATGAAGGCCAAGTTCGCGGCGTTGGACAGTCGGGACGAAGGCCAGGCCGAGTAGGGACTCTTGGGCGCCCATCGACGTCTTGCGGCAGGAGCCACGAATGCTGGGCTACGTGTCATGTCGCGATGTTTATATCTCTACTGCGGCCAGCTCATTCACAAGGGAGCGACGCTCGACGGTCATCGAGAAGGGCTTGTGATATGCTCGTGTGATCTCTAGTCAGTTGGGGGGTACTAACCGGAGGGGCTCTGCTAGAAGCAGGTATTGTGTGGCAGTCCAGTCATCCGAGTCGGAAGCGTTTGTTCGCTACTCGGCCTGTGATGAGTCTTAGACTTGCTGGTGCATTATGGAACAGCCGAATTCTGAGCCTCATGTCTCCCCGTCGATTGACGCAAGCGTGGTCACGAAGACCACTTTCGCTGCAGCGCAGAACGCGGTGCCAGTGATCAAACGGATCTCGATCCGCAACGACACTACAGAACCACTGACTGATGTGCGATTGAGGCTCACCCCACAGCCGGCGTTCATACGGCCCAAGGAGTGGAACATCGACCGGGTGCCCGCCGGAGATACAGTCGAGGTCGGTGGTCGACAAGTCACGCTCGACTACGGCGTGCTTGACAAGCTCAACGAAGCCGAGCATGGACAACTGACCTTCCAGATCGTGAAGGGCGCTGACGTCATTGCCGAGCAAGTCGTTTCGATCGAGCTCCTAGCACGCGACGAGTGGGGCGGCTCGGGCGAGATGGCGCAGATCCTCGCGGCCTTCGTGTCGCCGAATCACGCCGCTGTCGCGTCCATCCTCAAGGAGGCCGCTCGCCTCTTGGAGCGTTCCGATCATAAGGGAGCAATCGACGGGTACCAGTCCCGTGATCCGCGTCGTGCGTACATGTTGGCTGCGGCGATCTGGTCCGCGATCAGCGGCATGGGCCTGTCGTACGCGCAGCCCCCGAGGTCGTTCGAGCGGCAGGGTCAGAAGATCCGCGACCCGGGTGTGATCAAGGAAACCGGCCTCGCCACCTGCCTGGACACCACGCTTCTCCTCGCCGCCGCGTATGAGGCTGCTGGGCTCAACCCCGTTGTCGTTTTCACGCGCGGGCATGCATTCGTTGGCGTGTGGGTCGTCGACAAAACCTTCCCCCTCACGATTGAATCCGATGTCGCGGAGGTGCGCAAGGCGGTCGCTGGAAAAGAACTCAAAGTCCTCGAGACGACGCTGCTCACTCATCGGCCGACGGTGTCATTCGCCCAGGCGATGGCCAACGCCGAGGTGCAGCTCGAGGATGACGCTGAGAAGCCGTTCCATATGGCGGTCGACATCGCCCGGGCGCGGGCGGCGGGCATCCGACCGATTTCTAACCGCGACTCCGAGACGCACGCGGACAACACGACCGACGACACCGTTGCGCCGCCTGCGCTCCCGGAACCCCCGTCCCTCGGTGAGTTGCCGCCGGAATTCGTTGAGGTGCTGACGTCGACTCCAGAGAGCCGTCTCGATCGGTGGCAGAAGAAGCTGCTCGATCTCTCGCTCCGCAACCGCCTGCTCAACTTCTCGTCAACGCGTCAGACGCTACGGTTGATCTGTGCCGATGTCGCCGCACTCGAGGACTCACTCGCCGCGGGCGACAAATTCCGGGTGATCTCGATCAAGGACGAGAACCCGATCGGGAACCGGGATCCCAAGATCTACCGCGAGCAGACTGGCAAGGACATCGAGCTGGAGTTCGCGGAGACGGCGTTCGGGCGAGGGCAGGTCTGTTCCGCGGAAACTGGCCAGGAGACCCAGGCCCGTCTCACAACACTCTTTCGCAAGGCTAAGAGCGATCTTGCGGAGGGCGGCGCCAACACACTCTTCATGGCCGTTGGATTCCTGCGATGGAAGAAGAGCCCGAACGACGAGCGGTCGTACCGGGCACCGCTCTTGCTGCTGCCTATCAAATTGAGTCGGCGCTCGGCGAACTCGAAATACTTCCTCTCGCATCATCAGGATGACGTCGTCTTCAATCAGACGCTGCTCGAGTTCCTCGAGCGCGACTTCGACCTGTCGATACCAGCGCTCAGGGGCAAGCTCCCTGAGGACCACTCCGGTCTCGATATCAAGCAGATTTTCTCACTCGTGCAGCACGCGGTACGCGACGTGCAGGGGTTTGAGGTCGTCGAAGAGATAGCCCTGTCAACTTTTTCATTCGCGAAGTATCTGATGTGGAAGGACCTCGTCGACCGCACCGATAGTCTGAAGAACAACCGCCTGGTCAAGCACCTGCTCGACAACCCCACCGAGCCCTTCAGCGACGGCACCGAGGATTTCCCAACGCCCGACACCATCGACGAGCAGGTCGACCCCGCAAAGATCTACACGCCGCTCCCGGCGGACAGCTCGCAACTGGCGGCGATCGTCGCAGCTGAAAAGGGCAAAGACTTCGTTGTCATTGGCCCTCCCGGCACCGGCAAGAGCCAAACCATCGCCAATATGATCGCGCACTGTCTCGCGCACGGGAAGACCGTTCTTTTCGTTGCGGAGAAAGCTGCGGCGCTCGACGTCGTCCATCGCAGGTTGAAGTCGTATGGCCTCTCCGACGCGTGCCTAGAGCTGCACTCCAACAAGTCGGACCGAAAATCGGTCATCGCCCAGCTGGGTGCTGCTTGGGATCGGTCGTCGACCGCGAACGAATCCGAGTGGCTCAGGCTGACCGATTCGTTGAGCGTTCATCGCGACGAGCTGAACCAGTACGTCACCGAATTGCACGAGCCCGGAAGCCACGGCAGGAGCGTTTTCGAGGGCATCGGCTTCGTGAGCGGGAAGCAGCCGAAGTTCTCGCTCAAGTATGCGGGCACTGAGTCCCACGATCGCGAGAGCCTGAACGCGTTGATCAATCTCGCGGAGCGCCTCGCGTTGGCGCACGCCTCGGTCCGTTCGTGCGGCCCGCTCGATTTGGTGGCGCAGACCGAGTGGTCCTTCGCGTGGCAACGCGAGCTGCTGGAGTCGGGCGCGCGCCTGCGCGAGAACGCTGACGCCTTGATCGCGTCCAGTCGGTGCCTCGGGGAACTTCTGGGCTTGCCGGAGGACACGGATGTCAGCGGCGAGATGCTCCAGTCCCTTGCAGGCGTGGCCGGAGCGATCGAGGGCGTCGCACCATACGACATGCGCTTCGCGGCGGGTGGGAAACTGGACGACCTCGACGGCTCTGTCGCCGAGCTGGGTGCCGCAATCGAAGTGTACCGGGCTGCTCAGTCCAACCTGGAGGCGAGCTATGACGACCAGGACGTGCTGCGCATGCCGCTCGACGACCTGGACCAGGAGTGGCGAAAGGAGAGCACACGACTCTGGCCGTTGTCGATGCTCGGCAAGATGCGGGTGCGCAAACTTCTCCAGAGTTACGCGAAGGAAGGCAAGGCCGCACCCGAGCAAGATATCGCTGCGCTTATGCAAGCCCAGGACGCGCTTCGTACCGTGTCCGCGAGCTCCGCGAGCGACCTGCCCGGCTTCGATGGGCTGCAATCGGACACTGAGCTGATGGCCGACGCCGTGCGCCTCGCGCGGGCGTTGCACGCCTCGTGCTCCAGGTTGTGCCAGGTCGCCGGTTCCTCGGAGAGCCTGCAGCCCAGGATGAGCGAGTTGCTTCCGGAGAACCGCGGATCGTGCGCACTCGCCCTCGCCGGCAAGGAATTCTCCGAACTCCACGCCGAGTTCAAGAGTTCCGAGAAGCGATTCCTATCACTCGCGAAGGGGTCACCGTCGACGCGATCCCTGCGAGCCTTGGTAGACACCGTCGAGCTCCTCCATAAGAGTGCCTCCAAACTGAACGACTGGGTGAAGTGGTCGCACCTGAAGCAGGAGGCCGAAGGGCGCGGCTTGGGACCGATGGTCGAGGCGCTCTCCGCCGGTGCTATTGACGATCCTGTGAATGACTTCCTCGTCGCGTACTTCGACTGGTGGTTGCCGCTGGCGATCGACCAGAAGCCGAAACTGCGCGGCTTCGTGCGGTGGGAACAGGAAGACCAGATCGAGAAGTTCCGGTCGCTCATCGACTCGATCCAGCAGCTCGTCGCGAACCAGGTCCGGCGGGTCATCTCCCACGATCTCCCCGCGCGCGACGACGTACCGAGGAAGTCCGAACTCGGGCTGCTCAGACACCAACTCGGCCTGCAGCGTCCGAGCGAATCGATTCGTGGCCTGATCGAAGGCATGCCCGAGGCCTTCACCAAGCTCACGCCCTGCGTGTTGATGTCTCCGCTCTCCGTCGCCCAGTACCTGCCCGCCGAGCAGGCGGCCTTCGATATGGTCATCTTCGACGAGGCTTCGCAGATCACGACGTGGGACGCGATCGGCGCTATCGCGCGCGGACGACAATCCATCATCGTCGGCGATCCCAAGCAGCTGCCGCCAACCAACTTCTTCGGGCGCACCGACGACACTGAGAGCGAGGACCTCGAAGCACACGAGCGCGACCTGCCCAGCATCCTCGACGAGGCCTCCGCCGCCGGTCTGCCGCTCCACCAGCTCAACTGGCACTATCGCAGTCGGGACGAGAGCCTCATCGCCTTCTCGAACCACCACTATTACGGGCAGCGTCTGGTGACCTTTCCCTCACCTGAGACGGAGTCTGCGGCCGTCGTTTTCCATCGTGTTCAGGGCGTCTACGCACGCGGTACGGGCAGGACAAACCAGATCGAAGCACGCGCTGTTGCGGACTTCGTAACCCGGCGCCTTGAGGAGTGGGTCACGCTCCCGGAACAGGACCGTCTCTCGATCGGCGTGATCACGTTCAACGCGCCGCAGCAGGAGCTGATCCTCGACTTGCTGGACGCCAAACGCTCTGAGCGTCCGCATCTTGAGTGGTTCTTCTCGGATGAACGCGAGGAGCCGGTAATCGTGAAGAACCTGGAGAACGTGCAGGGTGATGAGCGCGACGTCATGGTCTTCTCGATCACCTTTGGCCCCGATCACGCTGGTAAGCTCGCGATGGACTTTGGAGCCGTGAACCGTGAGGGCGGCGAGAAGCGTCTCAATGTCGCCGTGACTCGCGCGAAGTCGGAGTTCCACGTTTTCTCGTCGATCTCCTCGGAAGACATCGATACGCGACGTGCCAAGGGCGTGGGCGTCACGCACCTCAAGAGCTACCTCGACTACGCCGAGCGCGGATCCGTCGCGCTGGCGACGCTCGACGAAGGCTCGCTCGGACCCCCCGACAGCCCATTTGAGACCGCGGTCGCCGACGCCCTCCAGTCGCGCGGCTGGGAAGTACGGACCCAGATCGGTGTCTCCGGGTTCCGGATCGATCTCGGAGTGGTCCATCCCGACAAGGCGGGGGCGTATCTCGCGGGCATCGAGTGCGACGGCCTGACCTACCATCGCTCCGCGACCGCGCGCGACCGGGATCAGGTTCGCGAGGGCGTGCTCCGAAACCTCGGCTGGGAAATCCTGCGGATCTGGTCCACCGATTGGTTCATGCACCCCGATGAGGTTCTGGACCACATCGACGAGAAGCTGAAGGAGCTTCTCGAGACAAGCCGGGCGAAGGCGATCGAGGAAGTGGAGGCCGCGCGTGAATCGGATGCTCACGATTCAGTGCGCGATCCAGCGGCGTTCGATGAGGACGAGGATGAAGAAGAGCACAGCCCGTCTCTAGATGCCCTCCAAAAAACCGAGGAAGACCTCGAAGCACAGGAGGTGTACGCGACGGACTTGGTCACGAGCCCCTCACCAAGTAACGTCCACACATCGACCGAGGAGACCGAGGCACCCTCGTACAAGTGTGATCCATCCCTATTCTTCGAGTCATCACACACCGCGAGTCTCACACACCTGATCAGTGACGTAGTCGCGGCGCAAGGCCCCATCTCGGAGACCATGCTCTACCGTGACATCACCAAGCGCTACGGTTGGCAGCGCGCGGGCAGGAGGATCCAGGAGCGTGTCATGTCGTGCATCGGGGACTGCGAACTCCGGCTGGAGAACGACAATACGTTCGTCTGGAGGCCGGGGAGCTACCAGGAAGTGCTCCCATATCGATCACGCCTCACGCGTCCGCCGCGCGACGTGCCACAAGCGGAGATCATCGGACTCATCCGCGAGCAAACGCATGTGCTCAGCGCTGAGGATCCTGCCAAAGAGATCGCCACGCTCATGGGACTCGGCCGATTGAGCAAGGACACCCGTGGGTACCTAGACACTTGCATCGCTGAGCATGTCAGGATCAGCTAGAAAGCAGTTGAACGGTTAGTCGAGTAGGACAAGCGGTCTCGCGAGAGAATCAGAATTACTACAGGCCTGCAGGCAAGACCCAGTCAACCGCTTATCCAAAAGTAGATCCACGCGTGTCGATCGCCAGATGGCGACGACTCGGCATACGAACGGTTCCGGTGCCGTCAGGAGTCAGGTTTCTGGCGGTTCGGTCACATGATGGCCACGAACGATCAGGAAGCGATGGATGGCATGCTCGGCTCGATGTACCAGAGCGGGGCCGATGTGGTCGAGGGGGTGCTCGCCGGTGATCCAGAGATCACGGGCGGCGTCTTGAGGAGCTTCGCGTATAGCACGCTCGTGGGCGCACCGTTTGCGTGCGGCGCAGGCAGCGCGCGTATCCTCGGCCTGGTGGATGATGTGCCGCTTCCCAAGGGCACGATTACGTCGAATACCGTTCGGCGTGGAAGCGATGCGATATCGGATCCGGTGAATCTGATCGATGGTCCATCGTTCATTGGGACACCCGGAGGTGATCTAGTTGCCGTACCCACAGGGACAGCCCGTGCTTCCACACGATCACCAGGAATTCGATACATGGGGGGCGAAGGCGGTGGGCCAGGACTTCACCCCAATGTCGCTGAACTTCGCATGATGGAGGCGTCGTCCAAAGGCCCAGGCCATATCCAGCGGCTATCATACAGCAACGAAAAAAGGCAAGTGGTAAATCCCCACACCGGACGCACTATACCACCATCCGACCCCTGGTATCACTATCCATGGAATTAGCATGAACGATCATTTTTTGTCCCGCCTACAAGGTCAGGACATCGAAGCAGTAACATTTGTTGCGGATTATATTCAGATCCAGTTCCTCGATTACATTTTAACGGTACTCTGCGACATACAAATCGATAACCCCGCAGTTGGACGATATGCCAACGGGAGCGGTCTATGGAGAGACGCACTTTGCGGATGCATAGATACTCAGGTGATAAGCATTTCATTTCCATCGCCCTCAAGAGTGGATCTGCTTCTGAGTTCTAGAAAAGAAATTTCCTTTCAGATCGGGAGAGGGACCGTACCGGACGGGTTTTCCTTAGAACTGCATGCGAGACGTGGCTCTTTCATGGATGAGATGTAGTAGTAGAGTAGCGGACCAGCCTGAAGGGTGAACGCATGACAGCGAGCGCTGCCGGCACTCCGTTCTCGAGAGGCACGGGCAGCGCGAGAATCCTCGGCCTTGCGGATGATGCGCCGCTTCCCAAGGGCGCGATTACGTCAAATACGGTCGGGCGGGGGCCTGTCATGATTGGGAAAACCATGGATCGAGTAGAGGTCGCAGTATCAGTATTTCCTGGAGCAAAAAGGCTCAATGACATGCCAGACTTCGAAGGTGCAGATTTTTCAGGAGATGATCTAACATCGCAAATGATGCAACATAATCGTAAATGGATGCTTGAGCAAATGCAATCTGGACGTCAAAGAGTGGACATTGGGATCGATCCCACTCGGTAAAAACGAAGCCCATTTTATCAAATGGAACAAAACATGCTCAGATACTATCAAAGTCGGCATCCGGGAGAACTGAGCGTGCTGGCACCATGAAGAGAGAGCGATTCGAAAATGTGACAGATCATTTCTTTGAGACCGTTCTTCAGTCTCGAGGCTTTGCAATCGAAACGGTCGAATTCGGCGGGAAAATGTACCTTAAAAAAATCGCAAATCGCAAATATCTGATCTGTATTTGGTATGAACCCGGCGAGTCATATTCTTGCGTAACGGTGAGTACAGCGCTGCAGCCGAGTCTCAGGCAGTTAGATGACCCATCCACTACGTTATCAACAAGTCAGATGCGACAAGCGATTGAATCTCAAGAAGACTCGCGGCAGTTGTTCAAGCTCGTTAACACCCTTGCCAGTGATGCGCACCCTCAAGACACAGAAGAACAGTTGCTTTCGCGGGACATTGCGACCGCTTGCGTGGCGACTTCTATTATGAAGTAGGTGATGGCCCAATTGCGGGCCAGCGTGAGGAATGAAAGCATGGCAGCGAGTGCTGCCGGTATCCCGCTTCTGGAAGCCTCTCAACCGGGATGTCGTTCGTTTAGGTACTCACTGTCGTCTGCTTGGTGCCCATGGCCCATGAACTCGCGGGCAGCGATCGACATTCCTAAGCCTGAATATCTGCAGGCCTGCAGGAAATGCACCCCGAAACCGCCAATCTGGACGCTTTGGAGGCGTTGCAAACGTCAAATCATGCCTTTTGAGCATGATTTCTGGCGAACTCGAGCCGTTTTGAGGCTGTTTTCGTGGCGTTTTTCCGTCGCTCTATTTTTTCCAGCGGCACTATTGCTTTGTCACTAGTTGGGACATGGCCGCCGCATGTCTCGATTAGTGTCAGCGCCATTCGGGTGTCTCAAAGTCACCCGTTTCGACTCTCTTGCGCACTTCTTTTTGCTCGATCTCGAGTGTCTCCTTGACGGCCTTCATCGCCTGATCCATGTGCTCGATGGGCACGCGGACATGCGAGTCGCTCCCGTCGTGCTTGATCGGGTCGAAAGGCACGCCACCTTCGTCCAAGGCCCTTACAAGCCGGGAGTGGAAGGTGACGCGTTTGATCTCCGGCGGGCCGCAGTGCTTGTCCAGGGCAAAGTCCCAAGGCTCGTTGATGTAGTACATGTGTTCTTTGGCGAAGTAGATCCCCGGCTTGCCCATCTTGTAGTTCTTGCCCGTCCACGGCTTCCAGAACTCGACCTCTTCCTCTGACATCTGGGGGAATCGCTCTCTGGTCATTCGAGCGTTGCCCGGGTTGCGGATGGCATCCACGCCCATGAACCCGCTCTTTGGCTTCATGCTGAAACCACGCAGGTAGACGGTGTGGATGAATCCGTGGAGCTCTTCGGTAACGCGCCAGCGGTTGGCGCGGTACGACAGCCCGATGTCCATGCCGGTGAACAACCGGGTGATCAGGACACCGCCGCTCTCTGCGTTCTCGATGTCTTGGATGCGGACGTTGTCGATCTCGAACCCGTGCTGGGGACCGGGACCAATCTTCATCCAGAGCGGTGTGTTCGACATTAGGCATTTTCTCCACGGATCGGTGACCCACTCTAGCTCGGGCAGCTGTCTGACTGGTCAAAGGCATGCACGAGCGGTCAGGCCCGAACACGCCATCGTATTGGATACACAGAGCGCAGCTCTTGCCCTTGCTCTGTACCGGCCTTACTCGAGGCGAATTCTC